>JAISAG010000074.1 GCA_031266815.1 Burkholderiaceae bacterium | reverse complement strand
GTGCGGACAAATCATCTGGGCGGACAGCGCGATTTCCTGTGCCGACACCTCCCCTTCCCCCATACACGCCACTTCAGCGGTATCCACATAGGTCTGCATATCCACATGCAGACCGCAAAACCCCACCAGCACCCTGGAGAAAGTGGCTTCGTTAAAGCCGATGCGCGAACGCACCAACAGGCGAAGGCGCGGTGTGAGGGCATCTGCCGTGTTCGCCAGCATATCGTGATGAATCGGCTGTAATGACAGGACGAGGTCGGCATATTTTGCCTGTGGACGAATAAACTGTTCCGCATCCGGCTCGCGCGCCTGCAAGGAAAGCAGCACCCGCTCCATACTGTGTCCACGCTGGCTAACATCCCTGCGTATTTTAAAATGCCTGCGCAGATTTTCATCAATGTCCAAGTAGACGCTCAAATTGTAGCATTCGCGCAGCACGGGCAGGTAGAGCGCGTGCAGGCCGCTTGCCAGGATGAAGTCGTTACTTTTGACCTGAAACGGATGCCCCATGCGCCCGCTGTGGTGGTCATAATGCGAAACCAACACGTTTTTGCCATCTACAAGGGCGACCAGGTCACCCGAGAATTTCTCAAGGTTATTGGCAAGGGGGTTTAAATGCGTCATCACTTGCCAAGTCGGTTTCTGGCGATCCCAGAGATGATAATCATCCCCGGAAAGGTGTGTGACAGAATGACGACCAAACAGGCCCATAATGGCATTGGCGTAGGTGTCTTTCCCTGCGCCGGAATCCCCCGCAATCCCCAGCACAAACGGTTTTCGGCTGAGCCGAAGGTAATCGTTGCGGGTGATGGCTTCTCGCCAGATACGCACGATGAGGACAACACCAGCAGCCACCATCCCGGTATAGACCAACGAAACCAACGGGAAGGGCGAGGCGAAAGGGAATGCACCTGAACCCGTCAAGAGGTTCATCCACTGCGGGGAAAGTAGCGCATAGCTCACCACATACAGCCCGGAAAAAAGGGATGACAGCAGAAAAGCCATGCGTTCACCCGTTAACTGATAAACCACCAGCAGGGGAATTGACCAAATAAACCAACCGGGAGAAGCGGACACGGTTAAGGTGATCAACATGAAAGCGATGCCCAGCAACGCGTAAAAAAGGTCGAAATTCAAGCGCTTGATGCGCCAAGCGGCGTAGAGTATCAGCACATAGGCGAGGGGAATCAGGTAAATGACCGCGTTTCCCCCGACCGGAAGCGCCAGCCGGTATATTTTGACCACATCCGGATTGTTAAACAGCATGTTCATGCCGAAGGATGAAAGTGAAAATGGAAGCAAAAGCACCACAGCAGCGATGACAGCGCCTTTCAGGTATCGAGGCAATAACTGGCGGACAGGGCGATTGTTGAAGAGATAAACCAGAAAAAACGGTAGCGCCAGCACCATGCTCAATTTGGCGGAGACCGCCGCCACGCACAGTATGCCCGATAAGCACATCCGGTTTCGCTTGACAGCATAAAGCGACAAGAGCAAAAGGAGAACCGGAACCAGGTCGTTATAACCAAACAGGTAACTGGCCAGTATGACAATGGGTGACAGCCAGTAGGCGATGAGCAAACGGCGTTTTTTCTCCGCCCCCTCCTCCGCTATTTTCCAGAACACTGCCAGCAACGCAACATCCGCCAGCAAAAGCGTGATGCCGTAAGCAGGGTATAGTGACAGTCCTGCCCATTTGCACAGCAAGGTCAACGGCAAAAAGAAAAACCACATGACATAGCCATACGGAAATGCCATGATGGAACCGCTCTGGTTCAGCCAGGTTTTCCAGGGGTCAAGGCTAAAGTCGTTGATGCTGGCTTCCAAAAAGGGGACATACCAGGATTCAACGGAGTGGGGGGTAACAAGGACAAGCAATGCCAGCCGGATAAGCAATCCTGCCACAAACAGCGGGTTGGCAATCCACTGCTTCGCGCTATCCATCCAGTCCGCCGATGAACCGATGAACCAAATAGGCAAGCATTTTTTTCGGGCTATCCACCAGCGTTTTCCCACAGATCAGGGCGTTTGGAGCAAACCGCGTCAGCGGCAATGCCAAGCGTTCGCAGTTGCTGAATAAATGCCAAAACATCCGTATCGTCTGTCCTCCCCTGCAATTCAGGGGAAACAAGACAGAGCCTAAACCCCGCCTTTTTCAGGCGAGTGGCGGAATCCGTATCCAGCGGGAAACGGGTAAAGCAATCTACCCACACCCAGTTCACCTTGTTTGCCAGCGAAAGCGCTGTATCCAGCGATTCGAATTCCGAAACGCGCACCGCACACCGCCCACCACTTGCCTCCGCCCATTTGACGAGAAAGGGAAAGGACTGATCCAGAAAAAAATAGTCGGTAATACCGCGAGCGCGCATGAGCGCAATCAAACGTTCTTCCAGTCCTTCTTCCTTGACATTGAGAATCAAAGTGCCGTGCTGATAATGCTGTAGCCAGTCTTCAAAGGATTCACCGCGGATATAGGGATCGTGGTGGATATGCAATTCACTCCCCTGGCTTCGGATATCCACCTCCGCTCCGTAACGGGGCGGCGTTGCTTTCAGTTCTTGTGACGTGTTACACCTGTGCGCAATGATTTTCATGAGTGACCGAACTACATCCTTCCGATTCTCGCAGACAGGAAAGTTACCGACGCGTCATTATACCTGTGAATAGTTCCGATGAAGCACATCGGAACTCCGTGAACATAAGCTGTCCGACAACGCCAAACAACGCCTTGTGACAGTCTTTGAAAAGAGACAACACTTTCGGCGACGGGAATCAGGGCAGCTTCTTGCTGATACCAGCGGTTTTAAGAATCTTGTTTGCTATCGCCCTGGAAACAATATTGACTGAAACGGGAAACCTTGCGCCATTGACAGGGCTCTTCCACATTTCGTGACTCCCTTTTCTCTGCCCGTACATCTCACATCCGTGCGACAACAGGATGCCTACCAACTGTCGTAGAAACCGCGCCCCATCTGCTATGCGAGGGCGGTTTCGTGCTGACGTGTGACGTCTGGCTGAACGGTGTGCTCCTGAACAAAGGAAAGGCGCATGTCTTTAACATGACCGGAAAGATTGTTGTCCAGGAAAAGATCGGGCGCAATCAGCCAAGCCCGCTCCGTAAGCGCTTCATAAGTGGACGCTTCGGTGACAAGATGCAGGGCATCACACTCTGCAATCCACATGCTACACTCTTGGTCGTAAATAACAGTGACCGTAAAATCAGTCATGGCTCACCTCCGCTTGGCCTCACTATAGCATTTTCGCCGGACGCTGTCCTGCATAGTTCGGCAATTCTGCGGGGATATAAGCCCATTGCAAACAGGACCAGTGCAAAAAACAGAATGGCAGAGATGACCCGAACGAGATAGAATCGCGGAGATCAAACGGACTACTTTCACATGCAAATTATCATTCCCATGTCCGGTTTTGGCGAGCGTTTTCGCCGTGTTGGATATACCCTGCCAAAACCACTGATTGAAGTGGAGGGCAGACCAATTGTCGCGCATGTGATTGACCTTTTTCCAAGCGAAACAGACTTTGTCTTTGTTTGTAATCAGGAGCATCTAGATAATCCTGATTATCGTATGGCGGAGGTATTGCGGAGATATTGTCCAAGCGGAAAAGTGGTCGGTATTGCGCCTCATAAGCTGGGCCCCGTTTACGCGGTGCAACAGGTGTTCGAACTGATTGATACAGAAAGTCCGGTGGTCGTAAATTACTGCGACTTTAGCTGCTATTGGAATTGGCAGCACTTCAAGCACTTCGTCGCGCAAACAGCGTGTGCAGGCGCGGTACCCGCGTACCGTCATTTTCATCCGCACACGTTGGGCACAACCAACTACGCCTATCTGCGCGAGGCGGATGGCTGGATGCTGGATATTCAGGAAAAGCAACCCTATACCGCCAACCGAATGGAAGAATACGCTTCCAGCGGCACATACTATTTTGCGACCGGGCAGATCATGCTGGACGCTTTTCGCCGCACTGTCGCGCAAAACCTGCATGTAGGCGGAGAATACTACGTGAGCCTAGCGTACAAGCCGCTTTTGGCGGACAAGCTCCCCATTGCTGTGTATCCTCTTCAGCATTTCATGCAGTGGGGCACGCCGGAAGACCTTGCTGAATACAATATGTGGTCAGCTATTTTCAAGCGCCTGATCACGGATGACGGTGCCACACTCATGCCACGGGGTTCACTCATCCTCCCGATGGCGGGCCTTGGCAAGCGTTTCGCTGACGCAGGCTTCACAACGACCAAACCTCTGATTCCGGTGTCGGGCAGGCCGATGGTATTGCAGGCCGTGCGGGATTTACCACCGGCAAAAGACATGGTTTTTGTGCTACGGCGGGACATGCCGGAACATGACAACATCGTCATGGAAATCCGGCACACTCTTCCCAATGCTATCACGGAAAGCCTGCCGCAAGTGACGGAAGGACAGGCATGCACAACCTTGATTGGGCTGGACAAACTGAAGGACGAGCGTGGCGCAGTGAGCGAACCCGTAACGGTAGGAGCTTGCGACAACGGCATTTTGTACGATTCTGCGCGCTTTAGCCAATTGCTGGATAATTCGAACGCTGATGTGCTGGTATGGGGAGTGCATGGACATACCAACGCCATACGCCACCCCGCCATGTTTGGCTGGATACAGGCGGAGGAAGATAACTGGATTGCCTCCATTTCTGTTAAAACACCTCTGTCCAACCCTTCACGTGACCCCATTGTCATTGGCGCCTTTACTTTTCGCCGGGCAGATGACCTGCGCAGGGCGATAATGCGCCTTATCGCCAGGGATGGCAGAATCCGTGGTGAGTTCTATCTGGATTCCTGCATCAATGATGCCATCGCGCTAGGTTTGCGTTGCGCATTATTTGAAGTGGATGGCTTTTTATCTTGGGGAACACCGGACGATTTCAGGACATTTGAATATTGGCAATCCTGCTTCCACAAATGGGCGGGGCATCCCTATCGCTTGGAAAGAGACAGACGTGTTCCATCGTCCGCTATCCCCACACTTGAAGCGCGTTACCAACAAATGTCCCCCGATTTCCCATGCGAGCGGTAAAGAAAACGACACGGGAAATCCTCATTTTCGGGATAATCGGCGCATTGGGAACTGTGCTGGATTACCTCGTTTATACTACCTGCCTGTTCCGGTTACATGTTGATGTTAACGCATCCAAATCGTTCGCCTATGTTGTTGGCATGGTGTTTGCCTATTTTTGCAACAGCCGGTGGACATTTGCCTACAAAGACGCGAGCATTACCAGTGTGTTGCGCTTCGTACTGGTTTATGTGTTTGGTATGGGCGCCAATGTCGGCACCAACGGCACGGTGTTGTGGTGCTTATCTGCAATGGGTGATGGCGGAGAGACTGTTGGCATGTGGGGAATACGATTTGCTTTTCTCACTGCAGTTGGCGTATCAGCAACTTGCAACTTTGCAGGTATGAAGTGGTTTGCTTTCAGAAAAGCGAGTGAAGTAACGGATCCTGTGCAGCAGGAAAAAGCATTGTTTTCGGGGGAACTGATATGCAACAGAGCAACAGAGCAACAGAGCAACAGAGCAACAGAGCAACAGAGCAACAGAGCAACAGAGCAACAGAGCAACAGAGCAACAGAGCAACAGAGCAA
>JAISAG010000159.1 GCA_031266815.1 Burkholderiaceae bacterium | reverse complement strand
CTCGATGTCGGCTCATCACATCCTGGGGCTGTAGTCGGTCCCAAGGGTATGGCTGTTCGCCATTTAAAGTGGTACGTGAGCTGGGTTTAAAACGTCGTGAGACAGTTTGGTCCCTATCTGCCGTGGGCGTTGGAAGTTTGAGGGGGGCTGCTCCTAGTACGAGAGGACCGGAGTGGACGAACCTCTGGTGTACCGGTTGTCACGCCAGTGGCATCGCCGGGTAGCTAAGTTCGGGAAAGATAACCGCTGAAAGCATCTAAGCGGGAAACTTGCCCCAAGATGAGACTTCCCGGAGACTAGATCTCCCTAAAGAGTCGTTCAAGACCAGAACGTTGATAGGCTGGGTGTGGAAGCGCAGTAATGCGTTAAGCTAACCAGTACTAATTGCTCGTGAGGCTTGTCCTCATCACTTTGACCAAAGTGGTGAAGACAGTTAACGTGTTGTAGTAATCACGCTTCTTTACCGTGCTTTAACCCAAATTGGACACTATGCTCCTGCATAGCGTCAACAAGTTAAGCCTGACGACCATAGCAGGTTGGCCCCACCCCTTCCCATCCCGAACAGGACCGTGAAACGATACTGCGCCAATGATAGTGCTGAAACCAGTGCGAAAGTAGGTTATTGTCAGGCACCCCCTCACCACAAAATCCCCTTTGCTACCACAGCTCAGGGGATTTTTTTTACACGCCACACTGCCCCGTAGTCAATCCGACGAACTTCGGTCAGCTTGCCATCCACAATACGCCCTTCTACGATTTCGTACCCCATGAGGGCGAAAAGACGGTCCCGGATGAAGAGTGGTCTGGCGTTGCCATACCAGTCGACGCAGGAGGTGATGCAGTTGTCTTTTTGCGTGGGCGTTTCCGCAGTCAGCGCGCCGATTTTGCGCAAGTTCAGGTTGTCGTTGCCAAGATAGATGATGCCGCTGCCGGATGGGTTGGCGAGCCGCTGCCAGCCTTGTCCCCGGAAAGGAAGTCCCAGTATGCCGCGTCCGGGACCAGTCGGTTTGTAAAAGAAGCCGTGACTGCGGGTTTCTCCTTGAGCGGCAGCGGACAGGATGAATTGGCTGGCGACCCGAAACGGCGCGGCTTCTTCGCGCTCGCTCGGGGCAATACTGCTGAAATAGAGGTCGTTTTGTTGTGCGCCGACCAAGAGGGGTGCGTTGCCCAGCGCTTCAATACGCTCGATGGGATGGTTGAGGGATAGCTCGCCCGCCAGGCGGGTTTTTGCCCAGTCAACAAGGTAGGCGGTGTGCGGGACGGCATTGTTCCACCGGGGGTGTCCTCCCGCGCCATAGACCAGGTAATTCCCGATGTAGCGGTTCTGGATGCTGCGCTGGTTTCCTTGTGGTGCGGGTAGGGGATGGTAGTAGCTGACAGGGGTGGATTGCGACCCTTCTCCAAAGCGGGGGTCACGGATGGGCAAGCGGAGGAGGGCAAGGTCCCCGCTGCCGATTTCGGATGCCCACATGCTTCTGATGGGGGCTTCGGCGCGAAGCAGGACATAGAGGTGGCCGTCTTCGCTTTCCTTGAAGGAGAATTGGTCAATAGGGCTTCCCCACGCCTTGATTGCCGTGGGGGCTTCTGTTGCGTTTAAGGGAAGGCGAAACAGGCTGGCATTGACGGGAGGGGACTCTTCCGTTTGTTTTTGCCACGCCCAGGGTGCTGTCCAGATGTAAACCGCGTCTTTGGAAACATAAAATTCCCTGCCCGATTGGGCAAGAATGCCTTTTGCGGTACAGGTCAGCCCGGCGTCCGCGATGTCGCAGATTTGCACGGTGTGAAGGGCGATACCGCCTGCCGGATCCAGGTCATCAGTGGTGCGGTAGATTTGGGTGGCGGGGGCAATGCGTTGAAACGAACCCGCTTCTTTCGCTCGCCAGTGGCGGACCGCAGGCAGGTTATCCGGCAGTCCGCGCCAGAAGTTAAGGAAGAGCGGCGTGTAAAAAATCAGTTTGTTGCCGACAAGACGGCTGGCGTAGTTTCGTGAGGAGTAGTAATCGTTCGAGCGCAAAATGTGGGTCGCCCGATATTGCAGTTCGCCTTGCTCTCCCAGGGTGAACAGCACAATTTCTGTTCCGCCCTTGCGGTAGCTGTAGCCAATGACGGCGATTGTGCTGCCGGAGACGAGTATTTCGTCGTACCAGGCTTCGTACGGCTGGGAGTCGGGCGCATAGGCAGGTGCATATGAAGCGGGGGTCAGCTGCCCGTCTCCTATCCGGATGGTAAAAAGGCGTCCGCGCCGGAGGATGATCAGGTAGTCGCCGTGTTGCTTGACGATACCGCCTTCATCTACCCCGGCTGTCTGCGCGTTGGTGATGGATGCTTCTGCGGCGGGGGCGACGCTCTTGGCCTCCTGGAGAGGGGCTGCGGCGGCTGGGAGGGGAGCCTCGCTCAGCTTTTTCTTTCCTCGTGATCGCTGACGCTGGTTTTTCTTTTTGAACAGTTGTTGTTGGTGTTCAAACCATTGCTCCAATTCTTTTTCGGAATGGAACGCGGTTAACGTGGTAGGGGCAGGCACTGCCGGTTTGTCGCCGGCAAGGGCGGTCAGGGAAAGCAGACTGGCGGCCAGACACAGTGTGCGAAGGGGGCGGGGCATATTTCTCTCCACGGTTACGGGTTTGCGGAAATCTGTCCTTTTGTTGTACCCGCGCATCCTGCGCGGCATCGGCAATACGCATGACAACACCTCTACGGCGCATATGGGCGGTGCGATGGGGCTATTGTACGCGCCAAACCCTGCTCCGCCAATCCGGCGGGAGTGCTGTGCGCACGTCAGCCAGTCAGTTTTTTTCGGAGCAGGGCATTGACTTGCGCCGGGTTTCCCTTGCCCTTTGTTGCTTTCATCACTTGACCGACCAGCGCGTTGAACGCTTTTTCCTTGCCCGCCTGAAATTCCGCGACCGATTTTGCGTTGTCCGCCAGCACTGCGTCCACGATTTTTTCCAGTTCACTTGTGTCGGAGATTTGTTTCAGGCCCTTCCGGGCGATGATGTCATCGGCGTAGTCCGCATCGGCAGAGGGGGATTGCCACATGTCGGCAAAAATATCTTTTGCGATTTTGTTGGAGAGCGTGCCGTCCGCGATTCGTTTGAGCAGGCGGGCAAGCTGGATGGCGCTGACCGGAATGGATTCAACCGGGATGGCAGCGCGATTCAGCGCAGAAGCCACATCACCCATCAGCCAGTTGGCACTTTGTTTTGCCAGCGCCGCTCCTGCCTCTGCCACAACTTGTTCGTAGTAATCCGCCATGGCGCGGGATTGTGTCAGGACACTGGCGTCGTATTCGGAAAGGGCATAGTCCCGCATGAAGCGGGCGCGGGTGGCAGGGGGCAGTTCCGGCATGTCGCTTTCGACTTGTGCAATCCATTCGCGCGGGATGAGGAGAGGCGGCAGGTCGGGGTCGGGAAAGTAACGGTAGTCTTGCGCGTCTTCCTTGGTGCGCATTTCCCGTGTTTCCCGTTTGTCCGGGTCGTAAAGGCGGGTCGCCTGTATGATGCTGCCGCCGCTTTCGATCAGTTCTATCTGGCGTTCCGACTCAAAATGGATGGCGTCTTCCAGATGGCGGAAAGAATTGAGATTTTTTATCTCGCAACGGGTACCCAATGTGCTTGAGCCTAGCGGGCGGACGGAGATGTTGGCGTCACAACGGAAGGAGCCTTCCTGCATGTTGCCATCACATATTCCCAGCCATACGACAAGCGCATGCAGTGTCCGCGCATAGGCGACGGCTTCGGCGGCGCTGCGCATGTCGGGTTCGGTAACAATTTCCAGCAGGGGGGTTCCTGCGCGGTTGAGGTCTATGCCGCTCAGGTCAACCCAGTTTTCGTGAACGGATTTTCCCGCGTCTTCTTCAAGGTGGGCGCGGGTGAGCCTGATGGTTTTCATGGCAGGACTGTGCGGGTCTTCAACAGGAAAGGAAAGGGTGCCGCCCTGGACAACGGGTTTTTCGTACTGGCTGATCTGGTATCCCTTGGGGAGGTCGGGGTAGAAGTAGTTCTTGCGTGCGAAAACGGAAACGGGTGCGATTTCCGCGCCGACAGCCAATCCAAACCGGATTGCCCGATCAACGGCGAGCCGGTTGGCAACAGGCAGGGTGCCCGGTAGCGCCAGGTCAACAGGGCACGCTTGCGCGTTTGGTTCGGCACCAAAGTCGGTCGAGGCTCCGCTGAACATTTTTGAACAGGTTTGGAGCTGGACATGGGTTTCAAGGCCGATCACGATTTCCCATTGCATGAGGTTTCCTTTACGATGTGCGGGAGGGCAGCGGGTTAATCCGGGTTCACGGGGCGTCCTGTTCGGGTGCTTGCAGGTGCCAGTCCGTGACGTTCTGGTACTGGTGGGCAACATTGAGGATACGCGATTCTTCGAAGTAGTTGCCAATGATTTGCAGGCCGACCGGGCGGCGCGCGTGGTTTTCGGCGCGACCCCACCCGCAGGGAACGGACATGGCGGGTAAACCCGCCAGGTTGGCGGACAGGGTGTAGATGTCTCCCAGGTAGTTGGCAACGGGGTCGTCCGTTTTGTCGCCGATATTCCATGCAACGGTGGGGGAAACCGGTCCCATCACGACATCGCACTGCGAGAAAGCGGCCATGAAGTCCCGGGCGATTCGTCTGCGGATTTTCTGCGCTTGTACATAATAGGCATCGTAATAGCCATGGCTGAGGACGTAGGTGCCGATCAGAATGCGGCGTTTGACTTCTTCGCCGAAGCCTTCTGTCCGGGTTTTGCGGTACATGTCTTGCAGGTCGGTATAGTTTTCGGCACGATGCCCGTAACGGACGCCATCAAAGCGGCTCAGGTTGGAAGAGGCTTCGGCAGGAGCGATGACGTAATATGCCGGGATGCAGAATGCGGTATTGGCAAGAGAGATGTCCACCAGTTTCGCGCCGCGCTTTTCATATTCCGCCAGCGCTTGCTGAACGGATACTGCGACTTCATCAGCAAGTCCTTCCCCGAAGTATTCTCGCGGGACGCCAATACGCAACCCTGTCAGCGGCGCGTCCAGTTGGCGGGTGAAGTCTTCTGCGGGGCGGTCAATGCTGGTTGCGTCGCGCGTGTCAAACCCGGACATATCGGTCAGGAGCAGGGCGCAATCTTCTGCTGTTTTGGCGATGGGGCCAGCTTGATCAAGTGAAGAGGCGTAGGCGATCATCCCGTAACGGGAAACGCGTCCGTAGGTCGGCTTGATGCCGGTTGCGCCGCAGAGCGCGGCGGGCTGACGGATAGAGCCGCCCGTATCAGTTGCGGTGCTCGCTGGTGTTAAGCGTGCTGCAACCGCGGCGGCCGATCCGCCGGATGACCCTCCTGTGACTGCGGCGGTATCCCAGGGGTTTTTGACGGGGCCAAAGAAGGAGTTTTCATTGGAGGAACCCATGGCAAATTCGTCGCAATTCAATTTCCCCAGCGTGACCATGCCCGCAGCGGACAGTTTTTCAACGACAGTGGCATCAAAAGGGCTGGTGTAGTTTGCCAGCATGTTTGATGCGGCAGTCGTTCGCCAGTGACGCGTGACAAAGATATCCTTGTGCGCAACCGGTATGCCGGTCAGGCGGTGGGCGTTTCCTTTTGCAATGCGCTTGTCAGCTTCTTTTGCCTGCGCCAGTGTCAGCGCTTCGTCCACATGCAAAAAGGCGTTGTGCGTGCTGGCGCGGATGCGTGCCAGAAAAAGCTGGCTCAGTTCGGTTGCGGAAACGGTTTTCGCCCGGAGTGCGTTCGACAGGGCCGAAACGGTTTTGGTGTGCATGGTTTGCTCGTTGCGAAGAGGGATATCACTCAATAACTTTGGGGACCAAAAACAACCCATCCTGCGCGGCGGGGGCGTTTTGCCGGTACGCGGCGCGCTGGTCGGATTCCGTAACGGCGTCTTCCCGCAACCGCAGTGCGAGGTCTTGCTGAAACGCCGAGACGGGGTGACTCAACGGTTCAACACCCGTGGTGTCAACGGCGCGCATCTCCTCGACCAATGCGAGGATATCGTTCATTTGGTCCAGACTTTTCTGGAGCTGCGTTTCCGGAATGTCCAACTGGGACAACCGGGCAATTTGCAGTACGTCGGCAAGCGTGAGCGGCATATCGAAAAAGGAAAAGCGAAAGGTGGAAGTGTACCAAACACTTCTTAAAAAGTGTCAGAAAAACAGGTGGCATAAGGGAACCCCGTCAATATCGCGCGGATTATAAGGTAAAATGTCGCGTTGTTGTCGTTGGGGCACCTTCGTTGCGTTGGACGGGGTCGCTCTTCTTTTTTTAATGGACTTCTTTGTTGCGCATCAGGACACATTATGGCCGGACTTTTTGATCTCTTTCGCAGTTACTTTTCTAACGATATTGCCATTGACTTGGGGACAGCGAATACGCTGATTTACGTGCGGAATATCGGGATTGTCCTGAATGAGCCATCTGTTGTCGCCATCCGGCAGGAAGGAGGGCCCAGCGGGAAGAAGATTATCCAGGCGGTCGGACACGAGGCCAAGCAGATGCTGGGCAAGGTGCCGCCCAACATTCAGGCGATCCGCCCCATGAAGGATGGCGTTATCGCGGATTTCACGGTGACCGAGCAGATGCTGAAGCATTTCATCCGCACGGTGCACAATTCCCGCTTTTTCAAACCATCTCCACGCATCATCATTTGTGTTCCTTGCGGCTCAACCCAGGTCGAGCGCCGCGCCATTCGGGAGTCGGCGCTGGGGGCGGGGGCGTCCAAGGTCTTTCTGATCGAGGAGCCCATGGCTGCCGCTATCGGCGCGGGACTGTCCGTGTCGGAAGCGACTGGCTCCATGGTGGTGGATATTGGCGGTGGCACGACCGAGGTGGGCGTCATTTCACTGGGCGGCATGGTGCACAAGGGTTCCGTTCGCGTGGGTGGTGACCGTTTTGACGAGGCGATTATTGATTACATCCGCCGCCATCACGGTATGCTGATTGGTGAAACCACCGCAGAGCGCGTCAAGAAGGAGATCGGTTCCGCTTTCCCGGGGCCGGAATTAAAGGAGATGCAGGTGCAGGGCTACAGCCTGTCAGAAGGCGTTCCCCGTTCCTTTGCTGTTTCCAGCAGCGAGATACTGGAAGCATTGACTGGCCCGCTCAGCGAGATTCTGTCCGCCATTAAACGCGCACTCGAAAAATCGCCGCCCGAGTTGAGCGCAGATATCGCGCAGAAGGGGTTGATGCTGACGGGTGGGGGTGCCCTGTTGCACGATATTGACCGGCTGCTCAGGGAGGAAACCGGCCTGCCTGTCCTGATCGCGGAGGAACCGCTGAGTTGTGTCGTCCGCGGGTGCGGTATCGCTCTGGAGAAGATTGATACGTTCGGCTCCATTTTTTCTTACGAATAGGGAGGCAGACTCCGGCGTGGCTGCGTCCCCCTTGCCTGGGGGAGAGCCCGCCGGGTATTTGTAACGAGACTCATCATCAATGTATTCCGTACCGCCACCGTTATTCAAGCAGGGAATGCCTGCCCTGGTGCGGGTTGTCGTTTTTTTGCTGTTTGCCATTGTCCTGTTGATGGTGGATTCCCGCCTGAAAACACTGACGCAAGTCCGCCAGATTATCGGCTTTGCCTTATATCCCGCGCAAAGAGCCGCATTGTTTCCTCGCGATCTGTTGTATATGGCGGGGGATTACCTGAGTTCTGTGGAGGAGTTGCAGGACGAACTGGAGCAGTCCCGGAAGAAAGTGCTGGAGAATGCGCAGACCTTACAGCAGGCGCAGTTGCTTGCTACTGAAAACCAGCACCTGCGCGAACTGCTGAAGCTGACTCGCCAGGTGGATGTCAGGTCCATTTCCGCCGAGATTTTGTACGATGCCCGTTCGCCCTATTCACGAAAGGTGGTTCTGAACAAGGGGACCAATGACGGCGTGGTGTTGGGACAGCCGGTCATTGACGAAGGGGGTGTTGTCGGGCAGGTAACCCGGGTGTTTTTTTCGACCGCAGAGGTGAGTTTGCTCACAGACAGGGATCAGGTTATTCCGGTTCAATCTCTGCGGAGCGGCGTGCGAAGCGTGGTGTATGGCAGCGGGCAGCCGGGATACCTGGAGCTGCGTTTTGTGAGCGCCAACGCGGATATCAAGGCTGGCGATGTGCTGGTGACCTCCGGGATTGACGGTTTGTATCCCTCTGGACTAGCGGTGGGTGAGGTTACAGACGTGGTGGAAAAGGCCGGTACCTTCAACCAGATTCTGTGCCGTCCGTTGGCCGGATTGGACAAGAATCGTCACGTGCTGGTTCTGCTTGCCGACATAAAAATACCGCCTCCGCCGCCGGAGGCGGAGAAACGGGCCGCTCCCGCGAAAAAACGGATCAGAAAGGGTGCCGCGCCCGCCAGGAAGAAGGCAGGTACCAAATGAACCGCACGCAGCCAGGCACTTATATCTTGCTGCCCGCCAGCCCCCTTTTCATTGCGTTCAGCTTTCTGGTTGCCTTTCTGCTGAATTTGCAACCCTGGGGGCGGATTATAGGGATGCCTGATTTTGTCGCGTTGTGTCTGGTTTTTTGGGGGATTCACCAGCCAAGGCGGGTCGGCATGGGGACGGCTTTTTGCATGGGCCTGCTGATGGATGTGAACAACGCCGTTTTGCTGGGTGAAAATGCGCTGGCATATGTGCTGCTGTCCTATTTTGTTATCACGATACACCGGCGTGTCCTCTGGTTTCCTGTCAGAAAGCAGGCTTTGCACGTGTTGCCTTTGCTGCTGATTTCGCAGTTGATCCAGATGTTTGTCCAGTTTGTTGTCAACGACCGCTTTACGGGCTGGTTCTACTTGCTGGACAGTTTTGTCGCTGCGGTGTTGTGGCCGGTTGTTACCGTTATCTTGCTGGCGCCCCAGCGGCGGGCGGCAGATAAAGACCCGGACCGCCCTCTGTAAGAGGATGTGCGCCATGCCGATTTATCCGGTTGATACGGCGGAAAGGGTTGTCGCATGGCACAGATGAGTGACACAGACCGCGATTTGCATTTTTTCCAGCAGCGCTTGCTGGTGTTGGCGGTTGCGGTATTGTGCGCTTTTTTCGTTCTGTTTGTCCGGTTTATCTGGCTTCAGGTGGTCATGCACGATGAATACGCCGCGCAGGCAGAGGAAAACCGTGTGTCCATCGTGCCCATTGTGCCGAACCGGGGTGTGATTGTGGATCGCAATGGTGTGGTGCTGGCGCACAATTATTCTGCGTACACCCTGGAAATTACGCCTTCCCGGATTGACGGGGAGATGGCAGATGTGCTCAACGCACTCGCTAAAATTGTGACGATTGAGCCGCGTGACAGAAAGCGTTTCAGAAAAATGCTGGAAGAATCCCGGCGCTTTGAAAGCATTCCCATCCGAAGCCGCCTGACAGACGAGGAGGTTGCCCGCTTTGCCGCACAGCGGTATCGTTTCCCCGGTGTCGAGATTCAGGCGCGCCTTTTTCGGCAGTATCCGCTGGGGGCTGTGGCATCGCACGTGATTGGCTACATTGGTCGTATCAGCAAAAAGGATATAGAGGCGTTGTCCGAGGATGAGGAAGCCGATTACCGGGGAGTGAGCCATATCGGCAAGGAGGGTGTCGAGCAGAGTTACGAGCGGGAGCTGCGGGGGACCGTTGGGTACGAGAAAATGGAGGTGTCTGCCGGTGGCAAGGCAATCCGGATTTTGTCGCAACGTGCTCCCCTGCCCGGCAACAATCTGGTTTTGTCCCTTGATATCGAATTGCAGAAGATTGTGGAGGAGGCGTTCGGGAAACGCCGGGGCGCGCTGGTTGCGATTGAGCCGGAAACAGGCGAAATCCTTGCCTATGTCTCCATGCCGACATTTGACCCCAATCTTTTCGTGGAGGGGATTGATTCGCGAAACTGGGATGAACTGAATACTTCCCTGGATCGGCCGCTTATCAACAGACCAATCCGGGGCGCCTATCCGCCGGGTTCCACTTACAAGCCATTCATGGCGCTGGCGGCGCTGGAATCGGGAAAACGAACGCCGGATTCCAGTATTGCCGACCCGGGGTATTTTAATTTTGGCAACCATCGCTTCCGCGACGACAAGGCGGGAGGGCACGGCATTGTGAATATGTACAAGTCCATTGTTCAGTCATGTGATACGTATTACTACGTGCTGGCAAATGATATGGGTGTGGATGCCATACACAGTTTCATGCAGCAGATGGGGTTCGGAGAGTTGACAGGTGTGGACCTGGCGCACGAAAGAAAAGGGCTTCTCCCGTCAACGGAGTGGAAAAGAACCGCTTTCAAAACGCCCGAACAGCAGAAATGGTACGCAGGGGAAACGATTTCGCTGGGCATTGGTCAGGGGTACAATTCGTTTACCCCGATTCAAATGGCTTATGTGACCGCGCTTTTGAGTAATAATGGCAATACGAGAGCGCCGCATCTGGTTCACGCGATTGAGAACAGTGTTACGCACGAACGGACGCCGGTTGTTTCCGAGTCGCGCCGCGTGACGCTCCGGCAGGAGAATATTGATGTCGTGAAACGGGCAATGGTTGGTGTGCCCAGAGAGGGAACATCGGCAAGGTCGTTTATCAACGCCGGGTATGAGTCTGCGGGTAAAACGGGTACTGCACAGGTTATCGCCATGAAACAGAATGAAAGATACAGCGCCAGCCGTGTTGCGGAACGACACCGTGACCATGCCCTGTATATCGCGTTTGCGCCTGCGAACGAGCCCCGGATTGCGCTTGCGGTGATTGTCGAAAATGGCGGGTTTGGCGCTTCTGCCGCCGCGCCCATCGCCAGAAAGGCGCTGGATTACTATCTGCTGGGTAAACGTCCTACAGGGCGACCGCTGTCTGAACAACCGAGAGAGGTGGATGAGGCAGACGATTCGGATGACGATGATGATCCGTTTATCCGGGGAGAAGGGCTTCCTGCCACTTTACCGGATGATTCTCATAAAGGAAGCGGGGATGTTGTCCCGTGACGAGGCGCTATGAATATTCCTGACAAGAATACGATAATCCGCTTTTTCAGAGCGCGCATCGCCATACTGGATGCCCAGTTGGCGCTGATTATGTTTTTGATTGTCTCGACCGGGCTGATTACGCTTTATTCGGCGGGCATTGATTTTCCGGGGAGAGTGGAAGACCAGATACGCAATATCCTGCTGGGCTTTATCGTGATGTGGTTTGCTGCGAGCGTTCCACCTCAGGTGCTGATGCGCTTTGCTGTTCCCATTTACACGGTCGGCGTCATGCTGTTGCTCGCGGTTGCCTTGTTTGGGCTGGTTCGCAAGGGCGCGCGCCGGTGGCTGAATGTGGGGGTCATTATTCAGCCTTCTGAAATCATGAAAATTGCCGTGCCCCTGATGCTTGCCTGGTTTTTCCAGCGCAGGGAAGGCAAAATCGGATGGCACGGTTTTTTGGCGGCGATTGCACTGGTCGGATTGCCAACGGCACTGGTTGTCCGGCAACCAGATTTGGGAACCGCCCTTCTGGTGGGGGCAATCGGGTTTTATGTCATCTTTCTTGCGGGGATTTCATGGAAGGTGCTTGTCGGGGTGTTTGTGGCAGGCATTGCCAGCCTCCCCGTCGTCTGGTCATTGTTGTACGATTATCAGCGTCAGCGGGTGATGATGCTGATTGACCCTTCATCAGACCCGCTGGGGCGGGGATTCCACATTATCCAGTCGACTATCGCAATCGGGTCGGGCGGTATTACCGGAAAAGGCTGGCTGCGAGGAACGCAAGCCTATCTGAATTTTATTCCAGAGCGGACAACAGACTTTATTTTCGCGGTTTACGCGGAAGAATTCGGGTTGATCGGCAATATCCTGCTGCTGATTTTGTACTCGTTCCTGATTGCGCGGGGATTCATGATTTCCCAGAATGCACCCACTGTCTTTTCCCGTCTCTTGTCCGGGGCGATTACGATGATGTTTTTCACATACGCCTTTGTCAATATGGGAATGGTAAGCGGCATTCTGCCCGTTGTGGGCGTCCCCCTGCCGTTGATGAGTTACGGCGGAACAGCGATGGTTTCACTTGGGTTGGGGGCAGGCATTTTGATGAGCATTCAGCGAAATCGCCGACTGCATCAGACCTGACGAAAGGCAAATCGCCATGCCCGTAACGCTTCCGTCCAGTGTGTTCCGATACGGTTGCCGGTTCTTTCTGTGCCTTGCCTGCTTCGGGTTGACCGCCTGCAGTATCCTTCACAAGGGAGGCGGGTATTTGTCATCGCGCGGGAAGGGCTCGCACAGGACAGGCTCGGGTCAGGGCGGGTATTATCAGGACGATGGCCCTCTGGGCCGCGCCCCCGAAGGACTGGAAAATACGCCGGACGCTGTCCCCAGAGTGGAACCCTATCTGCGCGCGACCAGCAGACCCTATACGGTGTTGGGCAAGACGTATGTTCCCATTACCGATAACAGACCATACCGCGTAACTGGCATGGCAAGCTGGTACGGCAGGAAGTTCCACGGACAAAAAACCGCATCCGGCGAGATTTATGACATGTTCAAAATGACGGCGGCGCACCCGATATTGCCGATACCCAGTTATGTTCGTGTGACACACCTTAACAACGGGAAACAGGTCATCGTTCGTGTCAATGACAGAGGCCCTTTCCTGCATGACCGTGTTCTGGATCTGTCTTACACCGCCGCGCTCAAATTGGGGTATCTGCAGGCGGGGAGCGGGCGGGTTCTGGTCGAACGCCTGCTGCCGGACGAAATAGAGCGGATCAACCGGGGTCGCGGGGGCGACGAGCCTGCCGTACCCGCTGTTATCGTCGCACCGACACCTGCGCCGGTATCCCCGCCCGCTCCCGTTCCCAAACCCGCGCCGGTATCCACACCTGCCCTTGAACCTGCGTCGGCACCCACATCCGCCCCGGTTGTACCGCCAGTACCCGCTTTTCCGGCTGTGCCGCCGGATGACCCCGTTTCGCCTCACGCAGGGGCAAAGCCGGTAGCGGGCGCTCCCTCCTACTATCTTCAACTGGGAGCGTACCAGCAACGGGAATATGCCCAGACAGCGCAGGCGGCGTATATGCTGCAATGGGCGCATCTGCTACCCGGCATGGGCCTGGTGGTGACAGACCAGCTTTACCGCTTGCTTGCCGGACCCTTCCGCACGCGGGAGGACGCAGACAACGCGGCAGGGCAGTTGGGAATAGAGGGAATCAAATCGCTTGTCATTGAGCGGTGACGGGTTCCCTCGACGGTGCTCCCGCCGCAGAGCGGCAGAGGGCTAGTCGCCGTACAGCTTCTGTTTTAGTTCGCGCCGCTGCTGTGCTTCCAGCGAGAGTGTTGCTGTCGGTCGCGCCAGCAGCCTGGCTATTCCGATGGGCTCGCCAGTTTCCTCACACCATCCGTAGGTTTTTTCTTCAATGCAAGACAGGGAATGCGTGATTTTCTTCAGCAGTTTGCGTTCACGGTCGCGTGTGCGCAGTTCCAGCGCGTGTTCTTCCTCAATTGTGGCGCGGTCAGCCGGGTCGGGAACAAGAGGGGTTTCCCTGAGGTTTTCCGTTGTCTCTCCCGCATTCTTGATAAGGTCCCCTTGCAGCTTTTGCAGACGCACCTTGAAAAAGGCCAGCTGGTCGTCGTTCATGTACGCGTCTTCGCCCATGCGAAGGATTTCCGGCTCTGTCAGCATTTTCTTTTCGGCAGCCGACTTTGCCTGCGGCGCAGGTTTCGTGCCGGACGCGGTCGCAGATTTCTTGGCGGACTTGCCCGCTGGTTTTGCGGCTGTTTGTTTGCTGGCGTTTGTGCTCACGGCTTACCCCCTCTTCGTGTACATACCCGCTCGTCACATTATAAACCGACAATGCCGGACACCAGACAATGGATTTCGTCTCACTGAACCAGTTTATTCCGGTGGGTAAAGAAAAGCCGTTATCCTATTGTGTTTTTGCCGGGGATGCAAGACGAGGACACCGTTTTTTCCCGGTGGGCGACGGCGGAAAGGGGGCGGCGTGGCAAGTTTCCCCTAGCGTTTTTTTGCTCTGGGGTGGGCGGCATCGTATATTTTTGCAAGATGCTGAAAGTCCAGTGCGGTGTAAACCTGGGTGGATGCGATGGATGTGTGACCCAGCATTTCCTGAACAGCCCTCAAATCACCCGACGATTGCAGAACGTGCGATGCAAAAGAATGGCGCAGCATGTGCGGATGAACGTGTTGCGGCAGTCGCAGCGCGCGTGCGCGCGCTTTCAGGCGCAGTTGTACCAGACGGGGAGTCATTCTGCGACCATGCAGGTTGACGAAAAGCGCGTGTCCGTCGCCTGCGCGGGAATCCATCAGGGTATCGCGTGCGTCCAGCCATGCCCTGATAGCATCTGTCGCCGCTTGTCCAACGGGCACCGCGCGTTTTTTGTTTCCTTTTCCGGTTACGGTAACTTCCTGTTCATCCAGATTGATCCAGCCGGAAGAGGTATAGCCGTTTTCGGAAACGTAGCGTCTGTCAAGCCCGGTCAGTTCCGATACCCGCAGTCCGCTGGAGTAGAGTAATTCAAACATTGCCCGATTGCACAGTGCGGTCAACTGGTCGTCAGGTGCGGCATCGGATACTTCTTGCTGTGCGGACACCAGTTGTATGGCGGAATCAACGGGGAGCGCGTCAGGCAGTGTCCTCTTCCTGCGAGGAGGACGGATGTGGTCAACAGGATTGATGGCCAGCGTACCCTGTTCAGCAAACCATTTATAAAAACCGCGCCACGCCGAGAGCTTTCTGGCAATTGAGCGGGGATTCATCCCGCCAGCGTGCAGTTTGGACACCATGCGGCGGATGTGGCTCGGGGTCAGAGCAGAAAAGCGGGCTCCTTCCGATAGTTGGCGCAGTTGCGCCAAGTCGCGGCGGTAACTGGCGAGGGTGTGGGGCGAGAACTGGCGTTGGGATTGCAGGCAACCCAGATAGGTTTCCACCGCCTCGTCGTCCGAGAAGGTGGGGACCGTGTTCACGCTGTCAGGCATTCCAGTGCCGCGCTGGCTGTCTTCGCGATTTCGGACAGAAAATCTGTTGCCATGTCCGCACGGAAGCGCGTTTCTTCGGGCGATCCCATCACAATCAGCCCAAATACCATATCGTCCTTGCGGAGTGGCGCGACAGCAAGGGATGCAACCGGTTGCTGTTCCGCGTCAAACCAGCCGCGCACGGGCGAGCCGTCGCTTTGCCCACAATAGGGAACGGACAGTTTTTCCGCATACTGGATAATTTCGTCCGATACGTCGCCAGCGTACCATCTGTCCCGGTATTCTTCCTTAAGGTGCCACAGACGGAGGGTGGCAGAGGGGACAGACAGGATATTCTGTAATTCCAGTGTGATGGCGTGGGGCCTGCTGGCGTTGTCCGCGACCTTCAGGAGGGAACGCGTCCATTCCTGTATGCGGTAAAGCAGGGAATCGTTGCTGCGCGCGATTTGCACCATCTCCGCCATACGCCGTTCCAGCATCCTGTACTTTTCACGCATGATTTCCATCTGGCGGTCGTGCAGTGAAATGGTATTGCCGATTCGGGGGCTGGAAAGCCGAATTTCGCTGAGCAGCAGGGCATGTTCATTAAAGAATTCGGGATGTCGGCTCAGATAACCCGCAACCGCTTCCGGATCAATGTGTTGAGTCATGAGGGTTCCCTTGAGATACGAAACAGATTTTCCCATTCTAGCGCAGTGCGGCGTAAAAGAAAGGGGAAAAAGAAGGGGTTTGCTCCCCTTTTTCCGGCACGTGACGGCACTTGCAAACGATGCCGGGCCGGTTCGCGGCGCGCTTTCCTGCCCTTGCGTTCCGTTGAAGCAGCATGTCATCCGCCTGTGCCGGACTCCCTGCACGGGAACCGTCAGGAATAACAAACTGTCATAATGTGCCGCAGCGGCGGCGATTTCCCGGCGCTTTGCGGGACTTGGGATAACAGAAAAATGGTAGGCCGTACAGGATTCGAACCTGTGACCAACGGATTAAAAGTCCGCTGCTCTACCAACTGAGCTAACGACCCGAAACTATCATTATAATCATGGAAAAAAAAAGGTGTCAATCCGGTTGGTACGGTACGGAGGGAAGGCACCGTTATTTTCGGGCGCAACGAGAGGGTATGATGGTCGTGCTGGGCATTGAAACATCCTGTGATGAGACAGGTATTGGTTTGTACGATACAGGCAAGGGGTTGCTTGCCCACACATTGCATTCGCAGATTGCCTTGCACGCCGCATACGGCGGAGTGGTGCCCGAACTGGCTTCGCGAGACCACATTCGCCGGATAGCCTCCTTGCTGGAGATGGCGCTTGAGCAGGCAAACCTGTCGCGCACAGACATAGACATGGTCGCTTATACGCAGGGTCCCGGGCTGGCGGGCGCCCTGCTGGTCGGGGCTTCGTTCGGATGCAGTCTGGCGCTGGCGCTGGGTAAACCGGCAGTCGGTATTCATCATCTGGAAGGACATTTGCTGTCTCCGCTGCTTTCTCCTGTTCCGCCTGATTTTCCCTTTGTCGCTCTCCTTGTTTCCGGTGGACATACCCAGTTGATGCAAGTGGATGGCGTTGCGCAGTACATTTTGCTTGGTGAAACGCTGGATGATGCGGCTGGTGAGGCGTTTGACAAATCAGCCAAATTGCTTGGACTGCCCTATCCGGGCGGGGCAGCCTTGTCCGAACTGGCAGAATCCGGGCGTACGGGGGTGTGTCGCTTGCCTCGTCCGCTGCTGCATTCCGGTGATTTGAATTTCAGTTTTTCCGGGTTGAAAACAGCACTATTGACGATGACCCGGAAAGACTTGCCGATGGATGACGCACGGCGCGCCGATGTAGCACGCGGGTTTGTAGACGCGGCGGTGGATGTGCTGGTGGCGAAGTGCGCCCGCGCGCTGGATGAAACGGCGTTGCGGCGCCTGGTGGTTGCCGGTGGTGTGGGGGCAAACCGGCAGTTGCGTGCTGGTCTGGACAAAATGGCAGAGGAAAGGGATGCCCGCGTGTATTATCCCGACCTGGCGTTTTGTACGGATAACGGCGCCATGATTGCGCTGGCGGGCGCCATGCGCCTGCTGCACGTTCCAGAGTCCATAACGCGGGACTATCGGTTTACTGTTCGCCCGCGATGGTCTCTGCAGGAGGTGGTTCGGTCGCCTGCGCCCGCTTCGCTGCCTCAAACGCGGCGGAAAGGCGTGCGCCGTGGCGGGCAATCATGAGCTCTTCAAATGTAGGGATGATCCAGACGGGTATTTTACTGTCTGGCGCGTGGATGGAGAGGTGTCCGTGCTGGTTGGCGTCTTCGTCTATCCGGATGCCGAGCCAGTCCAGCCCTTTGCAGATGGCTGCGCGGATTTCGGGGGAACGTTCGCCAATACCGGCAGTGAAGACGAGGTTGTCAACGCCGCCGATAGCGGCCATGAGCGAACCTGTTTCACGGATAACGCGGTAAACAAACAGATCCAGCGCGGTTCTTGAGGCGGGGTTTCCCGTCGTCAACAGATCACGCATGTCCGCGCTGATGCCGGAAACCCCCAAAAGCCCCGATTCCTTGTAAAGCATGGTTTCCAACTCTTCAACACTCATGTTTTCATAGCGGAGCAGATACAGGATAACGCCCGGATCCAGCGCCCCTGTTCGCGTTCCCATCACCAGCCCGTCCAGCGTGGAAAATCCCATGGTGCTGGCAATGCTTTTCCCGTCAATCAGTCCGCACAGGCTGGCACCGCTTCCCAAATGGGCAATAATGGTGCGTCCCCGTGCCGCAACAGGGTCTATCTGTTGCAGTTCTCCGATGACGTATTCGTAGGAAAGGCCGTGGAAGCCATAGCGGACAAGCCCTTTTTCGGTCAGGTGCCCGGGCAATCCGTACAGGCGGGATAGATAGGGGTTTGTCTGGTGAAAAGAGGTGTCAAAGCAGGCGATTTGGCACAGGTCGGGATAGCGCGCGGTCAGCACATCCATGACTCCCAGTACTCTCGGGTGGTGCAAGGGGGTAAGCGGGGTAAGCCGACGCAGTCTCTCCAGCGTATCCGGTGTCAACAGGACAG
The DNA here is from genome assembly GCA_031266815.1 of Burkholderiaceae bacterium. GTDB lineage: Bacteria > Pseudomonadota > Gammaproteobacteria > Burkholderiales > Burkholderiaceae_D > Oxalobacter. The sequence continues at coordinate 24,007 of JAISAG010000159.1, read as the reverse complement.
GCTCGACAAAGTCGGGCCCGCCGTGTACCACCCTGTGTCCCACTGCGTTCAAACGGTTGGGGGAAAGGTGGACTTCTATCCAGTCAACCAAAAATTCCAGAAGGGCCTGGCTGGTCATCCGGGTTCCCCAGCTATGCTGGCTGACGATGCGCCGGTCACTGTCTCTTGCAAGGAAGAAGGGGTCGTCCCGACCAACCCCCTCTATTTCGCCAAAGGTATGGCGCTCCAGACGGGCATCATCCATTTCGGCAAACAGGGAAAATTTGTAGCTGGACGAGCCAGCATTGATAACGGCAAAATACCGCTGGGTAGGGATGGGCATCGAAAACATCACAGGGTCTTTCTCCCGCTCGTGGCGCTGTCGCAGGCATATTACCATTTTTCTGTTGCGTGATGGAAATAGTGGTGCGCAGACAAGGCAAGTGTGTCTTCCCGGAACCCGAAAGGGTAGAATGGGTACGATATGAACGCATCGGAAGAAGAACGGATGTGCGAGGACGAGGTGCCCCGGGCAGTGTCGCCGGAGGCACCGGATTATCTGCGGCAAACGTACTGGTGGGCTTATGGACATCCGTTGGCGGTCTGGTTTTGGGACAGGGCGCCGCTGATCAATCTGGTTTTGCTGGGCAATTATCGTCGTCTGGTCGCAGCGGCGTTGTCCAGCTTGTCCAATCCAATTGAGGGTGCCGTATTGCAGGTTGCCAACGCGTACGGGCAACTGGTTCCGCGTATACAGCGGCAGTTGGGTGAACAGGGGCGGTTCGATCTGGTGGATGTGTTGCCCTTGCAGCTGGAGAATGCAAAAAGAAAATTGTCTTTGCCGGACAAACGCATCCGGTTTCATCTGTGTGACGCCTGTGCACTCCCTTTTCCTGCGGACAGGTATGATTTTGTTCTGGTGTTTTTTCTGGCGCACGAATTGCCTGCGGAGCAAAGACGCGTCATGTTGTCGGAGGCGTTGCGGGTGCTCAAACCCGGCGGGCGTCTGGTCCTGCTGGACTTCCATTGCCCGCATGCCTTGCACCCGTTCCGGTTATGGCAAAAGGCGGTGTTCACGCTGTTCGAGCCGTTTGCGGACGATATGTGGCATAACGATCTTGCTGGTTATCTGCCTGCGGCAGTTCCCCATGCCGTTCTGGAGAAAGAAATCTTTTTCGGGGGACTGTACCAAAAATTGATTGTCACCAAGGAGGAAGGTCGGTCGCGTATTTCCGGGGGAGCCGGTTTTCTTCCGGGACAAACGGGGGTTTGATATATTGAAAAATCGGAATATAATGCTCCGTTCATGTATTGATTATTTTGGGAAATAACCATGGTTGTTATTCGTTTGGCGCGTGGTGGCGCGAAGAAACGCCCATTCTACCGGATTGTGGCAGCTGATTCCCGCAACCGTCGTGATGGTCGTTTTATTGAGCGCATTGGTATGTATAATCCGTTTGCCTCTGAAAACGAGAAAGGGTTGCACATCGCGGCGGATCGTCTCGCCCACTGGCAGAGCGTCGGGGCGAAGTTGTCGCCTACTGTGGCACGGTTGGTCCGTCAATCCCGCCAGTCCGTCTGAGCAATGTGTCCGGCGCGGTCAAAAACCCGGCGCGCGAGGGTTCGATAACGCCGGTTCCGGCAGACCTTGTGGCGGTGGCGCATGTCACGGGGTCGTATGGCGTAGAGGGGTGGGTGCGCATCAGACCGTATTCTGATGAAGCGTCCAGCCTGTTTGTTGCCAGAGTGTGGTGGCTTGACAGGGAGGGTTTGCGTTCCGTCCGTGTGCTGGATGTGCGCCCGCATGGTGGCGAGTTATTGGCCCACATGGCGGAGATTCGCTCCCGCGAGGAGGCAGAGGCCCTGAGAGGAGCACTGGTTCACGTGTCGCGCGCATCCTTTCCCGTTTTGGACGAAAACGAATTCTATTGGGTTGACCTGATCGGTTTGCAGGTGATAAACCGCCGTGGTGTGTTGCTCGGTGCGGTTCACGCCCTGATGGATAATCCCGCCCATCCCATTTTGCGCGTTCGTCTGCCGGATGCTGCCGGGGAATGCCTGATTCCCTTTGTGGCGCCCTTCATTGAGCAGGTTGATTTGCCGAAAAAAAGAATAGTCGTGGATTGGGAAGCGGACTACTGACCCTTGCATCCTGCCGACACTGAGAGATTGTCCGATGTATTTCGATGTCGTGACGCTTTTCCCCGAGATGTTTTCTTCGCTGACCCAATCCGGGGTCACCCGTCGGGCGTTTGAAGAGGGGCGGTGCGCCCTGACTTTGTGGAACCCGCGCGATTTCGCGACTGACCGTTACCGTACCGTAGATGATCGCCCTTATGGCGGTGGCCCGGGTATGGTGATGCAGATTGAGCCGCTGGAAAAAGCCATTGCAGCGGCGAGGCAGCGGCAGTGTGTTGCCGGAGTCCGGTGTGCGCACGTCATTTGTCTGTCGCCGCAAGGAGATCGCTTGACGCATGACCGCGTTATGGCGCTGAAGGAAAAGCCGGGGCTGATCCTGCTGTGCGGCAGGTATGAGGGGATTGACCAACGCGTGATTGACCTGCATGTTGATGAGGAAATCAGTATGGGCGACTTTGTGTTGTCCGGCGGAGAAATTCCGGCCATGGCCTTGATGGACGCGTTAATCAGGCAATTGCCGCAGGTATTGCATGACGACTTGTCCGCTGAGCAGGACAGCTTTGTTGCGGGCATACTGGATTGTCCGCACTATACCCGCCCGCCGGAATATGCGGGTTTGGTCGTGCCGCCCGTCCTGTTGGGAGGGAATCACGCCGAGATAGCGACGTGGCGCAGAGAGCAGGCGTTGTTGCTCACGCAGAAGCGTCGTCCCGACTTGATTGAGCAGGCGCGCGCGGCGGGCAGGCTGTCTTTGACAGATGAAGCCTTTTTAAAGGCGTTTCCGGGGTAGTGTGTGCTGCGCGCCGCCGGAATGCGTGATAAAATGCAGGGTTAGGAAGTGTTTTTTATATGACCCCATCCTCTGTCAGACTGATATCCGGACACAAGAAGAAAAGCGGATAACCGACAGTGCTGGCATGATGGTACAGGAGATGACATGAATTTGATTCAGCAGCTTGAGCAGGAAGAAATGGCGCGACTCGGGAAAGATATCCCCGATTTTGCGCCGGGGGATACGGTAGTGGTTAATGTCAATGTGGTTGAAGGAAACCGCAAGCGGGTGCAGGCATACGAAGGGGTTGTCATTTCGCGCCGCAAGAGAGGGATCCATTCCAATTTTATTGTTCGCAAGATTTCGTCTGGCGAGGGAGTGGAGCGGACATTCCAGTTGTATTCCCCGCTGATAGCGTCTATTGAGGTCAAGCGCCGCGGAGATGTTCGTCGCGCCAAGTTGTACTACTTGCGCGAACGTTCCGGCAAGTCGGCGCGCATCAAGGAAAAGTTGTCCGTCAAAAGCACGGCGTCCGCCGAGTAGTGCGCTGCCTGGAGCGGGACGCGTGCGGGGTGGAGAGAGGGGCATTCGGAGAGAGTGTCCCTTTTTTGTGGAGAAAACATGGCTTTTCCCGTATTTGACCCGGCAACAATGGCAGTGGATTCACGGTGCGATGAACCGGCTGTGCCCGCGGAGCGGATTAATCCACAGTGGTTGCGCTATCGTTTTTCCAACCCGCCTGCATGGATTCCCGAGGTTATGCCGGAGCGGCCGCTGACCGTGGGAAGAAACCGGTGGATTCCCGCAGCAGTTCTGGTGCCCATCGTTGTGCATGATGAAGACGACCTGCGAGTGCTGCTGACCCGCCGTGCGGCGCATTTGCAGGACCACGCGGGGCAGATCAGTTTCCCCGGCGGACGGGTTGACCTGACGGATTCCTCCCGTATCGAAACCGCATTGCGCGAGATGGAGGAAGAGGTGGGCGTTGGTCGCCATTGTGTGGACATTCTGGGAACCTTGCCGGAGTATCTTACGGGTACCGGTTACCGCGTAATGCCCGTCGTGTCTCTCGTTCATCCGCCGTTTTCCATCCAGACGGACCCCTACGAGGTCGCAGAAGTGTTCGAGGTGCCTCTTTCGTGGCTGCTGACGGGCGCCAATTACGAGCGCCGTTCCGCGGACATACCCGGACGCGCCGAGCGCATCACTTTTTATGCGGTGCCCTATCAGTCTTACATGATATGGGGGGCAACAGCGGGCATGTTGCGCAACCTGTTTCACTTTCTGCGCACTTGATTTCGATACGGAACGGATTTGCCATGGTTTCCCCCATCACCTTTGTCAGCGTACACGAAAAAATCGCCTCCGGGCTGCCTGCAGCACATGCAAAGTCGGTTGCTGCCGCGTACGATTTTGCTTGCGAGACTTATGATGACAAGCCGCTGGAGACGGGGCAGCTGATTATTGATTTTTCACGGACGGTTTGCACCATCCTCGCCATGCTGAATACGGATCCGGAAACCCGTATTGCCGGATTGTTTGCCGTTATGCCTGAAGTGGATGCGGCGTCATGGAAAACGGTTGAGGAGCGTTTTGGCATTGATGTCGTCAATATGGTTGACAATGTTCACCAGATGGCGAGTTTGCCGCATCTTCGGGGAGGTGTTCGCCGATCCGCCGAGGGCGGTCGGAAGAATGCCGAGCAGATGCGCAAGGAGCAGGCGGAAGTTCTGCGCAAGATGCTTCTTGCCATGGCGTCGGATATGCGCGTGGTATTGATTCTTCTGGCTTTGCGTATGGCTGGCTTGCGCTATATCGCCGAAACAAAGCTGGTGGATGATGCCGCGGTACAGTACGCGCAGGAAACGTTGGAATTGTATGCTCCTCTGGCAAATCGGCTGGGGATATGGCAGATGAAATGGGAGCTGGAGGACCTGTCCTTTCGTTTTATTGAGCCGGAGATTTACAAGTCTGTTGCAAGGCAGTTGGAGGAAAAACGCATTGAGCGCGAAGCTTTCATACAGGTCGCCATTAAACGGGTTGAGGAAGCGTTGGGTGAGGCGGGTATTCGCGCAGAGGTTTCCGGTCGCCCGAAGCACATTTACAGCATCTGGAACAAGATGCGGGAAAAATCGCTGGATTTTTCGCAAATGCACGATGTCAGGGCGTTGCGCATCATCGTTTCCGATATCAAGACGTGCTTTACGGTGCTGGATATTGTGCATCGCCTGTGGACGCCGTTGCTGGAAGAATTTGACGATTACATCTCTCGCCCCAAGCCTAATGGTTACCAGTCTTTGCACACGATTATCATTGCAGAAGACGGTATGGCGCTGGAAGTGCAGATACGTACGACGAAAATGCACTATTTCGCCGAGTATGGAGTCGCCTCGCATTGGCGCTACAAAGAGTCGGGCGGTTCTGACTTTAGCGCACAGCAGTACGATGAAAAAATATCCTGGCTTCGTCAGGTCCTTTCGTTGAAAATTCCGGAAGGCAGCAAAGATGCGGATATGCATCGCGACTGGGTGGAAAAAATCAAGGCGGCCACGCTGGATGATCGCATTTACGCCCTGACGCCGCAAGGAAAGGTCATGGATTTGCCCAAGGGTGCCACGCCCATCGATTTCGCCTATCAAGTGCATACCAGTATCGGGCATCGCTGCCGGGGCGCGCGGGTTGACGGGGCGATGGTCCCGTTAAATACGCCGCTAAAGAGTGGGCAGACCGTGGAAATCATGACAGCAAAAGGGCTGGATGCCGGTCCTTCGCGGGACTGGCTCAGCCCCGGATTTTCCGTCAGCCACCGTACACATGCCAAGATCCGCGCATGGTTTAATGCCGTTGAGCAGGCGGAAACCGTGGCGCAGGGGCGCGCCGCGGTTGAAAAAGTGTTGCAAAGAGAAGGGAAAACTGCAGTCAGTCTGGAAGATCTGGCGAGGAAGCTGCGGTTTGCCAGGGTGGACGATTTTCTGCTGGAGGTCGGTAAAGAAAAACTGAATCTGCGTACGCTGGAGCAAGTGCTGCACGATAGCCTGCCGGAAAAGAGCGGTTCGCAAAAGGATGATGTGGTGGTGCCTCGCCAGAGTCGTGCCTCCAGCGTGGTGCGCGGGGCCAAAACAGGTGTGCTGGTTGTGGGTGCGGCAGGGTTGCTGACACAGATGGCGCGTTGCTGCAAGCCCGCGCCACCGGATCCGATTGTCGGCTTTGTCACACGAGGCAAGGGGGTTTCCATTCACCGGGCGGACTGCAAAAATTTTATCGAGATGCAGCGTACTTCTCCCGAGCGGGTAACGCAAACGCAATGGGGAACACCGGAGACAGAAACGGTTTATCCTGTTGATGTGTACGTTCAGGCGACGGATCGGCATGGCTTGCTGCGTGATATCTCCGATATTTTCATGCGAGAGAAAATGAATGTTATTCATGCCAGTTCCAGAAGCAGCAAGGGGACGGCGCGTATGTCGTTCACAGTGGAAATTCCTTCCACAGAAAGTCTCGGCAAGGCACTTCAATTGATTCGGGAAGTATCGGATGTGCAACTGGTCAAACGGCACTGACGCCGCATTTGGGGAAACGGTATCGGACTGTTAGAATGCGGGGGTACCGGGTAGTGTATCCGGTTTCTGGCGGGATACCAGATGAGTCCTTTGTCGGGAGGCACAATGGAAGAATGGCAGACAAAAAAGCAGTGGCAGATAAAAAAGTGGCAGTTGTTTCTCATTACGCTGGTTGTTGGCGGCACCATAACCTTTAATGATCTGTTATCCACCAACTTCAGCGGGGATGGTTTTCAGTCATGGGTATTGGACACGCTGCTTGTGGCGGCCTTGCTGGGATTCGTTTCGGTCAAATACCTGAAAAGCAAAGGAAGGCTCCGCTGATATTCCCGTTTCCCTGCATCGCCCCCTGGCGGGGTGACGGGGATTTGTGTCGGGATTATTGATACGCGGGCCGCTTTATATGCCGCCGCTCGTCCACATACAGTCCGCCCTGATCCGGCGTATCCTGCTGTTTTTGTTGCTTCCCGTCCTGTTTCCGCTGATTTTCTTTGTGCGGGTCGGCAAGGCGACGATGAACGTGTTCAATGAAATTCGGGAAATTGTCCGCGTGGTATGGCAGGGAGAGGAAGAGAATGCCGTTATGCTGCCCTGTCCGTTTTGCGGCGGGAAAGGGTTGCCGAGCGGCTGGCGCTCGCAGGGAGGCGCCAGCGGGCCCGCCTGCGATGAGTGCGGCGCGACAACCTGGTCCGTGGATACGTGGAATACCCGCATACCGTTGCCCGATGCGCTGACACCTCCTTCCGGCACCGCGTTGCCGGGCGAGTCCTCCTCCGCTCCATGACGCGATTCACGCCGGGCGGGGGTTCCCTGAACGGGATTATGCCAGACCGGCAGCGGCGCGCAGGAGAGGGGCCTTGTCGGTTCGTTCCCAGGTAAACTCCGGCTCGTCGCGGCCAAAGTGACCATATGCGGCCGTTTTGCTGTAACGCGGTTTGAGCAGGTCCAGCATCTGAACAATGCCTTTGGGGCGCAGGTCAAAGTGTTCGTTGACCAGCGCAGCTATCCTGTCGTCGGCGATAATGCCGGTTCCCTCGGTATTGACCGTGACATTGATGGGGCGCGCCACGCCGATGGCGTAACTGACCTGTATCCGGCACCGCGTTGCCAGCCCGGCGGCAACGATGTTTTTGGCGACATACCGCGCGGCGTACGCGGCGGAACGATCCACCTTGGTCGGATCCTTCCCGGAGAAAGCGCCTCCCCCGTGCGGGCAGGCGCCGCCGTAGGTATCCACGATAATCTTGCGTCCTGTCAGCCCGCAATCTCCCATGGGGCCACCCACCACGAAACGTCCTGTCGGATTGACCAGATAACGCGTTTGAGTCAGCCATTCTGAGGGAATGATTTTTTTGATAATTTCCTCGATCACCGCTTCTTCTATCTGCTTGTGTGTCACCTCGGGCGCGTGCTGTGTGGAAAGCACCACGGTTTCCGCACCGGCGATTTTCCCGTCGGAATAGCGTAGCGTCACTTGCGATTTGGCGTCGGGACGCAGCCAGGGGAGCCGTCCATCCTTGCGGAGATGCGATTGCCGCTCGACCAGCCGGTGCGCGTAATGGATTGCTGCCGGCATGAGTTCGTGTGTTTCGTCGCAGGCGTAGCCGAACATCAGCCCCTGATCTCCCGCGCCCTGATCCAGATCCAGTCCTTTCCCTTCATCCACCCCTTGCGCGATGTCGGGCGATTGCTTGTCGTAGGCGACCAGAACCGCACATCCGCGATAATCAATTCCGTATTCCGTGTTGTCATAGCCAATCCGCCGGATGGTGTTGCGGGCGATATTGATGTAGTCAATGTTTGCGGTTGTGGTGATTTCGCCCGCCAGTACGACCAGCCCTGTGTTGCACAGCGTTTCTGCTGCGACGCGCCCGGAGGCATCTTCAGCAAGGATGGCGTCCAGAATATCATCGGATATCTGGTCCGCCACTTTGTCGGGGTGTCCCTCTGAAACGGATTCGGATGTAAAAAGAAAATCGGTTGGCATGCAGACTCCTGGTCAGGTTAACGTATGGTGTTCAGGGCAGTGGTGACGCCCTGAACACTCTGGCGACGGGGCTTGCCACCTTGCCGTATCGCCTTTTGGCACGACAGTGCCGCCATTTTACGTCCATTTCCCGACCTTGTTGTATTTTTCGGTTATCCCTTCCGCCAGAACGCAGTAGAATCACGAGGTTACTCGCATCGGGTGTGTGGTTGTCCCGGGAGTGGCAGGATTTTTACCGCGCTGCGATAGCGAATATCCTGGCGGCGCGCTTCGTCAGAGAGAAAGCCCATGCGTTTCATGGTCGTTGTTTTGTGGATGTTGCACTGGTTGCCGCTGCCCGTGCTGGGCAGAATAGGCAGAGTGCTGGGCGCGCTGGCTTATCACTTTCTGAAGGAGCGCCGCGGGATCACTTTGATCAACCTGCGCCTGTGTTTTCCCGACAAGACCGAAGCGGAACGAGTCCGGCTTGCCAAATCCCATTTTCAGCTCTACGGCAGAAGTGTCGTGGAACGGGGCATTTTGTGGTGGTCTTCCGCTGCGCGTATCAAGCGGCTCATGCATGTCGTTCCCGCGTTTCCGATGGAGGAGGTGCGTGCCGGTCCGGTTATTTTTTTGTGTCCGCATTTCGTCTGCCTGGAGATTCCGGGGGTTCTCCTGACTTTTCACGCGACGGGGTGTTCCATCTACACAAGACAACGTAACGCGCTGGCTGACCGCATGCTCAAGCAGGGACGTACCCGATTCAATACGGATTCCATTCTCGTTCCGCGCAGGGCGGGCATCAAGCCCATTATTCGCGCGCTCAGGAAGAACATGCCGTTTTATATGCTGCCCGATATGGATTTCGGGCTGCAGGACGCCGAATTCGTCCCTTTCTTCGGCATTCCGACGGCGACGCTGGTCGCGCCTGCACGGATTGCCCATGCAACGCACGCTAAAATCGTTCCGGTGGTCCCGACTTTTTTGCCTGATTATCAGGGGTGGCTGGTCACGTATTATCCGCCGTGGGAAAATGATCCTGCCGTCAGTGTTGCGGAGGTGGCACACAGGATGAACCGCTTCATCGAAGAACGCGTTTCGGAGCATCCCGCAGAATATTGGTGGACACATCGGCGCTTCAAGTCGCGCCCGCAGGGCGAGCCCGGTTTTTACGAAACAAGGTGAGCATCATGAAAATACGATTTACCAAAATGCACGGCGCAGGCAACGACTTTGTAGTGATCAATGCCATTGACCAAAAGGTGCGGCTGACGCCGGATCAATGTCATTTTCTGGCGGATCGCCGTTTTGGCGTGGGCGCAGACCAGATTTTGCTGGTGGAAGAAACCCACATTCCCGACGTTGATTTTCGTTATCGTATTTTTAATGCGGATGGCAGCGAGGTGGAGCAGTGCGGTAACGGCGCCCGTGCCTTTGTCAAATTCGTGACCGGGGAGGGGCTGACGGACAAGCGCCAGATTCGGGTGGAAACGCTGGCGGGAGTCATCACCCTGCATCTGGAAGAGGACGGGCAGGTTACCGTGAACATGGGAAGCCCGATCTTCGATCCGGCGCGGATTCCATTTGACGCCCGTCACCTGCCTTTCGAGATGGAAGGAACGATGCGGATGTGGCAAATTGACCTGGGTGCAGGCATCCTGTCCCGGATTGCCGTGCTGTCAATGGGGAATCCGCACGCCATCCAGGATGTGGCGCGGCTGGACTATGCGCCCGTCAATGAAGAGGGGCCATTAATTGAGCGTCACGCGCACTTTCCCCGGCGGGTGAATGCCGGGTTTATGGAGATTGTCAATTCCCACACCATTCGCTTGCGCGTATACGAGCGGGGCGCCGGAGAAACGCTTGCCTGTGGCACAGGTGCCTGTGCTGCTGTGGTATCCGGCATTTGCCGCCAGCGTCTTGCTTCTCCTGTGACGGTACACATGCGGGGAGGGGTCTTGCGCGTTGCGTGGGGCGGCGGTTCCCACCCGGTTTTGCTGACAGGTCCCGCCGTCAGCGTTTTTCACGGTGAAATTGTCTTGTAGCAGGAGGTTGGCGGTGTCACATTCCATTCCCAGCGTCAAACCGTCGGATTTCAGGGTTACCCGAAAACGCAAGGTCAGCCTGAAACGGTATCCGACACGAATTCAGCCCCTATACCGTTCCCGATCACACTACCGTCGTATCTTGCAATACCATGCAGACGAATTGGACAAATTGCAGGTGCTTCTGCAAGCATCCGCCCGGCACGCCGTTCTGATTATTTTTCAGGCAGTGGATACCGCAGGCAAGGATGGCATGATTCGGCATGTTATGTCCGGCGTCAGCCCGCAGGGGTGTCGTGTCGCCAGCTTCAAATCTCCCAGTGATGAAGAAACCCGTCACGATTTTTTGTGGCGGGCGGTATGCCGCTTGCCGGAGCGCGGGCAAATCGGGATATTCAACCGCTCCTACTACGAAGATGTGCTGATTGCGCGCGTTCACCCGCACATTCTGGACGCACAGCATCTTCCCGCGCCCCGGGACAAGGGGAACCCTCTGTGGGAAGGACGATATCAATCCATTCGCGATTTGGAAGCGCACCTGCACCGCAACGGGACGCACGTGATCAAGTTCTATTTGCATCTATCGCAGGAAGAGCAGAGGGAGCGATTGCGGGCACGCCTTGATCAGCCGGAAAAGAACTGGAAGTTGAGCCTGTCCGATATCAACGAGCGGCAGTTTTGGAAAGACTACGCGCAGGCATATGAGCGTTGCATTGCCGAGACGGCACGCGAGGAATCTCCCTGGTATATTGTTCCGGCAGACGACAAGGAGAACGCTCGCATTATCGTTTCCAGTCTCCTTCTCCGTCATCTTCACTCACTGGATCTGGCGTACCCCCGTCCAGACAAGGAACAGAAAAAAATTCTGCGCTTTATCAGTGAAAAGTTGCAAAATGGGGGGTGACCAGCAGAAAAATTCAAGTCGTGTTTTAATACGGTAGACGCACGCGGAAAATATTTCGCGTGCGTTGGCAACATTGCTTTACATTACCACAGGAGAAAACATGACTTCCTTGATCAACACAAAAATAAAACCATTTAGAAACAGTGCCTTTCACAATGGGAAAGTTGTCCGCGTTTCCGAAGATGACCTGAAGGGAAAGTGGTCCGTCATCTTCTTTTATCCCGCCGATTTCACCTTCGTTTGTCCCACCGAGTTGGGCGATCTGGCAGACCATTACGACTCGTTCAAGAACATCGGTGTAGAGATTTACTCTGTATCAACGGACACCCACTTTACCCACAAGGCGTGGCACGATGCCTCTGACACCATCAAGAAAATCCGGTATCCCATGATCGGTGATCCCACGGGCGCGCTGGCTCGCAATTTTGGCGTCATGATAGAGTCCGAAGGCCTCGCGTTACGCGGCACTTTCATCATTGATCCGGAAGGACTGATCAAGCTGTGTGAGGTGCACGACAACAGCATCGGGCGATCCGCAACGGAGCTGTTGCGCAAGGTTCAAGCTGCCCAGTATGTGGCGACGCACAAGGGAGAAGTGTGTCCCGCTTCCTGGCAACCGGGGGCGAAAACGCTGGCGCCATCGCTTGATCTGGTTGGTAAAATTTGACGCGTTGCCTCGTCTGCCGGGTCTTGCCAGTTTAAGCAGCGGCGACCCGACGACGTTCCCGTTTTACTCTGCACGTTCCTTCGTCGCCTTTCGGGGCGAGAAGGGTGCGGGGTAATGCTATGATGCTATAATGCGCGCTCTCTGAACAGATGACAGGGCGCGCGGATGGTCGTTGTGGTGCCGGGACCCATCGGCAGGCGGAAGGGGCATTATTGTCCACGAGAGTCTGCTTTCCCCGGAAAGCAGATGAAGGGACGACATTGGATACAGAAGGACAGGATTTGCTATGTTAGAAAAAGAGATTCTTGATCAGGTTGGAGCCTTACTCAGAAAGTTGCAGCGTCCGGTTGAGATTACTGTGCTGACCGACGACAGCGTTTCGCAGTCCAGAGAAATGGAGGAGATGCTCGGCGAGATAGAGGCGTTGTCGCCGCTGGTCAGTGTGACAAAGCCTGCCGACGGAGAAGGGCGCAGACCCTCTTTTTCGCTGACAACACCGGGTCAGGATATGGGCATTACTTTTGCCGGATTGCCGATGGGGCACGAATTCACCTCATTTGCGCTGGCGCTGCTGCATGCAGGGGGACACCCTCCCCGGATTGATTCAGAGTTGCGGGCGCAGGTGGAGGCATTGCAGGGGCCGCTGCATTTTGAGTCGTACGTGTCGCTTTCCTGTACGAACTGTCCCGAGGTCGTACAGTCGCTCAATTTGATGGCGACGTTGAATCCGCGGATTTCCCACACCATGGTTGACGGAACGCTTTTTTTGAAAGAAGTGGAAAACAAGGTGATGAGCGTTCCGACCGTTTTTTTAAACGGAGAGCAGTTGGTAACGGGGCGGGTCGGCATTCGGGAGATACTGGCACTGGTTGACACCGAAAGTGTCGAGAGAGAAGCGGCGGAAATGTCGGAGAAGCCGCCGTTCGATGTTCTCGTTGTCGGGGGTGGTGCCGCGGGTTCCACTGCGGCGATCTATGCGTCCCGAAAGGGAATCCGAACCGGATTGGTGACAAAAAATGTCGGCGGACAGGTTTTGAGTACCACCGTGATCGAAAATATGATTATTTTAAAGGAAGTGCAAGGTATTGAACTTGCCGCGACGCTGGAAGAGAATGTCAGGGCGAGCGGGGTGGATGTCATGACGATACAGGAAATCGTTTCACTGGAAGAGCGGGAGGATGGTCTGTTTGAATTGCAGACGCAGAGCGGTGCGATATTGAAAAGCCGTACGGTCATCCTGTCACCGGGGGCCAACTGGAGCCGCTTAAATGTGCGCGGGGAGAGTATCTATATCGGGCGGGGGGTTGCCTTTTGCGCGCATTGCGACGGCCCGCTCTACAAGGGAAAGCGGGTCGCTGTTGTCGGGGGAGGCAATGGCGCTGCTGAAGCCGCGCTGGATTTGGCGGGGATCACCGAGCATGTCACGTTGCTGGTGCGCGGCGACAAGATGGAGGCCGACGCCATCCTGCAGGAAAAAGTGGCGGCGCACCCCGGCATTCGCGTGGTTTTGCGCGCCAGCGTGCTGGAAATACTGGGCGATGACAATAGCGTCAATACCCTGGTCTATCGGGATCAGGTGCATGCCGACAGGCAATTACTGGATGTGGACGGGATTTTCGTCCAGATTGGCCTCCAGCCAGCGACGGAATGGTTGAGGGGGACTCTTGCAATGACCTTGCGCGGAGAAATTGAAGTGGACGACCACGGGCGTACCTCTCTCTCCGGTGTTTTTGCCGCAGGCGATGCAACAACGGTTCCCTACAAGCAACTGGTTACGGCAATGGGCAGTGGCGCGACTGCTGCATTGAGTGCTTTCGATTATCTAATCCGTTCCTAGGCGCAAGTCCGGGAATTGGTGTTATCAGCAAGAAAGGAGCAAAGAGATGTCAAACGACAGCCAAAAAGGGGAAGGTCAGGCAGATACCCGCAAGTCGCTCGATGTGGAAATGACGGGCCGGTCAACGGTCAAATTGTCGGAAGCGGCGGTATTGTACGACTATTACAAGGTTGTGGATGCGGCGTATTCAGGCAACAAGCTGGATAAAAAGCAACTGGAACAGTTTTTGCCCATCCGGAAAAAAGTGGTCGCCGTGTTGCCGTACATGCCCACATTGACAGAACAGGAAGCGACACTGCTTTCCGGTTTGGCGGCGCAGTTGAAATAGCGCGGTCATTGCCTGTCGCGTGCGTGATATGGCGTCGGTGTCCGACATAGAGACGGCTGTGCAATGGCTGAAATCTGCGGATGCGCTGGTTATTGCCGCAGGCGCGGGGATGGGTGTTGATTCCGGGTTGCCCGATTTCCGGGGAAACGAGGGATTTTGGAAAGCTTATCCGCCACTGGCAAAGGCGGGCGTCGCGTTTACCCAGATTGCCAATCCCTCTGCCTTTTCCGATGATCCTGCGCGGGCATGGGGATTTTACGGGCATCGCCTGCGTCTGTATCGGAGGACACAACCCCACGCGGGGTTTCATATTCTGCGCGCCTTGTCCGCAACCTTGCCGCACGGGGATTTTGTCTTTACAAGCAATGTGGACGGACAATTTCAGGCGGCCGGTTTTTCAGAAAGACGTATCATAGAGTGTCACGGTTCCATCCATTTTTTGCAGTGCGCCTGCTTCCCTCCGTGCGAAGCGCGAATCTGGGAGGCGGACGCGCTGACGGTTTCCATTGATGACGATGCTTGCCGCTGGCTTGGCGATTTGCCGACTTGTATCGCCTGCGGTGCGCTGGCGCGCCCGAATATTCTGATGTTCGGCGATTGGGGATGGGTCCCCGACCGGACGGACGACCAATGTCGGCACTGGGTGGCGTGGCGCGACCGGGTTCGCAAGCCGCTCGTTGTGGAATTGGGCGCGGGGGTCGCTGTTCCCTCCGTCAGGCGTTTCAGCGAGTCACTGGACGCGCCCCTGATCCGCATTAATCCGACAGATCCCCAAATGGACGATGCGCGAACCCGGGGAATCAGTCTGAAGATGGGAGCACTGGAAGCACTGGAGCGGATTCAGGCCGTTTTTCATGCGACCTGACAGGCTGCGAGGTATTCCCGATAAGAGGGAATGGCGGGGAAAGGGGCGTCACTTTGTTTTTTTCGCCGCTATCAAGTTGATTACCCGATATGCCGTTAAGGGAGTGTCGAGTCCACTTCTTTTCAGCAGACCTATGAAACCATGCGAAATCATCAATGTATACGAGCGGCTTGCCTGTCTTACGTCGCAAATGGCGCAGGCGGCGAACGACAGCCGGTGGGGGTATTTCGAACAACTGGATGGGGAATGCGTCCATGTGAGCCGTGAGGCAAAGCGTCTGCCGCGTGTCCCGTTATCCGGGGACGCGCTGCGCAAGAAAATATCCTTGTTAAAGCAGATTATGGCAAATGACCGTCTCATACGCGATGTGACAGAGCCGTGGCAGCAGCAACTGAAAAATGTAGCCTCATCGTGAGAGTGACACGACTTTTTGATTCGCGGGGCGGCGTGCCAATCAGTCTGGCGGATTGCCGTCGAAGCGGTTGGTGTGTGTATAAACGGCGCACCCATTCCGGCGTACAAAGCCGATCAGGGTTATGTTGGCAGCGGCAGCCATACGGATTGCCATGGCTGTGGGTGACGAAACGGCTGCCAGTACTCCTGCGCCGGCAGCCGCACACTTCTGCACCATTTCATAGCTGGCGCGACTGCTAACGAGAATACTTCCCGAAGACAACTCTTCCTGCTGCTGCCAGAGTGCGCCGATCAGTTTGTCTAGCGCGTTATGGCGTCCCACATCTTCGCGCACGGTACTGACCGTTCCATCTCTTTTCATCCACGCCGCCGCGTGTGTCGCGCCGGTTTGTGCCCGCAGAACCTGTTTGGTTTCCATATCCTGCATGGCGTTTTGCAATTGCGCCCATGTCACGCGCGCCGTGCTGTTGACCGGTGCCGGTGTGTGCAACTGCTGCAACGACTCCATTCCGCACAGTCCGCATCCTGTTCTGCCTGCCAGACGTCGCCGCTTTTCTTTCATGTTCATGAACGCCTCGCTGGCGATCTGCAGGGTGACGCGGATTCCGGCTTCTCCGGTCAGAATTTCACAATCGTAAATATCAGCGGGGGTGCGGACGATTCCTTCCGTCATGGAAAATCCCCACGCGAAATCAAGCAGGTCCGCTGGTGTTGCCAGCATGACCACATGCGCGATACCGTTGTACTCCAGTGCGATGGGGACTTCCTCCGCGATCTGCGCCATTTCGATGCCCGCACGGTTGTTCCGCCACTGCGTAACCACGCAGTTTGCCGTTATGGCGGTTGCAGCGGGTGTTTTCATAAGAGGGCGATGACGACAGCCGATTCTTCAACGTGCGCATAGGCAGTCTCTCCCTCGGATAAGGAAGGGCTTGCCGGAGAGAAGCCTACAAGCTGGACGCCTGCGTCCAGTTCAACAGCAATTTCATCTTCCGTATCGCCGCGCGACGCGCGACGCACCACTCCCCGCAGCAGATTGCGGGATGTGCCTGCGGACGGCTCCGGTTTATGACGGATACTGACGGCAGTTGCCTTGCAGAGCGCCAATACCGGTGTCCCGACTTTCAGCGCAAGCAATTCAACGCTGGTATGCGTGATGCGGGCGACAACCTGCGTTCCATCACGCAGAACCAGGGCAACCCGCACGATGGAGGCGGTTGGGGACAGCGCGTGAATGTGGCATGGCAAGTGATTGCGCATACTGGTGCGAACGAACAGGCGGGACAACCCGGGGTCGGGCTTATGTGCCGATTTGGTGATACTGCTGAACAACTCGTGACGTTTGCACGCCAGAATGTGCGCCATTTCCAGTAAATGCTCTCCTGCGGGGGTCAACTGTGCGCCGCCGCCGCCGACACCGCCAACTGTTTTTTCCACCAGGGAGACTCCTGCCAGATTGGACAGCGTATCAATAGCCTGCCATGCGGCCTTGTAACTGATACCTGCCTCTCTCGCCGCCTGCGAGATGGAGCCGGTTTTCCCGATAAGGCGCAGCACATCAATCCGCTTGTCGGCGACGTCATAGCCCAAGGCATTGGCAAGCGCGTTTGTTTGTCTCATACGGTTCGCCTCCTGTCCCCCGGAATTTAGCATATTCTTTTCGTCTTTCCTCTGTTACAATCGCCGCTATCCTGTTTAAGAATAACGGAGGAAAAAATGCTGTCCCGGGTGAAATCGTTTTTGTTTGTCGTATCGGTTACCTTGTTTGGTATGTCGCTGGCCTGTGCGGATACCGTGAATGTTGCGGTCGCTGCCAATTTTGCAACCCCCATCAGGGTGATTGCGGGGCAGTTCGAGAAGGAGAGCGGGCACAAGGTACTGATTACCAGCGGCTCCACAGGCAAATTGTATGCGCAGATAAAGAACGGCGCGCCGTTCGACATATTGCTTTCGGCGGATAATGAGCGTCCCCGTCTGCTGGAAGAGGAAAAGGCAATTGTTCCCGGCAGTCGCTTCACTTACGCCATTGGCAAGCTTGCGCTGTGGTCGGCGAAGGAAGGGTATGTGGATCAAGAAGGGCTGGTTCTGAAAAAGCAGGCGTATCGTCATCTTTCCATTGCGGCGCCCAAATTGGCTCCTTACGGACGTGCCGCACAGCAAACCCTGGAGAAGCTCAAGCTGTGGGACGTTGTCAAGCCAAAACTGGTACAGGGGGAAAACATCGCGCAGACGTATCAGTTCGTTGTATCGGGTAACGCGGAGTTGGGATTTGTTGCCCTGTCCCAAGTTTATGAAAACGGCAAATTGAAGAGCGGCTCAATGTGGCTGGTACCTGACGGACTCTATACGCCCATCTTGCAGGATGCGGTTATTTTGTCCAGAGCGGCGGATAACAGGGCGGCAAAAGCCCTGATTGACTATATGAAGAGTGAGGTGGGTCTGCGCACTATTCGTTCGTTTGGTTATTCCGCGCAATAGGTTCCTGTGGTGCCTGATCTTGCGCCGGTATGGCTGACAGTCCAGCTGGCGTTTGTTACCACACTGATTCTGCTGGTCGCCTGCACGCCGCTGGCATGGTATCTGTCGCAGACTACAGCGTGGTGGAAAGCGCCGGTGAGCGCGGTTGTCGCGCTTCCACTGGTGCTGCCGCCCACTGTGCTGGGGTTTTACCTGCTGATATTCATGGGGCCGCACGGTCCGGCAGGCAAGCTGGCGGGCTGGTTGGGTATAGGAACACTTCCTTTCAGTTTCGGCGGGCTGGTTGTGGCGTCCTCGTTTTATTCCCTGCCGTTTGTCGTGCAGCCGCTGCAAAACGCGTTTGAAGCCATCGGGAAAGCGCCGCTTGAAGCGGCAGCTACCTTGCGGGCTTCGCCGTGGGATACCTTCTTCAGTGTGATATTGCCTTTGGCAAAGCCGGGTTACTTGACGGCAGCCGTTATCGGGTTTGCGCATACAGTGGGAGAATTCGGCGTAGTCCTGATGGTGGGGGGGAACATTCCTGACAAGACCCGTGTACTGTCCATCCAGATTTTTGATCATGTAGAGTCCATCGAGTATGTGCAGGCACACTGGTTATCCGCGGGGATGCTTTTGTTCAGTTTCGTCGTGCTGTTGGCCTTGTATCTGCTGAATCCGACAGGAAAAAGACGGGCATGAGCTCATCTATCCAGGCGCGCGTCCACGTCACTTTTTCTGATTACACCTTGCGCACAGACCTGTCTTTGCCGGGCGAAGGGGTCACCGGTATTTTTGGTGCTTCCGGTGCGGGCAAATCTACTCTTTTGCGCGCCATTGCCGGACTGGAGCGTCCTCAAAACAGTCGTATTGCAGTGGGCGACGAGGTGTGGCACGACGATGCGCAGGGTATTTTTGTGCCGCCCCATAAACGGGCGCTGGGTTTTGTGTTCCAGGAAGCGACGCTGTTTTCCCATCTGTCCGTCACAAAAAATCTGCATTTTGGGCTCAAGCGTATTCCGCCCGCGCAAAGGCGCATTTCGCTGGACTATGTCATGGACTTGCTGGGGATTGCCCACTTGGGAGAACGTTCTCCCGATACCTTGTCCGGCGGGGAAAAACAGCGGGTGGGGATTGCCCGCGCGCTGGCGACCAGCCCCCGCATTTTGCTGATGGATGAGCCGTTAGCGTCGCTGGATGTGAAGCGCAAGCGGGAGATTTTGCCCTATCTTGCCGGTTTGAGTGAGCAGCTTCACATTCCGATCCTGTACGTCAGCCACGCGCTGGACGAGATGGTCAGTTTGGCGGATACCCTGGTATTGCTGGATAGGGGAACCGTGCGGGGTGTGGGAGAGACACGCTTTTTACTGACCCGGCTGGATTTGCCGCTGGCGCACGGCAGGGATGCCGCGGGGGTTGTCCACGGTCGGGTGACAGAGCACGATGCATCGTTTCACCTGAATACGGTGAGCTTTGATGGAGGACACTTCTTTTTGCCCGGGGGCGCCGACCAGGTTGGCAAGCCGATTCGTCTGCGCGTTTTGGCGAGCGATGTGAGCCTGGCAACGGAAGGAGCGACTCACACCAGCGTGCGCAATACTTTGGCGTGTGTCGTTGCGGACATGCACGACGATGGCGCGGGCATGGTTACCGTTGAACTGACGGCAAACCGTACCCGCCTGTTAAGCCGGATTACGCGCAAATCGGCAATTGCGCTCGGCTTGGTGGCGGGAAAGCCGATAC
Source organism: Burkholderiaceae bacterium (assembly GCA_031266815.1). Lineage (GTDB taxonomy): Bacteria > Pseudomonadota > Gammaproteobacteria > Burkholderiales > Burkholderiaceae_D > Oxalobacter. The sequence goes on along the minus strand of JAISAG010000159.1, from coordinate 4,334 downwards.
TTGCCCAGGTCAAAAGCGTCGCCCTTGTGGATTGAGGTGTTCCGGCGCGCGACCTTATGCCGCTGCCGCTGTTACCTTCGTTTTACGCGGGAGCGCATCAAGCAGGCTGTTTCGCATTTCCTGATAAGTCTGCACAAGGTAATGCTCCGCCCATGCCTGGTCGTCAATCTTTTCCACGCGTACGGCGCTGTACTTGAATTCGGGTGTTTTGGATATGGGGTCAAACGCTTCCACCGTCAACTCGTTGCATGCGCCTATCCACCATTGATACGTCATATAGACCGCACCTACGTTTGCCCGTTCGGTTACATTGGCTCTGGTAAGGACTTTCCCTCGACGCGAAGCGACCCAAACCAGCTTCTGATCCCGGATGCCCAGCCTGGAGGCGTCTTCCGGGTGTATCTGCATATATCCCGGTTCGTCGGCCAATGCCTGCAGCGCGAAACAGTTTCCCGTCATGGAACGGCAGGAGTAGTGCCCGACTTCGCGGACAGTGCTGAGTACGAGAGGGAAATCCGCATCAATCTTTTCGTGCGGTGGGCGCCATTCCGCGGCGAAAAGCAGAGCCTTGCCTGTTGGGGTGTCGAACTGGTTGTTCTCGTACAACCACGGGGTGCCCGGACTGTCCAATGTCAGGCAGGGCCACGGGATATAGCCCATTCCCGCCATCTTTTCATAGGTCGCCCCGTAGTACAGCGGACACAGCTCGCGTATTTCATTCCAGATTTCTTCCGTGTTCCGGTACGACATGGGGTAGCCCATGGCGGTTGACATCAGACAGTGTATTTCCCAGTCTATTTTGACATCTCCTTGCGGTTCAACCGCCTTGTAAAAGCGCTGAAATCCCCTGTCTGCGGCGGAATAGACTCCCTCATGCTCGCCCCACGAGGTGGCAGGCAGGATGACATCGGCCGCCATGGCGGTTTTCGTCATGAAAATGTCCTGAACGATGACAAAATCCAGCTTGTCGAAAGCCGTACGGGTTGCGGCAAGATCCGGATCCGTTTGCAGAGGGTCTTCGCCCATGATGTAGAAAGCCTTGAGCTTGCCCTCCTGAACGGCGTGCGGCACTTCCGTCAGATGTATTCCCGCTTTTTCCGGGAATGAGGACAATCCCCACGCCGCGGCGAATTTTGCGCGGTGTTCCGGATTCCAGACACGATAGTAGCCCGGCAGGGTTCCGGGCAGAACACCCATGTCACAAGCACCCTGCACATTATTCTGCCCACGGACGGGGCCTACCCCCACATTGGGGCGCCCCAGATTTCCGGTCATGACGGCAAGGCTGGACAAGCCCTTGACAACATCAACAGCCTGTTCCCATTGTGTGACGCCCATTCCCCACAAGATGGTGGCGGAGGGGGCGGATGCGTACATGTACATGGCATCCCGAATCAATTCGGGATCCAGTCCGGTGATATCTGCCACATATTCCGGCGTGTACTGGGAGATGACGGCCTTGTACTCCTCGAATCCTTCGGCGTATTGATTGATGTAGTCCTTGTTGTACAAGCCCTCTTCCAGCAGGACATTGGCGAATGCGTTTACCAGCGCCATGTTGGAGCCGTTTTTCAGCGGCAGGTACAAATCGGCAATGCGAGCGGTTTCTATGCGTCGCGGGTCACAGACAATGATTTTGGCACCCTTTTCTTTTGCCTTGACAATGCGGCGTGCCACAATGGGATGCGAATCTGCGGCGTTGTAGCCAAAAACCAGGATGCACTGAGTCTCCTCAATTTCTTCGATGGAATTACTCATCGCGCCGTTGCCCAGTGTGACCTCCAGACCGGAGACGGAAGGGGCGTGGCAGACGCGGGCGCAGCAATCGATGTTGTTGGTTCCGACCGCTGCTCGGGCGAATTTTTGGGCGACGTAGTTGGCCTCATTTCCCGGTCCGCGGGATGAACCGGTCACCATGATGGCATCCGGACCGTACGTGTTTTTAATCTCCATCAGGCGTGAACTGGCGAATGCGATGGCTTCATCCCAAGATACCGCTTCAAACGGTGCGCTGCGTTGACGGCGTATCATGGGAAATTTCAAGCGAGGGGTCAGCAATTGGGTATCGTTGAGAAATTCCCATCCGTAGTAACCCTTCAGGCACAATTCTCCCTGGTTGGTATGTCCGTTTGCCGGTTCGGCGCTGACGATTTTTCCGTTTTTGACACACAGGTAGATCTTGCATCCCGACGCACAGTACGGGCACACTGTGATGACTTTTTCCATGACTTCTCCTCGGCTCGGTGGCGTGGCTATGCGGCGCGATTGATCAGGCGCAGTGCTTTTGTGGGGCAGACTGCCACACAGGCGGGCCCTGTTTTGGAGTGAATGCACAGGTCGCATTTTTGCGCAACAGATACAGAGTCGCGTACGGAGACGGGGCCCAGTTTCTGTTGTCTGACCGACATGTTGACCAGTTCAATGGCGCCAAGCGGGCAGGCCACGACGCAAGAGCGGCACCCGATACATTTGCTTGCGTCAATTTGCACCGTGTCATCCACATATTCGATGGCATCAACCGGACACGCGGCGATGCAGGCGGCATTGTCGCACTGGCGGCATTGCACGGGCGCGGTGATATTTTTGTTCTTCACAATGCGCAAACGCGGATAAAAATGCGCCGTGTGCAACGACGTTTCGCCGTTTGCGGAGCGGTGCGCCAGAACGCAGGCAATTTCGCATGTCCGGCAGCCGATGCACTTGTCCGGCTCGACAGAAATGAATCTCATATCTTTCTCCCTGAAGGGGCGCCCGCGACAGGATGATGTGTTGTCACGACACACGGACCCCCCTTCTTATGATAACCGAAAGACGGAATTCGCGTGCGATGTCCCCTCCGCCGTGTGATGTGCCATAATAGGAAAAAGGTGTCCCGTGACAGACGAATGTGGGACTGTGCGCCCTTGACGGACGCAGGATTTGTCTTCACACACTGCCGATCATTATTCAGATGAGACTAGGACGCAATGGCAAAAAACGAATCAGAAAAACCGCTTTGTCCCGTCATTGAGCAACTGACCGCATTTCGTGCGCGTATTCACTCGCAGGCCTGTGCCGATCCGTCGGCACGCCGTGCGCTGGCGGCAGTAACGCGCATTATCACGGAAATCAGTCTGGGGCGAGCCAGTGAAAGCCAGTTTGCCCGGCTGGGGCAACTTGCCCTGGCCCTGCCCGACAGCGAGCGGGAACTGGGTGCCGCCTTGCAAGCATCGCTTGATGCGGCGCGTGACCAGTGGTTATCCCACATTACCGGAAGTCACTGTCCCGCTGGAGTGTGTTTCGAACCCCGTATCGCCCCCTGTCAATCGGCATGTCCCGCGCACATTGATATTCCCAGCATGATGGCACTGGTAGGGCATGGACGCTACAGCGACTCTCTGGATGTGTTGTTGAAGGACACGCCGCTTCCGGATTCCTGCGGTCTGATTTGTCCCGCGCCCTGCGAATCCGCCTGTGTTCAGAAAACCACCTGTCAGCCAGTGTTCATTCGCCCCATGAAATCCGTGGCAAGCCGTCTTCGCTCCGTGTATCCCGCGAGGAAAGTCGCACCGTCCACGGGAAAAAAAGTGGCGGTGGTGGGAGCAGGTCCGGCTGGCGTTACCGCCGCTTACTACCTTGCGCAGCGGGGGCACCATGTCGAGATTTTTGATGAGCGCGCCCATCCGGGCGGCATTATGCGCTACGGCATTCCGAATTACCGTCTCCCCGCCTCCTGCCTGAACGATGAAATAGACAAAGTTAAGGCGCTGGGGGTTGTCATTCACACCAATCACGCCATCCGCAGTGTGGTGGCGCTGCGCAATCAGGGGTTTGACGCCGTGTTTCTGGCGTTTGGTCTGCAATATTCCCGTCGTTTGGGCGTTCCGGGCGATGATTTGCCCTTTGTGCTCGGCGGGATGGATCTTCTCTCCACAGTTCGTAACGGGCAGGACATGAAAGTGGGTCCGCACGTCATCGTTATCGGCGGTGGCAATGTTGCCATTGACGCCGCCATGACCTCTTTCCGTCAGGGGGCGGAGAAAGTGCAGATATGGTACCGCCGTACCCGCCGGGAGATGCCTGCCAACCCGCACGAAGTAGAAATGGCGTTGGCAGAAGGCGTTGAACTGGTTGAGCGGTGGGCGCCTTCCCAGGTCATGGCGGGTAACCAGATCGAGTTCACGCGCATGAAGACGGCGCCCGATGCCGCGACAACCAAGCCAGTGACAGTTCGTGCCGACCACATCATTGCCTGTATCGGGCAGGATGCCGACCTTTCCCTTTTGTAAGCGAGCCAGAACAAACAGGAATGGGTTAAAGTCGTTGCCGATCAGGTCACAATGCAGAAGTACGAG
>JAISAG010000140.1 GCA_031266815.1 Burkholderiaceae bacterium | reverse complement strand
GTTTTTTTCGCTGGAGAAAGGAAGCGGTATGGATTTTCGTGTTCGCCGATCAGCCGGGGATGTGGAGATGTACAGTCTGCCGATGGTCATTGAGCAAAGCGGTCGGGGAGATCGTGCCTTTGACATTTACTCGCGTTTGTTAAGAGAAAGGGTCATTTTTCTGGTCGGACCGATTCGTGATGAAAGTGCCAATGTGGTGGTTGCCCAACTCCTGTTTCTGGAGAGCGAAAATCCCGACAAGGACATTTTCCTGTACATCAATTCGCCGGGAGGCTCGGTGTCGGCAGGAATGGCCATTTACGACACCATGCAGTTCATTCGGCCGCAGGTGTCCACTTTGTGTACGGGGCTGGCGGCTTCCATGGGAGCATTCTTGCTGGCAGCGGGCGAGAAAGGGAAGCGGTTTTCCCTTCCCAACTCGCGTATCATGATTCATCAGCCATCCGGCGGCGCGCATGGGCAGGCAACGGATGTTGAAATCCATGCCCGCGAGATACTGTATCTGCGTGAGCGGCTGAACGGTATTCTGTCTGACGTGACCGGCAAGCGCGTTGAGGAAATCCAGCGGGACACGGAACGTGACCATTTTATGTCTTCTGCGGAAGCGGTGGAGTATGGTCTGATTGACGAAGTGCTCACCAAACGGGTGTAGCCGCCGCGTTCGGCGTGCGGCGGTGTCCGCAGGGGGTGAAGCGTAAGGTAGTGGTATGGCAAAGAAATTGTATTGTTCCTTTTGCGGAAAAAATGACGATGAGGTAGTCAGCCTGATTGCCGGGTCTTCGTCGGGGGTGCCTGTTTATATCTGCGACGAGTGCATCCGGTCGGGACTCGACATGATTCGGGAAAAAGGGCAGACAGTGCCCGGAGAAGAAGGAAAGCCCGCACTGCCGACACCGAGGGAAATCTGTGACCTGCTGGATCAGTACGTCATCGGGCAGGAGTTGGCAAAGAAAATTCTTTCCGTGGCAGTTTACAACCACTACAAGCGGTTGCAGTATTTTTCTTCCGGTCAGACAGACGATGTGGAGCTGTCCAAAAGCAACATTCTGCTGATTGGGCCGACAGGTTCCGGCAAGACATTGCTTGCCCAGACACTGGCCCGTTTGCTCAATGTGCCCTTTGTGATGGCGGATGCCACAACCCTGACAGAGGCGGGTTATGTCGGCGAGGACGTGGAAAATATCATCCAGAAGCTGTTGCAGAACTGCGAATACAATGTGCAGCGCGCACAACGCGGCATTGTTTACATTGACGAAATCGACAAGATTTCGCGCAAGTCGGACAATCCGTCCATCACGCGGGATGTTTCCGGGGAAGGCGTGCAGCAGGCGCTCTTGAAAATGATAGAAGGGACGCTGGCGTCCGTTCCGCCGCAGGGAGGCAGAAAGCACCCGAACCAGGATTTTATCCAGGTGGACACGACGAATATCATGTTTATTTGTGGCGGCGCGTTCGATGGTTTGGACAAGGTCATATCCGCCCGTACCGAAAAGGGAGGCATCGGGTTTTCTGCCAACGTTTCAAGCCGGGATGAAAGGAAAAGCAGCGAGATACTTTCTGCGGTAGAGCCGGAAGACTTGATCAAGTTCGGGTTGATTCCCGAGTTGGTGGGGCGTTTGCCTGTGGTTGCGACTCTGGATGATTTGTCCGAAGATGCGCTGGTTCGGGTGCTTCAGGAACCGCGTAACGCGCTGGTCAAACAATACCGGAAGTTGCTTGAAATGGAGGGTGCCGAACTTGAGGTTCAGCCCGAAGCCCTTCACGCGATTGCTAAAAGAGCCCTGGAACGAAAAACCGGCGCGCGGGGCCTGCGTTCCATCATGGAGCAGTTATTGCTGGATGTCATGTACAACCTGCCTACCGAACAGGATGTTGTCAAGGTGGTCATTGACGAAAAGACCGTCACCCAGGACGCGAAACCCTTGCTGCTCACTCTTGACGCCACACGGGAAGACCAGCAGCGGCTCGTCGGCTGACAATCCATGCCATGCCGGTGGATGCCGCCGGGTGTCCGACATCGGCATGCTTCGGCAGATTGTGGTATCGTTGTCATGCAGGCTGACGGGTTCTCCCTTGTTTTTTGCGCTTCCGTCTCCACATAGATATGGGTGTACCCCGTTCGGTCTGCTACCAGATAAGGTTTGTGATGAAAATTACCGTTATGAAAAAACAGAACAGGTTGCCGCTTCTCCCTTTGCGGGATGTCGTGGTGTTTCCGCACATGGTCATCCCCCTGTTCGTCGGGCGCGCCAAGTCCATTCAGGCACTGGAAAAGGCGATGGAGGGCGACAAGGCGATCATGCTGTCGGCGCAAAAAACAGCGTCAAAGGATGACCCGCAGGCGGAAGATATCTACGACATCGGTTGTGTTGCCAGCATTCTGCAGATGCTGCGACTGCCGGACGGAACCGTCAAGGTGCTGGTGGAAGGCAATTTTCGTGCGCGGATTCTGGAAGTCCACACGCAGGAAAGCGGCTTGCTGGCAGACATGATGATAGTGGACAGCGAGCTGGAAAAAACGCCGGAAGTGGAAGCCTTGCGGCGCACAATCCTGCAACGTTTCGAAGAATATGGCAAGCTGAACAAGAAAATCCCGCAGGAAGTGCATGCTTCGCTGGTTTCGGTGGAAGAGCCGGGGCGCTTTACCGATACGGTTGCCGCCCATTTGCCCCTGAAACTGGACCAGAAGCAGGTGGTACTGGAAACACTGGTGGTATCCAAACGGATGGAGTACCTGCTGGAACGGCTGGACAGCGAACTGGATATCATGCAGGTCGAAAAGCGTATCCGGGGGCGGGTCAAGCGGCAGATGGAAAAGTCGCAGCGCGAGTATTACTTGAACGAGCAGGTCAAGGCCATCCAGAAGGAGCTGGGCGAAGGCGAGGATGGCGCGGACATTGAGGACTTGGAAAAACGCATTAAAGACGCGAAAATGCCCAAAGAGGCGCTGGACAAGACCCGCTCCGAACTGAAGAAACTCCGCTCCATGTCGCCGATGTCGGCAGAAGCCTCCGTGGTGCGAAATTACATAGAAACGCTGGTTTCCCTGCCGTGGAAAAAACGTTCCAAGCTCAACAAGGATTTGTCCCACGCGGAAAAAGTGCTGGAAAGCGACCACTACGGTCTGGAAAAAGTCAAGGAACGGGTTTTAGAGTACCTGGCGGTTCAGCAGCGAGTGGACAAGATCAAGGCGCCCATTCTCTGTTTTGTTGGTCCCCCGGGGGTTGGCAAGACATCGCTGGGGCAATCCATTGCCAGAGCGACCAACCGGAAGTTCGTGCGGATGGCGCTGGGGGGTGTGCGTGATGAGGCGGAAATCAGAGGGCACCGGCGCACCTACATTGGCGCCTTGCCGGGCAAGATATTGCAAAGCCTGATCAAGTCCGGTGTGCGTAATCCGCTTTTCCTGCTGGACGAAGTGGACAAGATGGGAGCGGACATGCGCGGCGATCCCGCGTCTGCCTTGCTGGAAGTGCTGGATCCGGAGCAGAACCACACTTTTTCCGACCACTATGTGGATGTGGATTTTGACTTGTCGGATGTCATGTTCATTGCGACATCCAATTCGTACAATATTCCGCCTGCCCTGCTGGACAGGATGGAAGTGATCCGGCTTTCCGGTTATACGGAAGACGAAAAGGTCAATATCGCCCA
>JAISAG010000031.1 GCA_031266815.1 Burkholderiaceae bacterium | reverse complement strand
TTCAGACGTGTGCTCTTCCGATCTAAGAGTTTTTCAGTGCGTAGTCTATCTTCATATTTCTCGCCGTATTGGCGCAGTAATCCAGATCGCACTGTGGATCCTGACTGAAAAGGTTGATGGTCGGCGGCACAATCTGGTTATAAATCGCCAAAATCGTAATGACCGCCTCCAGCCCGCCAGCACCCCCCAAAAGGTGCCCGAACATGGACTTGGAAGAACTGATAACGGCTTTCTTCGCATGCTCACCCAGGGTGCGCTTGATAGCAATGGTCTCGGCAACGTCACCCAAAGGAGTGGATGTGCCATGTGCGTTGATGTAATGCACCTGGTCCGGATTGATTCCGGCATCATTAATTGCGTTCAGCATGCAGTTGCTTGCACCACTCCCATCTTCCCTCGGGGCGGTCATGTGGTTGGCATCAGCACTCATGCCAAAACCCAGCAACTCGGCATAAATCCTGGCGCCTCTGGCCTTTGCATGCTCGTACTCCTCCAGCACGACAACACCACCCCCCTCGCCCAGAACAAAGCCATCACGGTCCTTGTCCCATGGACGGGAAGCGGTCTGCGGGTCGTCATTTCTTGACGAAAGCGCACGTGCAGAGGTGAACCCTCCCACGCCCAGCGGCGATATGGTGGATTCCGCACCGCCGGCAACCATGATGTCCGCGTCACCGTAAGAGATAATCCTGCCGGCAAAGCCAAGGCAGTGTAACCCGGTCGAGCAGGCCGTCACAATGGACAGGTTGGGTCCTCTCATCCCGTAACGTATGGAAAGAAACCCCGAAATCATGTTGATGATGGATGCGGGAACGAAGAAGGGACTGATGCGGCGAGCGCCCCGCTTTTCAAACTCGGCGTGGGTTTGTTCAATCATGGGAAGCCCGCCTATGCCGGAGCCGATATTGATACCGATCCGGTGCGCGTTTCCTTCGGTTACAATCAAGCCGCTGTCTTCAATTGCCTGAATCGCCGCTGCCATACCGTAATGGATAAACGTATCCATGTGGCGCGCTTCTTTCGCCGGAACGTAAGTCTCCAGATCGAAATTTTTCACTTCGCCCGCGAAGCGCGTGCCGAAGTCAGATGCATCAAAACGGGTTATCGGACCAATTCCCGACTTTCCTGCTGTCACCGCACCCCACATGTCGGCAACATTATTCCCTACGGGTGAGACACACCCCAGACCGGTAACGACGACCCGGCGTTGCCGCAAATGGTTCAAATTGTTCTCCCGGAATTTTGTCAGGCGCTACGACTTGACGTGGGTGGTCGCGTAATCCACTGCATCTTTGACTGTTGTGATCTTTTCGGCATCCTCATCGGGAATTTCAAACTCGAACTCGTCCTCAAGAGCCATAACCAGTTCGACCGTATCAAGCGAGTCCGCTCCCAAATCATCCACAAAAGAGGACTCCAGCTTGATTTCAGCCTCAGCCTTACCCAACCGCTCAGAAACGATCTTTTTCACACGCTGTTCAATATCGGACATTTATTGGCTCCAGTTAAAGTTATTGAGTAAAAAGACACCGCACATTTTAGCAAGTTTGCGGAGAAAAAAATACTTTTGTTCGATGTTTCCCGGCGAACGGCAGTTATGTCCCGGAAACATCCCATAAGCGCCGGATCGGCAGATTGTCAATTCATGAACATGCCCCCGTTGACATGCAACACGGTGCCAGTAATGTAAGCAGCTTGCGGCGATGCCAGAAAAACAACCGCAGACGCGACATCTTCCGGCGTACCGAAGCGGGAAAGCGGAATCTGGCGCAACAGGTTCGCCGTCTGCTCTTCCGTCAAGAGGCGGGTCATATCCGTGTCAATAAAACCGGGCGCAACACAGTTAACCGTGATATTGCGGTTACCCAGTTCTCTTGCCAGCGCGCGACTCATGCCTTCCACCCCCGCCTTTGATGCCGCATAATTGACCTGTCCCGGGTTGCCCAGCGAGCCGACAACGGAGGAAATATTGATGATGCGCCCCTCCCTTCGCTTCATCATCGTGCGCAACACCGCACGCGACAACCGGAAGACCGCATCCAGATTGACGTCCAGCACCCTGTTCCACTCTTCATCCTTCATGCGCATGGCCAAATTATCGTGCGTAACACCCGCGTTGTTAACCAGTATGTGTATGTCCGCAAACTTGCTCTGCACCTCTTCAATCACGGCCTGGCAACGCACCGCATCCGACACTTCCAGCACAATCCCTTTACCCGCTCCGCGGCGGATTTTGTTTAAATCGTCCGTAACTGTATCCGCCCCTGCCTGCGATGTTGACGTACCAATGACCGTCGCACCGTGACGCGCCAATTCCAGCGCAATTGCATGTCCAATCCCTCTTGATGCACCTGTTACAAGGGCAACTTTTCCCTGAAACTGTCCCACACTCATTTCAATTCCTCCTTTATTCGTTCAAGTGATGCCACATCCACGATTGCGTCACCCGTCAGACTTCCCTCTATACGGCGGCTCAAGCCTGCCAATACTTTGCCAGGACCACACTCGACAACATGAGAAATACCCATGGATGCTATTTTCCTGACAGTTTCCACCCAGCGGACAGGGCGCGCAGCCTGGCGTACCAGTGCATCCTTGATGTCCGGTGTGCCCTGAAGCACAGCGACATCCACATTGTTAATCAACGGAATTTGAGGGGGTGAAAATGACAACGGCGCCATATACTCCCGCAGTCTGTCCGATGCCGGTTTGAGCAGCGACGAGTGAAACGGGGCTGACACAGGCAAAACGATGGCGCGCTTCGCTCCCTTTGCCCTGGCAATCTCGCAGGCACGCGCAACGGCCGATTTGTGTCCCGCAATCACCAACTGGGACGGCGCGTTGAAATTGGCAGGCTCCACCACTTCCCCATCGGATGCTTCCGCGCAAGCAGCAATGACATCCTCATCTGACAACCCCAAAATGGCGGCCATCCCGCCCTGCCCCACAGGAACCGCTTCCTGCATCGCCTGGGCACGAAAACGCACCAGCGCCACAGCATCCTTGAAGGGAATAACGCCCGCAACAACCAGCGCAGAAAATTCGCCCAGACTGTGCCCCGCCACAACGGAGGGTGGTTTGCCACCCGCCGCTATCCATGCGCGATAAAAGGCAACAGCGGCTGTCAACATGACCGGTTGCGTATTGGTGGTCAGATCAAGCGATTCCTTCGGCCCCTCGGTAACCAGCCTGGCAATATCAAGACCGATTACAGAGGAAGCTTCGGCAACGGTTTCAGCGACAACCGGATTGCCTGCAAAACCATCCAGCATTCCAACGGATTGAGGGCCTTGTCCCGGAAAGACGAAAGCGAATTGGGGCATACCTGCTCCTGAAAAGGAATTAAAAATTACATTCTCGACAGAACTGCGCCCCAGGTCAGACCACCACCAATGGCAACCATCAGAATGTGGTTACCCTGTCTGATCCGCCCGTCACGCACACCTGTATCCAGCGCAAGCGGAATGGATGCGGATGAGGTATTCCCGTGTGCATCCACCGTCACGATAACATTTTCGTTCGGGATGCGCATCTTCCGGGCAGAACTTTGCATAATCCGCACGTTTGCCTGGTGCGGTATCAGCCAATCTACGTCATTCGCTGCCATTCCCGCCTTTTCAAGCACTTCCAAACCAACCTTGTCCATCAACGTTACCGCGTGCTTGAAAACAGCGGTGCCATCCATGTGCAAATAACCGTTACCCTCTATCCCGCCATGACCCAATCTGGCATCCAGATACAGAATATCACCGTGCCTTCCGTCCGCATGCATCCCTGTCGCCAGAATACCCGGCTCCCTTGACGCGCTGACGACAACCGCTCCCGCACCATCACCAAACAATACGCTCGTTGTCCTGTCCCTGAAATCAATAATGCGCGAGTACACTTCTGTTCCGATAACCAGAATATTTTTGTGCACCCCTGCCCGAATAAAGGCGTCCGCCGCGGACAGGGCGTAAACAAACCCGCAACACACCGCCTGTACATCCATTGCCGCACAACCCGCCATCCCCAGCTTGCGCTGTATAACACAAGCCGTGCTGGGAAATCCACCGATGAAATCAGGCGTCGTTGTCGCCACCAAAATAAGGTCTATGTCGTTTGCATCCAGCTTCGCCATCTCCAGGGCGCTTCTGGCCGCTTTCTCTCCAAGCCCGCTGGCGAGTTCTCCCTCGTCCACATAGTGCCTTGCGTGGATACCACTGCGGGTACGGATCCACTCGTCCGACGTTTCCACACCCAGCGCCGCCAGCATGGCAACCATATCATCATTGGTTACCCGCCTGGGGGGCAGATAACTTCCGGTGCCAGTAATCTTTCCGTAAGTGGTCATACCTGCTCTTTTTCCTGCACTCCTGTTGTCGCCGCCCCACCCTCTGTCGCACCAACCACAATCCCTGCTTTCTGCTGAAGTTCCCGCATGGTCGCCGATATGTGCGACATCACCCTGTTTCTGACCGCATCATGCGCGCGTCTTAGCGCGCACTCAAAGGCAAAGGCATCCGCACTGCCATGACTTTTGAATACCAACCCCCGCAAACCCAGCATACTGGCGCCGTTAAAACGGGAGGGATTCAGTCTTTCCCTGATGGAGCGCAACGCGCTTCCGGCAAGCAGGGAACCCATCAGGGCAAACATGCTGCTGCGCAGCGAGGAAAGCAAGGCACTCCGGAAAAAGCGCCCCAGTCCCTCAATCGCCTTTAACGTCACGTTACCGACAAAACCATCACATACGATCACGTCGCACGTGCCATCAAACAGGTTGTTTCCTTCCACATTGCCCAGATAATTCAGGGTACCGTTTTCCTTTTCTGTGCGCAGCAAAGCGCCCGCCCGCTTGACCAGATCATTCCCTTTTATTTCTTCCGTACCGACATTGAGCAGGCCAACCCTGGGGCGGGACTTTCCTTCGACAGAAGCAAAAAGGGCGGCACCCATCATGGCAAACTGATGCAGGTGTTCTGCCTCGCAGTCGACATTGGCACCAAAATCCAGCGCATATGTCGGTCCTCCCTGCTGGTTGGGCAAAATGGCGCAGATAGCGGGCCTGTCAACACCCGGCAAAGTCTTTAACAGATATCGGGAAACCGCCATCAGCGCGCCGGTGTTACCAGCCGACACACAGGCGTCCACCATATCGTCCTTCACCAGCGAAACCGCCACGCGCATGGACGAGTCCCGCTTTTTCCTTAACGCGACTTCCAGCGGGTCATCCATCTCGACGACCTCCTTGGCGTGTTTGATGGAAATACGCGGATGACTCTCCGAGCCCAATTTTTTCAGTTGATCCAGAATGCGGTCCGAGACACCAACCAGCACCAGTTCGACATCCCGCTCCTGCTTCAGAAAAGCCATACAGGCAGGCACCGTCACGGGAACGCCCCAGTCCCCTCCCATGCAGTCAACCGAAATCCTTATCCGATCCGATTCTCTTTGCCCCACGTCCACACGGACTCTCTGTCCGCCTCCAACTGTTGTCAACGCCAACAAAAAAGAGGCGCAAAGTCGGCATACAACCTCCCGCGCCTCATATAGCTACTCACAACAAGTGCGACGAAGACCACTCATTCGTCTGTCTTGGTTTCCAACACTTTTTTGCCGCGATAAAACCCACCCGAACTCACGTGATGGCGGCGGTGTTTCTCGCCGGACACCGGTTCAACTGACAAATTGGGCACTGTCAGCGAATCGTGCGCACGGCGCATTCCCCTTTTGGAGGGCGATTTCTTGTTTTGCTGTACTGCCATATTCCACTCCTGATCCAAAGCACGGGGGATTCTAACATATTTGCGCAATAAAACGGTGGCAACATGCAGAAGTATTTCACGTTACATGCGCATTTTGGGGAATGCTGCGCTATCCGCGTACTCTGCCCTTCATTCCTTCCAGAGCGGAAAAGGGGGAATCCGGTTTCTTCACCAGCTTGTCCAAAGGGACGTTGGGACACGCATCATGCCTCGGGGACAGGGGAATTGAGAGCAAGACTTCATCCTCAATCAACTCCATGATGTTGACGCTATCCCCGCCAACGATAACTTCAACCGGATCATTGTCTGCCAGCCTTGATTCCATTTCATCCGCTTCTTCTTCCGTTGCCGCAAGCAAAAGCGATATTTTGGAGTCCAGGGAATAACTGAACGTGTCAAGACAGCGCTGACACACCAAATCCAGTTTGCCGCTTACCGTCAAGTCAAGCTGAATATCGCCGGAAGCGCTGTGTGACCCTTCAAGCCACCACTTCAATTCGTCCGACGGATTCGAACACAAGGCAGCCAACCGCGGAAACCCGGCAACGGGTACCCCTCCTTCCAGCTTTTCGTTCCTGCGGCAAAACTCTTTCGGATCTTTCAACACAACGAACTTTCAATCGGGCACAGGGTCGGCTATGGTAGCATGATCCCCTCTGGATTTAAAGAAGAGCTTCGTCCATGGGTGCACCACTGCCACCAACAACACCGGGACTGATTCTGGCGTCGGGTTCTCTCTATCGCAAACAGTTGCTTACACGGTTGAAAATACCGTTTGACGTGTTTGTCCCCAATGTGGATGAAACCCCTCTTAAAGGGGAATTGCCCCATGAAACCGCCGTGCGGCTTTCCTGCCTGAAAGCTGCCGCGGTCGGGGAGATGCACCCGGACGCCATTGTCATTGGCTCGGACCAGGTGGCAATGCTGGACAATGAACCGCTCGGCAAACCGGGCTCATATGAAAGAGCCTTGCAACAACTGCAAAAAATGCAGGGGCGCTGCGTTACTTTTCACACTGCGTTGTGTGTCCGGGACGGACGGCAGAAAAAACCGGACAAGGCTGTTCAGACGGTCAACGTGCCGACCCGGGTCACTTTCAGGAAACTTTCCGATCAGGAACTGTCTTCCTACCTGTTGACAGAACAACCCTACGACTGTGCGGGCAGTGCAAGGAACGAGGCATTGGGCATCATCCTTCTGGAAAGCATCGAGAGCACGGACCCAACCGCATTGACCGGGCTTCCTCTCATCTCGCTGGTCACCATGCTGCGCCGCTGCGGCGTCTGTTTTTTTGCGGAAAAATGAAAACAGGAATCCTCTACCTGATACCCTCCCCTCTGGGAACGCGGGAGGAATACCCCGACCCGCTTGCCCATATCATCCCCGACGAAGTCCGGAAAATTACGGCGGGTCTGACCTGTTTCATTGTGGAAAACGCAAAAACCGCGCGCGCCTATCTGAAACAAGTCGGGAGAACACATCCGCTTGCCCTGCCTATCCAGCAAATCCGGATGATGGAGTTAAATACACGAACAAAAACCGATGCATTGCCCGCACTGCTTGCGCCACTCCTTGCGGGAAAGGATTGCGGACTGATTTCGGAAGCAGGCGTTCCCGCCGTTGCGGATCCAGGCGCCAATCTGGTTGAAGCAGCGCATCGGGAGGGGATCACGGTCAAACCGCTGGTGGGACCTTCTTCCATCCTGCTCGCCTTGATGGCAAGCGGTCTGAACGGGCAGTGTTTCGCTTTTTGCGGGTATTTGCCAACCCACGCCACTCAACGCGCCAAAGAAATACGTCTGCTTGAGGAACGCTCCCGACAGATCCGGCAAACACAGATCTTTATTGAAACCCCCTACCGCAATCACGCATTGCTTGATGCGTTGTGTACCCACTGCCACGACAGTACCCGCCTGTGCGTCGCAACCAACCTTACGCTTCCCGACGAATCCATTTGTACACGGGATATCGCCGCATGGCGCGAAAAAAAAGGGGAAACAAACCTCCTTCACAGAAAACCCAGCCTGTTCCTCCTGCTGGCGAGGTAACTTCTGCTTTTGCCGCGCGCTGCCGCGATGAACACACGCCTATCCGGGACGGGTATTTCCCTTCGCCTCAATGCGAAATGCCGCGCTTTTATCCTGCCCCAGCACTTCAACAAGAAACGGCAAAGTCTGGCGCAATTCGTTTTCCAGTGTCCACGGCGGATTCACCACAAAAACCCCGCTGCCAGTCAAACCAAATCCGTCTGGAACGGGACGGCTGATTTGCAGTGTTACTTCCAGCCATTTCTCTCTGCCTCCCTTTTTCAACTGTTCTGACAAGTGACGCACTTCCTGACGCTGCAACAAGGGAAACCACACCATGTACACGCCATCCGCAAAGCGTTTCAATGCTTTTTGCAACGTCCGAATCACCGTACGGTAATCTTCCCTGTTCTCGTACGGCGGGTCAATCAATATCAGCGCCCGGCGGGATGGCGGCGGCAAGAGGGACAGCAACGCGGAAAACCCGTCCGACTTGTTTGCCATGACCCGTTGTCCCCGTATCCCTCCCCCTCGCGTATTCCATCTGCCGACATTGTCCGCCAGTATGTCCGCCTCGCGGGGGTGTGCCTCGAAAAGACGAAGACGGTCTTGCGCCCGTAACACCTGTTCTGCGATAAAAGGAGAGCCCGGGTAATAATCCAGTTTTCCCTCCGAATTGGCACGCTGAACCATTTGCGTGTAATCCGTCAGCAAAGCGGGTAGCGCATTCCGCTTCCAGAGACGGGCAACCCCATTTTCGAATTCCCTGTTTTTCTGCGATTCTCTGCCCCCCAGCGCATATATGCCCGCGCCGGCGTGTGTATCAACGTAAAAAACGGGGGCATCCTTGCGCACGATATACCGCAAAATGCCGAGCAAAATAGTGTGTTTCAGCACATCCGCATGATTGCCCGCGTGAAAGGCGTGACGATAACCAAACACTGTTTCTCCTCTGCGGGTGTTATTTTTCGTCCTGCATGGACAATGGAAAGGTTTCCAGAAACAGTTCCGCTGCGACAGACAAGCGTTTCCCCCGCCTCCAGACGATTGCCGAAGACGATTGCAAGGTGCAATCGGCAATTTCCATGCAGCGAAATTTGCCGGCGACTTGCCCTGCCAGAGCAGACGCGGGCAAAATGGCGACGCCAACTGATCGCGCAACCAACGACAAAATGGCCGAAATATTGTCACTTTCACACAGTATTGTCGGCGTAATATCCATTGCGCGCATTTCGTCCAGCACCATGTCGTGGCATCGTATTCCTTCTTGCCGATGCATCATGATCAACGGGACTGCCGCCAATTCATTGAGACGGATACGCTTTTTCCTTGCGTACGCCTTATCCTTCCTGTCAGTTATTGCTACCCATGATTCGGTCAGGAGCGGGATGGCATCGTATTCTCCTTCGGGAATCGGGAGCCGGACAATGCCGAACTCAATCACCTGCGCTTCCAGCAACTCCAGCATCCGATAGGTATTCCCCTCTCTCCAGCTAAAGCGGATGTGCGGGTATTGCACGTGAAACCGTTTTATCCTGTCCGGCATATACAGGCTTCCAATAGCGGGCGGACTCCCCATGGAAAGCACCCCGTAGACGCCGTGCGACATATCCCGAATTTCACTCGTTGCATTACCCAGCATGTCCAGTATCTGCGATGCCCGCTGATAAAACAGATGCCCCGCCTGGGTCAGCGAAAGATAGCGCGTATTACGGTCAACCAGCTTCACGCCCAGTTCTTCCTCCAGCAATTTCAACTGGAAGCTCAGCGGGGGCTGCGCCATATGCAACCTCTGCGCCGCCCGGCTGATTTGCCCTTCCTCGGCAATAGCACAGAAATAGCGCAGTTGTCGCAATTTCATACACCCCTCATTTATATTGATTCAGTCTGGATAAGAAATTAATAGAGCATTTTCGCATATATCGAGTGTAACGGCTACACTCACGCAATCGTATGTAGGAGCAAAGTTGTAATGTCCGGTTTCAGCAAAGTAGAAATGTCCGGTTAATTAAATTATCGGGGGTTTGGATGTTGGAGCGGATATCGTTAAGT
>JAISAG010000167.1 GCA_031266815.1 Burkholderiaceae bacterium | reverse complement strand
TTTTGATTTGGGAGGAAAAGAAACTTATTAATATCAAGCAGATCCAGTTGATCCAAAAACTGAAGAATATTTTTTCTTACGGCATCGTTGGCATTACGTGCGTGTGAAGCGATCACCTGACCATAAACAGTATTACCAGTCGCCCTGTCTATGATTCTGTATGTTGCTGTCACCACCCCCATGTCCAGCGAACCCCGCATTTCCGACACGTTTACCTGTATGCTGACCGTTTTCCTAGCTCCATCCGTAAAGACGCTTTTTTGGTCCAGCGCTTCCTGTAAGGCTTCCCTCCACAGAACAGCTACATCCACCCATCCCCACCAGGCGGGAACACTTCTTCTGTCCATATGCGGGTCAATTGTCACCGTTACTGTCCTGAGCTCGGCGTCAATCTTCTTTCCGCCTGTACCAAGACCTCGAACAGAAAAATTCGGAGGCACAGGGGTTTGACACCCCGAAAGGAAAAGTAAAACGATGAAAAGCAGAGCGACGCCGGATTTCATTGGACTCTATGATTTCGGCAAAGCGTTGTGAAATCGGGATGAGAGCTTCTTTCTTGGGGGATTATTGTCACGACCAGGACCAGAGGGCTGCCCCGGAACTTTACTCGGCCAGTTTGGTTGATTTGACGACATGCTGCCTCCTCTCTTCAGATTTTAGGGGTTTCGGGTATCTTATCCCGTGGTGTTATATCCGTCAACCTCTGATGATTAGCGGATGGCAAAACCATCTGTAAAACATGCCGGGAATCCTGCGCTGCGCTCCCTGGGAAAGACTGTCCGCGCTGTTCGTGCCCAAAAGCAGCTTTCACAGGAGGCGCTGGCACACGGGGCAGGACTTGATCGTTCCTACATGGGAGGGATAGAGCGCGGGGAGCATAATGTCACCGTACTGAATCTGCTGAAAATCGCAGAGCACCTTGGCATCAGCGCCAGCGAGTTGTTTGGAATAGCGAAATTGTGACGGAGATTATCTTTACCGGATCGCGCAATGCGATGGTGAAAGAAGCCTCCTCAAGGTAAGCGATTTTGACCGCAGGTCGTTTGGTCGGCCCCGTGCCCGCCGGTTGTGGGCAAACGCCGCAGGGAGCGCCCTGCGCTCCTCTATGCTGTCAGCAGGGCATCAAACACCAAAAGCCGACCGGGCGCCCCCCTCCCGTGCGCCCCCCTCCCGTGCGCCCACGTACCCCCTGCGGCAGCCCCCGGAGGGATTTCCGCTGGGCGTTTCCCTGCCAACAGGCTGTCGCCCCGGCAACAATTACCCGGCATGTTCCAGTTTGGCAACGGTCAAATCCAGTTGTTTCGTTCCCTGCCGTCCAAAGTGGATGTGGGCGCTGGGGTTGTTGCTGCCCCATCCTTCCAGCCGGACTATGACGCCTTCTCCGAATTTCGGGTGCCGCACTGTCTCGCCAATGCGCCACTCGGCATGGGGCAGCGCCGCTGCCTGCTGCACGGGAAGGGAAGCGCTTTGCGATGGCTGATACGCCACCGCATTGTCGTTTGACTTCTTTGACCATTGCATGGCAGACGCGGGCAATTCTCCCAGAAAACGGGAGCGGATGTGGTAACGCATGCTGCCGTGCAGAGAGCGCGTCTGCGCGTAACTCAAGTACAAGCGGTGACGCGCGCGGGTAATGGCGACATACATCAGGCGACGTTCTTCTTCCAGTCCTTTTTCTTCGCCTGCGCTGTTTTCATGAGGGAAGAGTCCTTCTTCCAGCCCCGTGATGAAAACAACGGAAAACTCAAGTCCCTTGGCGGAATGGACTGTCATCATTTGCAGGGCGTCTTCTCCTTCCACCGCCTGGCCTTCGCCGGATTCCAGCGAAGCATGTGTCAAGAATGCTGCCAGCGGGCTGACTTCAACGGAATAGGTATCGGAAACCCCTTCGCCGGGCACGCCCGAAGCCGGTGCGGATTCTGCCTGGGCGCGCGCAACGAACAGGGCAGGAGTATCTTGCGGGATGTTTTCTTCCGCAAGGAACAAGGCGGCGGCACCACTTAACTGCGCCAGGTTCTCAACGCGATCCGCGCCGCCTTTTTCGCTTTGGTAGTGTGCTTTCAGAGCGCTTTGCCCAATGACTTCTTCAACAACACGCGGTAGCGGCAGCGTGTGCAGCGCGGCGCGCATTTCTTCAATCAAGGAGAAAAAAGCCTGCAACGCTTTCCCGGGTCTGCCGGGCAAAAGCGGAATTGCCGCATACAGCGAAACATCATGCTGCTGCGCACACGCTTGCAGTTGCTCTATGGAACGCAACCCGATTCCTCTGGACGGGAAATTGACCACGCGAAGAAAAGCAGAGTCGTTGTGCGGGTTGTCCATCAGTTGCAGGTATGCCATCGCGTGGCGAATCTCGACGCGCTCAAAAAAACGCAGACCGCCGTGTACCCGGTAGGGAATGTTGGCGCCGAAAAAAGCATGTTCAATGACGCGGGACTGGGCATTGGCGCGGTAAAGAATGGCCATATCGCGCAACGCGATTCCATCCCGCGCCAGTTGCCGCACTTCTTCGACCAGGTATTGCGCTTCTTCCCAATCGGAGGCCAGCGCCATCACGCGAACCGGTTCTCCCAACGCGGCATCTGTGTACAGATTCTTCCCGAGCCGGTTGCTGTTGTGCGCTATCAGTTCGTTTGCCGCCGACAGGATGTTGCCGTGCGAACGATAGTTTTGCTCCAGGCGGATGATGTGCTGGACCCGGAAATCTTGCTGAAAAGCGAACATGTTCCCCACATTGGCTCCCCGAAAGGCATATATGCTCTGGTCGTCATCCCCTACGGCGAAAATGGCAGCCCCGCTTTCCGCTATCAGACGAAGCCAGCGATATTGCAAATCATTGGTATCCTGGAATTCGTCTACCAGGATGTGCCGAAACCGGGTCTGGTAGTGTGTTCGCAGCGGTTGATTCCGCGAAAGCAGTTCATAGCTCCGCAGCAGCAGTTCGGCAAAATCTACCGCGCCCTCCCGCTGACATTGTGCTTCATACAGGGCGTACACTTCGGACAATCCCCTGCTGTAATCATCTGATCCTGCTTCATCGCCCGCGCGAAGTCCCTTCTCCTTGGCGCGGTTGATGTGGTGCAGGATGTCTCTGGGAGGATAATGTTCTTCGTGAATGCCGTGCCGTTTCAAAAGACGCTTTATCAGGGAGAGCTGCGCTGGCACGTCCAGAATGTGAAAGGAGGGCGGTAACGCCGCATCACGGTAGTGGGTGCGCAGCAAACGATGGCACAGGCCGTGAAAGGTGCCAATCCACATGCTGTGCGCATCAAAAGGAATCAGTGAATTGACGCGGGACACGACCTCCCTGGCGGCTTTGTTGGTGAAAGTGACCGCGAGGACACCATCAGGGGCAATTTGCCCTGTCTTCATGAGCCAGGCAATGCGGGTGGTCAGCACACGCGTTTTTCCAGACCCTGCACCAGCAAGGATGAGTGCCGATTGGGATGGCAGGGTGACCGCGGCAATTTGTTCGGGATTTAAAAGGTCGAGAAGGTTCTGCATGGGGGATATTATCCCGCAAAGCGATGGAAGGGGCATGACTTTGTGCGGGCATCATCCCACCAGCATGGCAAACACTCCCGCATCACCTTATAGCCGCACACAGGGACTGCGTTCCTATCGCCGCCTGTCGTCAGCCTCGGAATCCAGCAACTGGATTGCTTCCGTGTTGCCCTGCTTTGCCGCCTTTTTGTACCAGTATGCCGCTTTCTCCTTGCTGTCGGGATTGTCCTTGTCCAGGCTGTAGAACATGCCCAGACGAAACTGTGCGGAGGCGTGCCCTTCCTGCGCCGCCTTCTTGTACAGGCGAAGCGCTATCTTCATGTTGGGCGACTCTCCCAACTCATACACCATTCCGAGCTGATACCAGGCTTCAGGGGAGTGATGGCCTGCCGCCAGCGTGTACCATTTGAGCGCTTTTTCCGCGTCTTTCTGGACACCCCACCCGTTTTGGTAGGCAACCGCCATGCCAAGCGCGCCTTCTGGATCGCCTTGCTCCGCAGATTTGCTGAGGTATTCCACGGCTTTTTCGTGGTCCTGCGCAAGCCCGTTCCCTTCCATATACGCTCTCCCCAGCGCGGCCTGGGCACGAGGATCCCCTTGCTCTGCCGCCTTGCTGTACCAATTAGCAGCCGCCGCGTTGTCCTGCGCGAGCATGTCTCCCCTAGTGTGGAAGGTGCCCAACTTGTACTGGGCGCCGGCAACGCCCTGGGCGGCGGACAGGGTGTACCACTTCAACGCTTCGGCGCGATTTTGCCTGACCGCCCTTCCCTTGCCTTCGTCATACAACAGGGCAAGACGATACTGTGCCTTGGGATTGTTCTGCTCGGCCGCTTTTTTGTACCACGTGAAAGCTTTCCGGTAATCGGTCCTGACCCCTATTCCCTGCTCGTAGCAAACAGCGACGGCATATTGTGCATAAACCAGTCCCTGAGCCGCCGATTTTCTGTACCAGAAAAAAGCTTTTTTCCGGTCACGTTTTACGCCTTCCCCGCTTTCATAGGCGACCGCCAAATGGAATTGCGCCTTTGGATCGCCCTTGCGCGCCGCTTTCAGGAAAAGCCGGGACGCCTGCGCGTATTTCCCCTGCCGAAAAAGTTGCAATCCTTCATCACTGCTGTCCGCGCGAACCGATGCACACAGGCAGGACAGGCACAATCCCGCCAGGAAAAGGCGGCACCAACATCTTGCTGTCCGTCGCGTTTGCGCCAAGGCACGATACACGGTGAAGCAGGAGGGTACGTCTGCCTTGTCGTTCATAGCCTGCCCGCCGCGGTGAAATGGTTATCCGCAGCAGCAGCCACGGAAGGGGACAGTGCGACAGGCTCCAGAAAAGCGACCCCGCGTCTGTCAGCGGGATACGACTTGTGGTTCGACGGCACAGAAAACATCCGCCTCCCGCTTGGCACATTGCCTCCAAAACTGGAGCAAAGGATCGGTATAGCCGGATGTTTGTGACAATCCCTTGAAGATAAGGTCACGCGCTGCCATAAATCCCGGTGAGCGGGAGAAATCGTCCGTCATGTTCCGGTACCCCGGTGTATCCTCATTCTGTTTGTCTACCACAGCCGCCATGCGCTTTAAGGTGTTGTCAACCTGCTCTGCGCTGACAACGCCGTGGCGTATCCAGTTGGCAATATGCTGGGAGGAGATTCTCAGGGTTGCGCGATCTTCCATCAACGCAATATCCTGTATATCGGGGACTTTTGAACAGCCAATTCCCATGTTGACCCAGCGAATGACGTAGCCCAGCAGGGTTTGCGCGTTGTTATCCAGTTCCTGCTGTATTTCTTCCGGTCGCCATGCCGGAGAAGCCGTTACCGGAATCGTCAGCAGATCATCCAGCACTTCAACATGGGTTCCTTCCAGTTGTTTTTGCACCCGCCGCACATCTACCATGTGGTAATGCAAGGCGTGAATTGTCGCCGCAGTGGGAGAGGGAACCCAGGCAGTGTTCCCTCCTGCCTGGGGATGTCCGATTTTCTGACGCAGCATCTCCGCCATATTGTCGGGCATCACCCACATGCCTTTCCCGATTTGCGCCACATCCCGCATGCCACATTCCAACCCGACCTGCACGTT
>JAISAG010000123.1 GCA_031266815.1 Burkholderiaceae bacterium | reverse complement strand
CTTGGCATGGCGGGTTCCCTGATTCAGCGCAACCCGAAAGCGCATATACGCTGCCGTTTCCGTTACCCAGTGTTGCGCACTTTTTTCGAGGCGCGAAAAAAGGATATCGGCTGACTGATAATCTCCCCGGTAAAAGGCATCCGCTCCCTCAAGATAGTCGCTGAAATCAGCGGCAGATGACTGGGCGGGGTAAGTGGGTTGCTTGCCCGCTTGGGCGGGAGAAGCATAATCGCCCGCGCGAAACATCTGGATACGGCGTAGTGCCAGGTCATGCCGCTCTTTGGGGGATAACTGTTTGTCCTCAAGCAGGGCGGAAAAAAAGTGCCGCAGAGAGGTGCGGTTGTTGGAGATATGGCGGTTATTGGCGCCATATGCGCCAAACGTGTCTTTTTCTCTGGAAAGGCTTGACGGGTCAATGTTCAGGGCGGTTGCTATCTTGTCCAGCTGGCGGTTACCCTGTTCACGCAAGTTGCGGTCAGCCTCTTCTCTTGCGATTTGTTGTTCCCGTTCAGTAGCCATGCAGGCAAAACGAAATTCCCTGCTGCGGCGGATATCCGGCGGCATGGTCAAAAGCGAAAGGTTCAGCTTCTTTTTTTCGCCCATCAGGAGCAGAAGGTTGACCCGTGTGTCATTTTCCATGTCCAGAAAGGGTTTATCATAAAATGCGATCGCTTCACAGGATGGTCCGTCAGAACAGGCTCTGGACGGCAACGCGACCACTCCCGACAGTAGCGCTATGATGGGCGCAATCCATTTGGTGCGTTTCACGGGGTTTGCTCCTGACAGACAAAAGAGCCATTCTACGTCAAATGTATGCAGTTACACCGAACCCGGCGGCAACCGCCGACACAGGACGCTTTTACATCTCCCTCTCATCGATCTTTTGACGTTGGCTTTCTCATGGCCTTTCCGTTTCGTCGGGTCTCGCAACTCCAGCTTAACGGGGACTCGAAAGGTGAACAATCTGTCGGAATTTTGCACCCCGCGCGAGGCCATGTTTTATTCCACAGCCAGAATTCCCTGTAATGCGCCGCATTCACCCTGCCCGTTTGCCAGAGCGCGCCCGCGTGAAGGAGCGTGCCAGACAATCCGGACAGAGGCAGGCGCTCTACCAGTAGTATTTGAGTCGCCGCTCCCACAGGGTGCCCTTGTAGTGCGATTTGAGTGTGCTAAACCAGCGTTTGCGCGTTGCTTCCGTAACGTCCTCTCCTCCACAAGCGTTATTGCCGGACGGTCCGTAGCACCAGATGGCACGATATAGCGCGTAGGCTTTATCTTCTTTTTTTGCGTGGGGGTCATCCATCACCTGCTGGTAGTAGCGTTGACGGTCTGGCGTACGCTCCGGCGCAATTTCCCAACTGTCGTAATGGAGTGTGTCCTCGAATGCGGATTTTTTGTGTTTGGTGACGCGCACGACAACTGCCTCATCCAGAAAATCTCCGGTTTTTTCCTGCAAAGAGATGCCGTCAGACTTTGTCCTGAAAAACTCTCCCATGCAATTCAGGGCACGGGCATCCGCTTTATTGTTGCGGAGGATACTTACCGTGTCATCCAGGGTACCGCACGCATAGCGTACTTTTGCGGGATTTCCCTGCCAGTTGAATAGAGCGAGATTCACATCGTCAAATCGTTTGGGATCAATCTTTTTCCGAATATGGGTACGCAGGGGCTTGTCCTGTATATATCCACTATGTCCAGTCGGCAGACGTGATGACGCTGGTACACCCCAACTACGCACCAATGGAATTGCGCCGCCTGGGGGAATTAAACTGGCAGCTGGTCACTATCAACTTCACCGCACCCATTGCCTCACCCACTGGTGTTGCGGCATCGTCCAACGGGAAGGGAACCGAATACACCTACCAGTATTCTGTGACGGCGATTCATTCCAACGGCATCAGCGAATCCGCCATGACGGTATCCAATGCTGTATCGAACAATATCTACGCCGATGGCGCCATGAACACCATCACATGGAACGCAGTATCCGGAGCGTCGCGGTATCGCGTGTACCTGAAGTCCGCCGGCATGTTCGGATTTATCGGCGAGACGACGGATCTATCCTTCATTGACGACAATATCAATCCTGACATGGGCAAGGTGCCGCCTGTGTACGATACCTCACTGTCCGGCACCGGGAACTATCCGGCATCAGTCACCTACTACGAACAAAGGCGGTGCTTCGCGGGGACGGTCAATAAGCCCACCAATATCTGGATGACACGACCGGGCACAGAATCAGACATGAGTTATTCCGTGCCGACATTCGAAGATGACCGCATTTCATTTCGTGCTGCCGCACGGGACGGGAGCATGATCCGCCATCTGGTGCCCCTGCAACAGCTGCTGCTCTTGACCAGCAGCGCGGAATGGCGGGTTACGTCTGTCAATTCGGATGCGTTGACGCCGGAAACCATCAACGTCAAGCCGCAGTCGTACATCGGGTCCAACAATGTGCAGCCAGTCATCGTGAACAGCACCATCGTTTACGGGGCGGAGCGCGGCGGATATGTGCGGGAATTGGGCTACAACTGGCAGGCGAGCGGTTTTGTGACGGGTGATATTTCTATCATGACGAAACACCTCTTTGATGGGTTTGAAATTACCGACATGGCACTGTCCAAAGCGCCGAATCAGGTTGTCTGGTTTGTTTCCACTTCCGGCAATCTTCTGGGGCTGACGTATGTACCCGAACATCAGATAGGGGCGTGGCACCATCACGCAACGGATGGCGTGTTTGAGTCGGTAACAGCGGTCGGGGAAGGAGATGAGGATCATGTGTACATAGTGGTGAAGCGCGAAATCAATGGCGAGATGAAGCGTTACATCGAGCGCATGGACAACACGCTGATTCTCGACTTGCAAGACGCTTTCTTTGTGGACAGCGGGTTGAGTTATGACGGTGTACCTGCAACGCAGATATCGGGACTGGACCATCTGGAAGGCAAGACGGTCAGCATACTCGCCGACGGCGCAGTCATGCCGCAGCAGGTCGTTACAGATGGGGCAGTCACGCTTGAGCAGCCCGCCAGCAAGGTGCATATTGGGCTGCCAATCACTGGCGAGGCGCATACCCTGCCTGTTGCCATGCAGATAGATTCCGCTCTGGGGCAAGGGCGCATGAAGAACGTCAACAAAGCAAAGCTGCGTGTGTATCAGTCATCCGGCATATTCGTTGGTCCCGACAGGGATAGATTGCGCGAAGTCAAACAGCGCACGACCGAACCCTATGGTGTGCCGCCTGTGCTCAAGACAGGGGAAGTGGAAGTCACGCTGCCGTCTGGCTGGGGAGATGGCGGGCAAGTGTTCATCCGGCAAACAGATCCGCTCCCATTGACCGTGCTGGCAATGGTGCTTGAAATCGCTATGGGGGGTTGAACATGGGCGTTCCGATGGCAATGATGGGGTTTGGGGTCGGAATGGAGACGGTGGGCGCGTTCACGTCTGCGAGTACGCAGAAGGCGTCCCTTAACTCGCAGTCCCGTATCGCACAGATTAATGCCGACATTGCCGAAATGCAGGTGCAAAACGCCCGCATACAGGGGCGTAATGAGGTCATGCGGCATACCCTAAAGGCAAGGCACCTGCAAGGGCAACAGCGGGCTTCTATGGCGGCAAACGGGGTGGACATAGGGGTAGGTAGCGCCGCGGAATTGAGAGCCTCTACAGCCGCAATGGCGGAGATTGACAAGAACACCATCGAGGCGAATGCACTGCGCACGGCATGGGGATACAAATTCCAGAAGCAGGACTACCTGAACCAGTCCATGATGGCGAAGGCAAATGCCAAGGCAATCAGCCCGGGGATGTCCGCATTCTCTACTTTCCTGTCCGGTGCGTCCAAGGTGGCGCTGGCAGGCTACATGAGCGGTGCATTTGGTAAAACCGACATTAACATTCCAGGAAAGAGTACAAACGTGGGCATTGACCGCAATGTTGACCTGGGCGGCTTTGGGGGAACCCGTTCGGGTTACGGGCTTGATACAGGCGTCGGCTTTGATGGGCTTGGTGGTACGCGCTCTGGATTGGGGGTTCGTGGGTCATTGAGCGAGCCCACGATGCTATTTCTCTCACAATGGCGGTAAATCATGGCGACGAAAATACCCACATATGACGCGCCGCAAGTCGGCGTCAACAATATCAATGGACGGTTTGGCAACCTGCAAGTGCCCGACATTGTGGGAAAGCAGTACCAGCAACTGGGACACTCATTTGAAGTTGCCGGGATGGTTGGTGCGCGAATTGAGGAAGAGGCGGACACTATTAGGACAAACGATGCCTTAAATCAACTCAAGGAGGAACAGCTTCGTCTCAAGTTTGATGAAGCCAGCGGGTACGCGAATATCAAAGGGAAGGACGCGTTAAACCGCGCAAGCGGTCTGGCATTGGAAGATGAGTACGGCAACAAGCTGGATGAGAAATCCCGCGAACTGCTGGCGGGGTTAAGCACCAACAGGCAACGTGCCATGTTTGTGCGAGGTGCTGGGTCGTTGCGCGCGTCCACGGTCGGCGACGCGATGAAGCACCGTCTGAACGAATTCAGGACATATACCAAGTCTGTGTCTACGGGAATCATTGCCACAGCGCAGGAAGACATGGCGTGGAATTATGACGACGAGGAATCCTTACACGCCAGCATAGAGCGTATCCGGGCGGAATCGTACCGACACGGAAAAATGGACGGTTTGTCTGGTATAGCGATTGAGGCGCTTACTCGCAAGCAGTTATCCACTGGACACATGTATGCGCTCCGATCCATGCTGAACGCAGGGCAATCGGAAAAAGCAAAAGCGTATATGGAGAAATACAAAGACCAGATGGAAGCGGACGATTTGCTGAAAGTAAACAAATCGCGTAAGCAGGCGAATGATTACGAAAAATCGCAAGCCGCGGTAGACAGCCTGTTTGACAACACAACAAGCAACACGCCGCGCATCACGATGCCGGATGGCAGCAAGCGGGACATAAAGTATATGGGGGATGTTCCCGTTGGTGGTGGCGTACAGGCGGCTTTCAACGTTGGGGTGTTGGGCAATGAGTCCGGAGGACAGCACTTTGGGAGGGATGGCAAACCCATTCGTAATGTCAACAAGAATGGCACAGAGGACAACGGCATCTCTCAAGTCAATATCGGGACAGGACCGGAGGCCGCGAAAGACGCCGGTTTGCCGTGGGATGAACATCGCTACAAAAACGACCCTGATTACAACTACACGATTGGGCTTGCGCATTTCAACAAACTGGTGGGGAAATATGGCGACCAACAGAAGGCGTTGGCGGCATATAACGCAGGTGCTGGGCGCGTGGACGATGCCGTCAAGGCTGCCACAATGGAAGGGAACCCCGGCAACTGGCTTCAATATCTCGGAGTCCATAAAGACAAAAACGGAAAAATAGACCCCAAGAAAATAAACACTGCGCTGCACGCCAAGGTTACAGACTATGTCGCCAGAGCGGAAGAGCGAATTGCGAAGAAGCCAAACACGCGCCCCACACGCGCCGATAGAGAGCGCCAATTTAGGGAAATGGGGCTGACAGCAGAGCAAAGGAAGGCGGGGCAGCCCTACCTTACCCACCGCGAGAATGTGGAAGAAGCGTCACAAAAACAAAAGCAGGATGAGGCGTACAAAAACGCGCTGTCCTTGTTGGACAGAAGCGAGGGGGATCCTTCGGTTTTGTCGCAAAGCATGCGGGACGATTTGGGGGATATGCTTCCCCGCGCATTGGAATTTGCGCGAATGCGACAACACGGCGGGCGCACTGTGTCAGATGACGATACGTTTACTCTGTTGATGAATAACGACGTGCTTGCACGGACTGACCTAACGCTGTTCAGGGACAAGCTATCAAACAAAGATTTCCAGATGTTTGTCAAAAAACAGCAAAAAATGAAAACTTTGGACTGGGGACTGATCGACAAAACCATCATAAAGTACGTGGAGGAACTCGGGATTGATTCTGACAAACGCAGTAACGCAAAAGAAATAAACCGCATCGCGCGCTACGTGACCAGTTATTTCACGAATGCGGATGGCAAGGCGGTGCTTTCGAGGGAGGACATAACAGAGACCATCGCGAAGATGTTTGGGGATGTTGTTGTGGGTGGCAATTGGGTGGGATTTTCACGAAGAGGAAAAGAAGTCACGACCACCATTGACCAGATTCCGGCAGAGGATAAGGAAAGAATTGAGCGATTCCTGAAAGAAAAAAATATGCGCGTGACGGAAAACGCCGTCATTGCAATGTACTTCCGAGAGAAGAGGGATAAGTATGGCTATTTCCCCTGACGAGGAAACGGCGGAAAACTCCGACGATAGTGTTCGTCTTACGCCAACGCAATCCGCACGCTATGGGTTTTTTGAGGCATACGGCAAAAACGCGGATACCGAAGCAAAACTACAGCGCCTTGCAAAAATAGCGGGCGTTCCTGTAGACACCATCCGTTATAACGAGGGGGATTACAAGCGTCGTATAAACATGGTAAGTACGGACTTCGACAACATGCCGCCCTCAACCGCGCGTACATTGTCGAACCCGCAACAGGCGGCAGTCATGTATGACGATGTGGACAACATGAGCCTGCTGGAAACCGTGGTCAACTCGTTCAGGCGCGGGGTAGTGGCGCTTGAACAACGTCTGCCACAAATCCAACTGTTCAACCTCTCCAAAGACTGGAATACCTTCACCAACATAGACGCGCGCATTGCCAACGGAGAGAATGCCGCTGATGTGTTGCGGCGTTACCAGCTTGGCGATCTGATTGACGAGAACGCCACGTCGGAAGAGGCGAAAGCTATCTGGGAAGACTACCGTTCCGCTGCCCTGCCGGAAATAGACAAGCAGATGAAGCAGAATGTCTACCATCTTACCGACTTGAACAACGAGCGCAACCGGATACGCCTGCCATCGGTTGTGGCAAGAGCCTCCTCACAGAAGGACTTTGGGGACGCTCTTTCGGAAATCGCCAAACATCCCCTGTTGTACATGGCGGGTATCATCCCCGAATCCCTTGTGCAGAGTGCAACGGGGATGGTCGTCGGCGGCGCAGTCACCGCACTCACAAAAAACCCTGTTCTGGGCGGTGTGGTAATGGGTGCGGATTCCTATCTGACTGACTTCATGAGCAAGATGCATGAGGAACTGCAAAAAGCTGGCGTCAATATACAGGACCCCAATGCGGTGCAGGCAGCATTAAAGGACCCCGAAATACTGGCGAAGATTACGGACACGGCATGGAAACATGCGGCACCCGTTGCCTTGTTTGACGCAATTAGCGGCGGCATGGCGGGCAAATCGTTCGGCAAGCTGCTCACTCCCAAGACGTGGGGGAACAAGGCGCTGCGTACTGAAATCGTCAATCTTGCTACGCAGGCCCCCTTGCAGGGTGTGTTGGGTGGAGCGGGGGAAGCATTGGGACAGCTTGCGTCTGGCGAGGAACTGCATTGGGGAGAGATACTGGCAGAGTTTTTTGGGGAAATGGGCGGCGCGCCAGCGGAAGTCATGTCCATGTCCATGCGCCGGTGGTCAGAGCAGGCAGTAAAAGCCGCTGATGCTATCCAAAATGCAGAGCAACTTCGCCAAACAGACGAACTCGTTGCGCAAAGCAAATTGCGCGAGCGTTCGCCAGAAACGTTCAAAGAGTGGGCTGATGGCTTTGGTGGGGAGCAGAGCCTTTTTATCACCGCCCACGACATTCGGGATTCAGGTGTAGCCGATCAACTGGTCGCGGCGGTTCCTTCCATTGCAGAGCAATATGACGCAGGCGCATTGGAAATGAACGGACTGATAGAGGTCCCGCTTTCCGAATACCTTACCTATGTCGCTGCAACGGAATTGTCGGCGCCGGTCGCAAAGCACTGGCGGTTTGACCCGGATGCACTGTCTGAACAGGAAGCCCAGACAATGCAGGATGAAGGGCTGTCAGAGGCGCAGAGAGCCGAGGTCACTGAAGCCTTCCAAAGAGCGTTGCAGGACGAGGATTTTCAACAATCCGCCAATCGGGTAACAGATACCGTGCTGGCGGAAATGGCACCATCAACGACCAGTCAACCACCGCAAGGGGCGACTGATGCGGGTTCTGATGGTTTATCCCCTGAAAATGCAACAGTCGGTCAACCAAATCCCGACCCTGCCATCACAGAAAACATCCGCGCGCAACTGGATGAGGCGGGCAAGTACAAAGCCAACGAGAACAGGGCGCAGGCAACGCTGGTGGGGCAAGCGTATGCGACCTTGGCGGCAAGGTTCGGAATCTCACCGGAAGCCTTGTACGCACGTTTACCAATGCGGGTGGTGGCTGGTGGAGGTAACGCCAATTCCTATTACGCGGCATTGAAGGCGCAGCCACCCAGAGGTTGGGTACACGCCGAAAGACCCGATGCAGCGGCTGGTTTATGGAATGGCACGCTGACAGCGGAATCCGTTTACTGGACGGATTTAGAAGGCAAGCTTGCGCAAGATGCGCCCGATATGGCAGGGTATTCGCATTCCATTAGCAACCCGTCCATTGGTCATATCAAGAAAGCGCATGGCGACGAAAAAACGGAAGTACCCCGCGGGCAACTGCCAATTACAGAAAAGGACATTGCGAGAATACCGGAAATTGTCACGTCATACGACGACATCAGGACAGACTTGCGGTCCCCCCGTACAGGGGAACAATACATCGCGTATTCCAAGGGATTCGATGATGGGGTTATTGTCTACATCGAGGGCGTAACACACAAACGCCGCAATATGCGCGGCGTCTCAATGTGGAAGTATCCCCCAAGAGCCAATGCTAGACAGGTGTTGGCACATGCTGTCTCCCCTGACATCTACGCCCAAGAACGGTTGGGGGCATACGGAGATGATAGCACAACAGGGGACCTTGATGGGATAAACACGGGCTACCAACAAAACCGTGGTGCCTATAACCCGTCTACCTTCACCATTTCCCTGCTGGAAGAGGCGGATCTGTCCACCTTCCTGCATGAGAGCGGGCATCACTTTTTGGAAATACTAACGACACTCGCCAACGAGCAAGGCGCTCCTGTCGGCATTACCAACGACGTGCAAACACTGATGAACTGGTTCGGTGTGGACAATCTGGACGCATGGAACAACATGTCTCTGGAACAGAGACGCCCGTACCACGAACAATTTGCACAGGGGTTTGAGAAGTATCTGTTTGAGGGTAAAGCGCCCACACCGCAGTTACAGAGCCTTTTCCAACAATTCCGTGACTGGCTGGTGGAGGTGTATGAGTCCCTGACCAAACTGAATGTAAATCTGACAGACGAAGTGCGTGAAGTATTCGACCACCTGATTGCGCTGGATACAGCGGTTACAGAAGCGCAGAACAACCGCGGCATGAGTTATTCGGTTCCCGGCGTTGAGAGCGGGGAATACGGACAGGCACCGGCACCGGATGCAGTTGGCGTTGTTGATATTGACCCATCCGTTATCACAGATAAAAATGGCGATCCGATAAATCTGAAAGACACCGGCGCGTTACGCAACTGGCTATTTGAGCAGTATAGGGGTAAAAGCGTACGCATTGAAGGTGACGGGCGTATCGCGTCATTCACGACAGAGGGACTGAAATCCTCTCTGAAACGGCGTGGGAAAGCACAGCGGGAAGTGTATGCGAGGCTTGAGGAAACACTAAAAAATGCCGTGCATGATTCGTTTGAGAAATCGGATGCGCGGCACCCACACCTAAAAGGACAGGAAGTCTATTACTCTGCTGTCCGTGTCGGGACACAACTATTCAGTGTGCGGTTCAAGCTGTATGTGCCGATTGGGAAGGAAATCAGCGAGTACAAAGACCACAAGGTGTCGGAGGTGCAAATAGCACCCGCGCTGTACGCGGGGTATGCCACAAACGACAAGACCCGCCAGCCCGCAGATGCTATTCACAGTGTCAGTCTGCCAGTCCTCAAAGGAGAAGTCAATCCCTCCGGGATAGATGATGGTGTTCTCTACCAATCCCCTGTTGACCTTGAAAGGCTCGACAAGGAGGCGCAGCAAGAGGCGCTGGATACCCTGCAAGCCCGCAGTATGCGAGCGGCAGCATGGCTTGCCAAAGCCAGAACCCGCGAGATAAACAAAATCAACCAGGAAGGAGCACAGCAACGCAAACTGGTCCGGGACCAGATTGAGCAGGATGTCATGTCTGAACCTGTGTATCAGGCATGGGCATACCTCACCCGTCCGGGACCGTTCAACAAGTTTCAGGTGAGCGAACTGGAAGCAGTCTATGCCACAAACGCCGGTCGCTACGCGGAGAAAGACTGGAAGCCTCTATCCAACCGCAAAATGACCACTGCCAAACCCGGTGCGGGCATGGGTATGGATGAAATAGCAGAAATGTTCGGATTTGATTCAGGGCACGACATTGTGGATGCCCTGCTTGATGCCACACCACCCAAAGAAGAAATCGAAGCGCGTACCAACGAAGCCATGTTTCACATAACAGGGGGTCTGGATGAAAAGCAGATAGCGGAGATGGCGGATGAAGCCACACACAATGAAGGGCGTACCCGGTTTCTGGTCGCGGGCGCCAACTTCATATCAGACAGTGCCAAAATACCGCGGTTGATCCATGCTGCTGTGAGAAATGTCGTCAAGGACCTCATTGGGAAAACACCCATTCGGGACATCAACCCTACCAAGTTTGGGGCAAACGAAACACGCGCGGCACGAAGTGCAGAAAACGCCAGACGCAAGGGCGACCTTGTTGCCGAAGCGAACGCCCGCAGGGGACAGGCTGTTCAGAACATGGCAGCAAAAGAAGCGTATCAGGCAGTTGATGCGGTTGAAAAAGGAGTGCGGTAT
>JAISAG010000122.1 GCA_031266815.1 Burkholderiaceae bacterium | reverse complement strand
AGTTCAATTTTTACCTTCGGCAGAAAATCAACGACATATTCCGCGCCGCGGTAGAGTTCCGTATGCCCTTTTTGTCGCCCGAATCCTTTGACATCGGAAACGGTCAGCCCGTTGATGTTGGCATCGGACAGTGCCTCGCGCACTTCATCCAGCTTGAAAGGTTTGATAATCGCCGTAATTTTTTTCATTTTTTCTCCATGATGGTGTGTGATAACGTGAAATGGGGCGGTACCGTAAACGCGGCGTGGCAGGCTGTCAGTTATCGCGGTACTTTGACGTGACAGGATAACGCCAGTCGCGCCCGAATGCGCGCGGTGTGATGCGGATACCGATGGGAGCCTGTCTGCGCTTGAATTCGTTTCTTCTGATCATGGCGGTGACCCGTGCTACCGTGGCGCGATCATGTCCTGCCGCAACAATATCGGCGGCACTCTTTCCCTCCTCGATGAACAAGTGAATGATGGTGTCCAGCGTTTCGTAGGGGGGCAGGGAGTCCTGATCGGTTTGATTGGCTTTCAGTTCTGCGGATGGCGCTCGGGTGAGAACGCGTTCAGGGATGATGTCGGACAGGCTGTTTCTGTACCGGCACAGGCGATAGACGAGCGTTTTGGGAATATCGCGTATGACAGCGAATCCGCCCGCCATGTCCCCGTAAAGTGTGCTGTATCCCACAGCCAGTTCGCTCTTGTTTCCGGTTGTCAGTACAATAGCCCCTGTCTTGTTGGACAAAGCCATCAGAAGCGTTCCCCGGATGCGGGACTGGATATTTTCTTCCGTCGTATCCTCATCCAGTCCGGAAAACTGCTCAGACAAGGTATGCCGGAAAGCGGAGAAACAGGCATCAATGGGCAAAACGTCGTAACGCACACGAAGACGTTGCGCCATGTCTTGCGCGTCCGCTTTGGAAATGTCTGCCGTGTAGGGCGACGGCATCATGACGGCACGGGTTCGCGTCGTCCCGATGGCGTCCGTGGCAATGGCAAGCGTCAGCGCAGAGTCAACACCGCCGGACAAGCCGATAATGGCGCCGGGAAACCCGTTTTTCTCAATATAATCCCGTGCACCCAGTACCAGAGCGCGGTAGACCGCTTCCTCCGTGCCGGGTTCTGGTGCGATATGCCCGGAGCGCGGTTCCTTGCCGTCAAAGGGGATGATCGCCATATTCTCCTCGCAGTAATTCATCCGTGCGCGGACATTCCCTTTGCTGTCAAGGGCAAAGGAACTGCCGTCAAACACCAGTTCATCCTGCCCGCCGACCATATTGACATACACCGCCGCCATCCCCTGTTTTGAGACGTGTTCTCTCAGGGAGACATATCGTTCACTGGACTTGTTCATATGGTATGGAGAGCCGTTCGGCACAAGCAGTACATCCGCGCCGGCTTCCCGTGCGAGCGCCGGTGCGGAAGCGGACCAGACATCTTCACAGATATTGATACCAAAGCGCACGTGACCGATGGAGAAGACGAGTGGGCGCGGACACGAGGTGAAGTAGCGTTTTTCGTCAAAAACAGCATAGTTGGGTAAATCATGCTTGCAATAAGTATCCGTAATACAACCGTTTTGAAGGATGGAGCAGGCGTTGTAACGGTTGCCATCCCGCATCAGGTGATGTCCAACAAGGATGCGGATGTACGGTAGAGTTGCCGTTTCTTTTGCGAGAGACGACAATGCCGACTGCGTCGCATCATAAAAGCCCGCGCTCAGGAGCAAGTCTTCAGGTGGGTAGCCTGTCAGCGACAGTTCGGGTGTTACGACAACGGAAGCACCCTGCGCCGCCGCGCGTTGCGCAAAATCAAGAATACGCTTTCTGTTACCATCAAGGTCGCCAACAGTGCAATTCATCTGGGCGATGGCAATTTTTACGGACATGTTCCCCCAATCGAACATCACGGGTGTGGATACGGAATCTGGCGTCAGCGCCCTGCGTGAGCATTGTACCATTCTCGTTTGCGAGTCTTTTCGCCCTCCCTTGCGAAAATGAAGTCTGCTGCATTCGGGCCCGGGATATTGGGAAGAGGGATGCCTGCTTCACACAAAGTCGGTGTATGATTGCGGGGTGGTTCCGTATGCCTTGGCCCGGGCAGGGCGGGGGTCTGTCGAGCGGCATGGAGGAGATTGTTTGGTGGCAGTCCGGTTTTAATCAACGTGGTGGTGTTTTTCATTATCAGGGAGAAAAATGGAAAAAGGTACAGGTGGTTGGTTCTTCCTCTTGCGCAGCGTTCAGGCGTGTTTGATTCGAGTGCTGGCGGTTGCGTGTCTTTTCTGTGCGGGCACTGCGTTTGCAGCGTCATCAAACGACCTGTGTGTAAATTGCTCCGATGTGGACCCATTGCAAGAAGCCATAGACAGCTACTACCGCAAACAATACGACAAGGCCTTTGCCATTTTCAGTGTCTATGCCAATAAAAACAACAAACAGGCGCAGAACAATCTGGGCGTGATGTATGAGCGAGGGCTTGGGGTGCTGCGCCACTACAAGCTTGCCACGAGATGGTACAGGCGAGCGGCCGAGCAGGGGTTGTCCGATGCCCAGTACAATCTGGGGAGGATATATTCCAGCGGAGCCGGGTTCAAAAAAGATTTGACGCGGGCGGCAGACTGGTATCGTCTTGCCAGTGTTCACGGGCATGCGCAAGCGCAAAACAACCTGGGGGTCATGTATCAGGAAGGACAGGGGGTTGTCCAGAATTTCTCGCAGGCGGCGGAATGGTATCGTCTTGCTGCGGAGCAGGGATTGGCCGAGGCGCAGGATAATCTGGGTGCCTTGTATGAAAAGGGACTGGGTGTCCCGCAAAGCTATGCGCTTGCGCAAGAGTGGTACAACAAGGCGGCCGAGCAGGGGTACGTACAGGCACAGTTTCGTCTGGGGCGCATGCACGAAACGGGGACGGGTGTTGACCGTAGCTACAAGAAAGCGCTTGAATGGTATCGCACCGCAAGTGATAGTGGTTACAACGTTGCACAATATCAGCTTGGTCGGATGTATGAGTTGGGCGTCGGCGTTCCTCAAAATGACGCACAGGCTTTCATTCGTTACTACAGTGCGGCCGAGGCGGGTTTGTCCATGGCGCAGAACAGCCTGGGTGTGATGTATTTTGAAGGAAGAGGGGTGGTACAGGATTATGTCCGTGCCGCCGAGTGGTTTGGGAAGGCTGCGGAACAAGGCTATCCCGAGGCGCAGAACAACATGGGAGTGTTGTACGAAAAGGGCGTCGGGCATCGGCAGGATTACAGCAAGGCTATTTTTTGGTACAACAAGGCGGCAAAGAGCGGCGATGCACAGGCACAGTACAACCTTGGCAGAATATTTGCTGCGGGAATCGGTGTCGCGCAGGATGACGCGTTAGCGGCAATCTGGTTCCGGCGTGCGGCGGAGCAGGGTCTGGTTGTCGCCCAAAATAACCTTGCATTCGTGTATGCGAGGGGGCTGGGTGTTCGTCGAGAGGACATGCAAGCCGCTTACTGGTACGGAATCGCCGCAAACCAGGGGTTGGCGGAGGCGCAGTACAACCTGGCGAACATATACTACAGCGGTCGCGGCGTTGATTTGGATTATGCACGAGCGTTCAAATGGTATAGCAAGGCGGCAGAACAGAAAATGGTAGAGGCGCAGAATGACCTCGGCGCGATGTATGACGGAGGTGTTGGCGTTTCCCGTCAAGAAACGCAGGCAGTTGTGTGGTACTACATGGCGGCTTCCCAGGGATATGCCGAGGCGCAGAATAACCTCGCCAACATGTACTATCTGGGGCGGGGAATAAAGCAGGATCACGCGCAAGCGTTTATTTGGTACCATCGGGCGGCGGGACAAGGTTATTCCGATGCACAAAATAATCTGGGGGTGTTGTACGAAAAGGGTGTCGGAGGGACACAGTTTATCGCGCAGGCGCTGGATCTGTACAAAAAGGCAGCAGAGCAGGGTGTGGCATCCGCGCAGTACAACCTGGGCAGGGTGTACAGTGCGGGTATCGGGCTTAAACAAGACATGAAACTGGCCGTGCACTGGTACGGCCTTGCCGCAAAGCAGGGGCTTCCCGAGGCGCAGAACAACTTGGGGGTGTTGTATTATGAAGGGAACGGCGTTACGCAAGATCATGCCCGCGCCGCCGACTACTTCAAAAAAGCAGCGGCACAGGGCAATTCCGATGCGAAAGATAACCTCGGAAACTTGTATGCCAATACGCAAGCCCCTCCCTCATCGCGTGGCGTGTAATTTCCCGGTGCGGGGCAGGGAAACGCTGTTCGCATAGCGTCACGGGTGCGGGCGCTTGCCGGGTGTCGGTCAATCGCTGTAACCCGGGTCAGGTGCTGTGTTGCCTGGCGGTTGCCCGGAGCGGCAATATTTCCCGAAAAGTGAGAGTGTGTTGCGGTCGGCGTAATGAAAAGGGCCGTGTTTCGTATCCCTGCCGGGTCGCGAGGAGCGCCTAAAATATTTTTTTTCGAAAATGTTGCGCTACCCTTTTGTTTTTTGGCGAAAAGCCGTTACCCTAGAGGAAGGGGAAAAGGCGAGCACAAGATGTTTCAGCAACCGAAAAGCATGCAATCATCAGGAAAGCGATCCGCAGGCGCGTGGATGTGGCTGGCGGGGATGTTTGTGTCCGTTCTGTGCTGTCCGGTGCTGTGGGCGCAGTCCCCGTTCAACCAACAGTTGAAAGTCCCTCCCCACACATTGCCTGATGCGCAGTCGGATGGTCAGAATTTCGCACCTCCTGAAGGGGATGGTATCCTCGCCGTTTACCTGGCAAATCGGGTAAAGGAACAACAGGTGCCTGTTAGCGGGCGGCGCGTGGTTGCCCGGAAGCGGGGTGTACCACCGGTTTATGCCGCTCCCCATTCCGCTCCTTCGGAGAATAACTGGAGCGTTCAGTTCAAAGTGAGAAATTCGCCCGTCACGGAGCCGCACGGCAATGCGGAAAGAAATGACAGCGTTGGTGGTGTCGTTCAGGGGAATTACCGCTTCTGACAGTATCGGGAGAGTGTTTAATTCCGGACAGGTGCGCTCTGGCCAGTACGCAACGTGAAGAAATCAGCAAGGCAGTGCTGTACGGGCGGATTCCGCAGATGTTTTCCCGTGCAATGACCAGATTACCTGCTTTGCCGCGTTCACCCCGTTTTGGACGGCCGATTCCAGTGTGGCCGGGTAATTACCGTGCACATAATCTCCTGCCAGAAACAGCCCGTCCAGTTCTGTCTGGCAGGATGGACGAACAATGCCGGGATAACAAAAAAAAGTGGCGTCCCGCTCGGAAAGCGTATATGACCATGAGGGGGTCGCCAGCGCGGGCATTCGGCATGCTTTTGCCAGTTGCTGCGCAATGGCAGATTCCAGTGTTTTTCTCGGGATGTCCGCAACGGAGGAAGAAGCGCTGATGACAACAGCGAATATGCCCGCACGAGTGGGATGGAGCCAGCCGTGGTCGAAAACGAATTGTCCCCAGTGGTTGTCGCGGGGATTGTCCCGGAGTGCCAAAAAGGGACGGGATAGCCTGACGGAAGGCGCATAGCCGAGATAGCAGGTGTGGATGGACTCGAAGCGGAACGCATCCAGTTCGGGAATACGGGCTTGCCGTCGGATCAGTTGCTGTGCCGACCTGGCTGATGTGGCGAGTATGACTGCGTCAAAAAGGGTGTTGTCCACGAGCCAGCCCGCATGGTGTTTGTGTAAGGCGCGGACGGTCCTGCCGCCGTGGAATTGACCGTGACGTGCTTCTATGAAATGAATCGCTTTCTCCGGAAACAGGGCGGACAAGTCGGTTTTGGGGATTAACATATCGGAGTCTGCACGTTTCCCGCCGATGCTGTCACGCAGGACACGCAGGAAAATGTTTGCTGACGCCTCGTCAGGCGGAGTATTTAATGCGGACAGGCAGAGAGGCCTCCACAGTAGTTGATACAGGCGAGGGCTTTGCCCCAATTGCTCCAGCAGGTGGGTGACGGGACAGTCCTCGCTCAGCTGCCAGTCCATCCAGCGCATGGCGGAAATACAGCGGGCCAGCGTCAGCTTGTCTGCCATTTGCAAGCCATTGGGTCGCAGTAATGCGATCAGCAGGTGAAAAGGTGCCGGCAGGAAGGGTGTGACAAAGGATATGTCGTTCGAGTCGGGAGGGTAGGCTATCTGCAAGGGGAGTCTCATAAAGGCAGCATTGACGTCAACGCCTACCTTTTTCATCAGACGCAGCGATTCCCTGTACCCCGCAAGCAGGATATGCTGCCCGTTGTCCAGAATTTGCCCGTCTGTTTCGACGCGTCTGGCTCTGCCACCCGGTATGCGGCTTGATTCAAAAAGGGAGACACGATAGCCGGAGGAAGCCAGTTCCGTCGCGGCGGCGCAACCGGACCAGCCAGCGCCGATAACGGCAATGTGGTGTAGGGACGGAAGCTCAGTCACTACGGTATGCTCTCCATGCCAGCCGCAGCTTTTTCACCGGGTTCAGGGAAACACGCTGCGTCAGCACTGGAAAGCCGCTGCGCTCCATTTTGTGCAGGAGAGCGTGATAAATACCCGTCATGGCAAGTGCCGGCCTCAGCTTCTTTTTATCCGTGGGGGGAATAATTGCTTGCGCCTCAGCATACAAAGCGTGTGTCCGTTTCGCCTGAAAACGAAGCAACTCCTTAAAGCTGCTGGTGGTGCGCCGGTTCATGATGTCGTCCTGCGTGACACCAAAATGCGCCATGTCGTCTGCGGGCAGATAAATGCGTCCCCGCGCCGCATCCTCGCCCACATCGCGAATGATGTTGGTCATTTGGAACGCCAGTCCCAGCTTTTCCGCGTATTGCACGCTTTGGGGGTGTATTGCGCCGAATATGCGGGCGGAAAGAATGCCGACGACACTGGCAACGTGCCAGCAGTAACGGGCAAGTGACGTGAAATCGGGGTAGGAATACTGGCACAGATCCATCTGCATGCCATCGATAAGGGCATGCAGGTATTCCTGCGTGATGGCACAGGTTTCAAGATGCGGGAACAAGGCGCGCGTGATGGGGTGTGTAGCACGACCCTGCATCATGGCGGATATCTCGTGTCGCCATTCGTCCAGTTTGCCTTGTGCCTGCGCGATATCCGCACCGATATCCACGATATCGTCCAGTTCACGGCAGTATGCGTACAGCGCGACAATGGCTTTGCGCCGATCAGGTGGAAGGAGAAAGAAGCTGTAGTAAAAACTGGAGTTGCTCTGGGCTGCCACTCTCCGGCAGTATTCGTCAGGAGACATCGCTCACTCCGTCGTAGCACATACCCGTTGCAACATCTGCTTCATGTTGCATGTCTGCTGCCACATCCGGCGTTCTTCGGATAATTGGGTTTGCCTGCGCAATTCCTGTTCATCTTCACGCAGCAGGCTTCCCATGATGCGTTCCAGTTGTCCGATATCAGCGGTAATACAACTGAAAAAAGTGACCATATTCCGGTACTGGATCAGAATGCTGGGAAATTTGTCAATGTCCAGATCTCCCATCAGGTCGGCGTGTTCCTCAATGTCAATCCAGAAAAAGGCAATTTTGGGGTATGCCCTTGCCAGTCGGGCGAGGTCAGCATGATACCCGCGGCAGGACTTGCACCATCCCGCGCAAAAACACGCGATCACCCACTCGTCAGGGAAAACGTCCAGTACAGACTGATAATTCTTTTTTTTTAGCGTAACCAGCGACATAATACGGGGGTTGAGCAGCGGAGAACCGGAGTTGGCGCATGGCGTCGGTTCTCCAGAGGGGGCTGACGACAGCGCGACGGCACGCCCCATTCTACCAGACAATTTTCTCGTGCACCGGGATGCGGGGCTATGCATTCTCCTTTCTACAGGGGGCGGTTTGCCCCTTCGCCAACAGGTCCCCTGCACTTTGGTTCGCTGGTCGCCGCCACCTGTAGTTACCTGGATGCCAGGGCTTCCCGTGGAAAATGGTTTGTTCGTATTGAGGACATTGACCGGTCCCGATGCCGTCCGGAATATGAAACCGCTATTTTGCGTGCGCTGGAACGCTACGGTTTTGCCTGGGACGGAGAGATTATGCGGCAGAGCCTTCGCCGCGCGGTGTACCGGGAAGCATTCGAGCGGCTTCGGGATGAGAATCGGGTCTATCCCTGTGGTTGCAGCCGGAAAGAGATGGCGGATTCCGCCATTGCTCCCGATGGCGCTGGCATCTATCCCGGCACATGTGCCAGTGGCTTGCCGGATGGAAAGGCTGTTCGCGGGTGGCGCCTAAAGACAGGGGGGAAAGCCTTGTGTTTTACTGACCTCGTTCAGGGAGACATGAGACAAGATGTGGCGCGGGACGTTGGTGATTTTATCGTGTTCCGTGCGGACGAAGGGGTCACCTACCAGCTTGCCGTCGTTGTGGACGACGCTGCGCAAGGCATCAGCCGCATTGTGCGCGGCGCCGACCTGCTGGATTCAACGCCAAGGCAGATTGCGCTTCAACAGTGTCTGGGTATTTCTTCCCCGGAATATGCCCATTTCCCTGTTGTGCTTGATGAAGCGGGAAACAAACTCTCCAAGCAGAACAAGGCGCGTGCGCTGGATGCCGGAAATCCGGTAAGAGATTTGGTGGATGCTTTCGCTTTTCTCGGTCTTGCGTGGGCAGATGCCATTTATGCAAGCCTGGATGAACTGTGGCAGAATGCAATTGCACGCTGGTCTTTGCAACTCGTTCCCAAGGTGCGCACGCGACCGTGGGTGGGAGCGTAACGTGTGGCGGAGACGCTTCCAGAAGACAATACGGATAGGGGGTAAAGCCGTGATTATTGATGATGATCAGCATATCGGAGAAGTGCTGAAAACGGTGAAAACCATTGCGGTCGTGGGGTGTTCGCCCAAAGAGGGTTCTCCGAAGTGTTATGTGCCCGCTTTTCTGCAATCGTGCGGATACCGGGTGATACCTGTCAATCCTATGTACGACAGCGTGTTGGGCGAGAAATGCTACGCTTCCCTGCGCGATATTCCCGAGCGGATAGACATGGTGGAGTGCTTCCGCCCATCGGCAGATATACCGCCGTTGGCGGAAGATGCCATTGCTGTTGGCGCAAAAGTGCTGTGGATGCAGATCGGCGTTATCAACCATGAAGCGGCGCAGCGGGCATCAGCGTCTGGACTGACTGTTGTGATGAATCGCTGTCCGCGCGAAGAGATTCCCAGGATGTTTCCGGAAGGGTTTTCCGTCGCATCGCCTCAGATGCCCTGACCGGTTTTTCAAATCGGGGGCGACCGGGTTAGAATGACGGGATGCCAACGATACTCTCGCTTGATACCTCGTCCGACATCGCTTCGGTTGCACTGATGCGCGATGGAGACTTGTTCGAAAGGGCAAGCGCGGATATCCGGATGCACTCGCAAGCGGTGTTGCCGA
Source organism: Burkholderiaceae bacterium (assembly GCA_031266815.1). Classification (GTDB taxonomy): domain Bacteria; phylum Pseudomonadota; class Gammaproteobacteria; order Burkholderiales; family Burkholderiaceae_D; genus Oxalobacter. Next base: position 4,182 of record JAISAG010000122.1, on the reverse strand, counting down.
TGGTAGAAGCATTGTTGCGCGAAGGGAAGGTGACAGTACGGGATTGTGACGCCATTGCCTTTGGTTGCGGCCCCGGCTCCTTCACCGGTTTGCGCACGGCGTGCGGTGTGGCACAAGGGCTGGCGTTCGGCGCTGGTTTGCCGCTTGTCCCCATCGTTGGGCTTTGCGCCATGGCGCAAGGCTGTTACGAAAAGACGGGTGAGCAAGATGTCCTCGCCGTGCTGGACGCGCGGATGGGAGAAGTATATTGGGCGCAGTATCGTTACGATAATGGCGATTGGCACGCTGTGCGTGAACCCGCGCTTTCCCGCGCGTCGGAGATAATGGCGCTTGGCAGTCCTGCCATTTGCGGAAACGCGTTGCGGATTTATGCGGACGCGTTGCCTCATGTGTCGTGTGCGGTCATCTGTCCAGAGATTGTGCCGCATGCGTCGGCAATAGCGCAGCTGGCCCGGAAAGCCTTTTCTCGTGGCGAAACAGTGAGCGCCAGTCGTGCGGACTCCCTTTATTTGAGGGACAAGGTTGCCTACACTACGGAAGAAAATCGTCTCATGAAAGTGAAACAGGCATGCTGAACGGGCCTTTTACGGGGACGGATGGAAAAGCGGCTCATTCGGAGGCGGACAAGGCGCGCGGCGGGATGAACCTGTTTTTTCGGCAGATGACCATCAGCGACGCAGAGGAAATTTATGCCATCGAAAGAACGGTTTTTACCTTCCCGTGGAGCAGGGCCGGTTTCGTCAACGCAGTGGATTTTGGCTATAACTGCTGGGTGCTGTGCGAGAAGGAAAGCCGGAAAATAGCGGGCTACTTTGTCCTGATGACCGCCACAGACGAGGGGCATTTGCTGACCATCGCCTTGCGCAAGGACCTGCACGGCAGGGGATATGGGCGCATTCTGTTAAACAGGGCTGTGTTAACGGCACGAGAGCACGGCATGGTGACGCTTTTTCTGGAAGTGAGACCTTCCAATACACAGGCCTACAGCCTGTATGTTCGGAACGGGTTTCAGCAGGTCGGGATCCGGAAAGAGTACTATCCTGCGGATAACCAGCAGCGCGAAGATGCCATCGTTATGAGGCTGCGCCTGTGAACACGGCGGTAAAAGACAGGGAGCGGGTATTCGAGGAAATGGGCTTGGGCCCCGTGTGGCGTTTGCGTCATCAGTCACATGAGGCGCACGCGGCGCAGGAGGCTGGCGCGCCGCCGCATGAAGAAGCCGTGCCGGTCGTGCCAACAGCAGCAGAGCGGGTCACATTGCCCGCCGTATCGAAGGATGAGGCATTCTTTTCGGGTTGGTCCGATTTTGCGGAAGCGGTGGGCGGTTGTACACGTTGCCATCTGGGACAAGCACGGACCAACGCCGTCCCCGGTGTGGGCGATATACATGCGGAATGGCTCTTCATCGGCGAGGGTCCGGGCGTTGAAGAAGACAGGCAGGGCGAACCTTTCGTCGGGCGGTCCGGCAAATTACTGGACAACATGCTGCTCTCCCTGAATGCCAGAAGAGGAGAGAACGTTTATATTGCCAATATTGTGAAATGCCGTGCCTGTGATGACAGGAAAAAAGACCGTCCCCCGACAGAAGAAGAGATTGCCGCGTGCCTGCCCTACCTGATGTGGCAGATAAGACAAATACAGCCCAAAATGATGGTCGCGCTTGGCAGAACGGCTGCCACAGCGTTGCTCGGCGCTAGCGGCGGCCCCAACATGTCATCCATGCGTGGCAAGGTGTACGACTTTGCTTCGGGTGACAGGAAGATTCCGCTGGTCGTCACCTACCATCCGGCCTACCTGCTGCGAACACCCATGGCAAAAAAGCAGGCATGGCGCGACTTGTGCCTTGCACTGGATACACTGCACGCCAAGGCGCAATAGCGGCCCGCCCGCGCCCGATACAATCGATGGGTCCCCCGCTTTGTCACGCGCCAGAAACATATTGCACTGGTGGTGTTTTTTCAGGAAGTCACAAGGTGATGGTCAGCCCAGGGCGTAATGGGGTTGCTCTGAATTGAACCAGATGAGGTAATCCAGCAGTTTCGTCAAAGGCGTCTGTATCCATAAAGATACTGGCCTTCATTGATTGTGTCAGGAAGATGCGGATTCAGCGCGTAGCCGAATGCCTAGCGTGCCGATTACTTTCATGATGGTGGCGAACTCTGGATTGCCATCATCCGAAAGCGCCCTGTACAGGCTTTCTCTCGCCAGTCCGGTATCACGAGCAATTTTGCTCATTCCCTTTGCTTTGGCAATATCGCCAAGCGCGGCGCGAACCAGGCTACCATCACCAGGGTCCTCTTCAAAACAGGCATCAAGATAAAGAGACATATCTTCGTCTGTTTGAAGGCGTTCGAGTACATCCCATCTTTTCAGTTTGACCCTATTCATCTTTAATCCTCGCTGATAGTTTCCTGGCGATTTCAATATCCTTCTTCTGGGAGTCCTTGTTACCGCCAGCGAGCAGGACAACAACCTCAATCCCCCGTCGCATGTAGTAGATACGGATTCCAGAGCGCATATGAATCCGTAGTTCATACACGCCATCACCAACAGATTTGTTGTCTCCAAAGTTTCCCATAGCAACACTACGAATACGGGCATCAACACGAAATCTGACGGGTGTGTCCTGCTTGGCAAACCACGTATCGAAAACATCGGTTGTTTGGATAGTATTCGTAGGGCAATTGTAACCCACAGGCTACGTCTTGTCAACAAAATGTATTGCACTCTGTTGTGGCGCAGGGAGTGCAAATGCAACGCTACGGTGTCATTGCCGCAAAAGTGGGGTATAGTGGTGCGAAAGTAGTGCGGTAGCGGGTACGCGGGGTCGTTTTGGGGGAAGGAGGCAGGCAATGTCGGAAACGCGCGAAAGGGCAAGAAGGGGGGCACGCGAATTTTCATGTGCCGATTGCGTGGGGCGTCCGTGCAGGAGCAATGACGTAGCCAAGTTCCCCTCCTACTGTCTTACGGCGCATGTTGACCCGCAACGGTTGCAGGAATCGCTGGAAAAATACGATGACAAGGATATGGGGCATATGGCGAGGGTTTGTGCCAGTGTGGAGTCGGATTTTTACTGTCGCCTGAATCGGGTTGCGGAAACAATTGAGTTCATCAAGCGGATGCAGTACCGTGAAGTGGGTATTGCGACCTGCGTGGGACTCATGCCGGAAGCGCGGTTGTTTTCCGGTTTGTTGCAGGCAAGCGGTATTTCGCACTACACGGTTGGCTGCAAGATTGGCGCAATGGACAAGACCACCATCGGGATACCGGAGAACCAGAAGCTCAACGGGGGAGACGGACACGAATCCATGTGCAATCCGGTCATGCAGGCGATGGTGCTCAATGACCGGAAGACAGACTTTAACATCCTCATCGGACTGTGCGTGGGGCACGATTCCCTTTTTATTCAGCACTCCCGTGCGCCTGTCAGCGTGATGATTGTCAAGGATCGTGTTCTGGGACACAACCCGGTTGCCGCCTTGTACAACGTGGGAGGAATGTACTCCTCCTTCAAGGAAATCGGGAAGTAGGCGTTGTGCGGGAGATTGCGTCCCGGGGTTCGGCGGCAGGTAAAACCTGATTCAAAAAAAACGGCAGCAAAAAAACGGCACCCGAAGGTGCCGTTTTTGTTGACCGATGCAGTCAGGCTTACACTGCCTTGGCATCGTGGATGCGCTTGATGTCTGCGTCGCTGTAGCCCAGTTCCTTCAGCACGTCGTCGGTGTGCTCACCGAGCAGGGGAGAGCGGGTCACCTCTATATTCATACCGGAGAATTTGCAGGGACTGCCAACGGTCAGGTACTTGGCTCCCCGATCCGGATGGTCCACTTCCACAACGGTTTTCACCTTACGCAGGGACGGATCGTATGCCAACTCCTTCATGGAATTGACCGGACCGCAGGGAATGTCATATTCCGCTGCCCAGGCAGAAGCTTCGTGTTTGTCCATGGTTGTGAGCAGGGACTCGACATATTCAAAAATCTTGAACTGTTTGTCACGACGCGCCTCAAACGTGTTGTACGCGGGGTCGTTGATCCATTCCGGCTTCTTGATCCTTTCGCATATTTTCGCCCATGCGTTTGCTTGCAGGGTGAAATACACGTAATCATCCGGATCGGTGCCGTTGTGCGCGCCCTTGCATTTCAGCATCCAGCCGGGCTGACCGCCGCCGCCAGCGTTACC
>JAISAG010000038.1 GCA_031266815.1 Burkholderiaceae bacterium | reverse complement strand
ACGAAAGGGAACGAAAGGGAACGAAAGGGAACGAAAGGGAACGAAAGGGAACGAAAGGGAACGAAAGGGAACGAAAGGGAACGAAAGGGAACGAAAGGGAACGAAAGGGAACGAAAGGCGGCGCTGATGCAAAACGATAAATGTGTCACGAGTCCTCCCGTTTTTCTTTCATGGACAGGGTTGTAAATGTTTCGCCTTGCCTAAAAGTGCCTGTCATGCAAGTTGTCAAGTTGCGTGATATATTCCGCCCCGTATGGGGAGTGTATCATGAAGTGTTTACTGTTGAAGTCTTTTACGATGAAGGAAGAGCGGCGGTGTTCGTGTGGTGTATCTCAATCGGTTTACGCAAGGAAAAATCTACCGGTTGGTGATTCATTCCAAGTCTGTGAGGGGTAGCATCCCAGCTTACTTGCTGAAAGCCATCGCGGAGGAAATTGAAAATGACTAAACGAAAACACATGACAGGCACAGAGTTTGGAGAGAAGCTGTTGAAGTCCGTTCGCCAGATGAAGGCGGGGGAAATCTCACGAGTGATTGTTGCGAAAAGCACTGCCACCATGACGGAGGCAACGCGCAAGCGCATGGGAATGAGTCAGGTTGAATTCGCCCGTCTTATAGGCGTTTCCCCGCGCACGTTACAGGATTGGGAACAAGGGCGTCGTGAACCTTCCGGTGCAGCGCGAACACTGTTGAAAATCGCGGCGAAGAGACCTGATGCAGTGCTTGAGGCGTCAAAATGAGAGTGAATAAAGTTACTTGGCACTCTTGAAAGGAATGAGGCCAGTAGCACGTTTTTGGCAAGAGCGCCAAATGCTCATTATGCGAAGTCGCTATAGCCCGGCAAACTCCTCGCAAACAAGGGGTGCTTCTGTTGGCTCGCCAATGAGGAAGTATGTCCCCTCCACGCGATTGCCCGTCAGGAACGGCTCGCCAAAACCATTGATTTCAGCGAGTTTACGGGATGTTCCGGAATCCTGGGAAACGTGCTGTTGGCCTCGCCGACAGGGATCGAACCTGTATCTCACGCTTAGGAGGCATGTGCACTATCCATTGTGCTACGGCGAGCCTACGAGAAAACAAGCCGCCATTGTACCGTATTGGCACGCGCAAACAACACCGCGACGGAAGGTGGCGCGCCCCGCCGCGCACCGTTACAATGCCTGTTTGGAGCAACGACTATGGCAATCCTGTCCCTTTCTGACGCACAAATGGCTTTTGGCCATTTCCCGCTGCTGGACCATGCGGATTTTTCGCTTGAGGCGGGCGAGCGCGTCGGATTGATTGGGCGCAACGGTACGGGCAAATCGTCGCTTTTGCGCGTAATGGCCGCTCAAAGCCGCCTGGACGATGGGCTGTTTACCGTGCAACAGGCCTTGCGCGTTGCGCTCGTTCCGCAGGAATCGCACTTTGACCCCGGGCAAACCGTATTTGAAGCCGTTGCAGAGGGATTGGACGATATACGGGCGCTGCTGGCGCAGTACGACGACCTGACCGCCCGCCTTGGCGAAAAAGACGATTCTGCCTTGCTGGCGCAATTGCATGTCCTGCAAAACCGGCTGGATGCGTGTTCCGCCTGGAACATGGAAAATCAGGTCGAGACTGCCCTGCATCAGTTGGGACTGACGAAGACCGACAAAATGGGAACACTATCCGGCGGCCTGCAAAAGCGGGTGGCGCTGGCGCGGGGATTGGTGGCATTACCCGATGTTCTGTTGCTGGATGAGCCGACCAACCATCTGGATGTGGCATCCATTAGCTGGCTGGAATCCTTGCTGCTGACCTTTCGCGGGAGCCTGGTATTTGTCACGCATGACCGCTGTTTTCTGGACAATGTGGCAACACGGATTGTCGAACTGGACAGGGGAAAGCTGTACTCCTGTCCGGGCAACTTCTCTGCGTACCAGAAAAGAAAGGAAAAGCAACTGGCGGATGAAGCAGCAGAAAACGCCCGTTTTGACAAACTGCTGGCGCAGGAAGAAGTCTGGATACGCAAAGGCATTGAAGCCCGGAGAACACGCAACGAAGGCAGAGTAAGGCGGCTGCAACAACTGCGCGCAGACCGCATGGCGCGCAGGGAAAGACAGGGGCGAGTACGGCTGACGGTTTCATCTGGAGAATACGCCGGCAGGCTGGTCGCGGAACTGGACGGTGTAAGTCGGCGTTATGGTGACAACGTCATCGTGCAGGACTTCAGCAACCGCATTCTGCGGGGAGATAAAATCGGGCTGATCGGTCCGAACGGCATCGGCAAAACGACCCTTTTGCGCCTGATTCTGGGCGAGGAAGCGCCGGATAGCGGAACTGTTCGCCTGGGCGCGCGATTGCAGATCGCTTATTTCGACCAGCTGCGCGCCCAACTGGATGAAGAGCGCAGCCTGCTTGAGACACTCTCGCCCGGCAGCGAGTGGATAGAAACCGGCGGCAAAAAAAAGCATGTCATGAGTTATCTGTCGGACTTTCTGTTTTCTCCGCAAAGAGCGCGCTCTCCGGTCAAGTCGCTCTCTGGCGGAGAACGCAACCGCTTGCTTTTAGCGCGACTGTTCGCCAGACCCGCCAATGTGCTGGTTCTGGATGAACCCACCAACGATCTGGACATTGACACGCTGGAATTGCTGGAAGCCCTGTTGCAAGATTACGATGGCACGGTGCTTCTGGTCAGCCATGACCGCGCCTTTATTGACAATGTGGTGACGCAAGTGATTGTCGCCGAGGGCAATGGCGTGTGGCACGAATATGTCGGTGGGTACAGCGACTGGGAGCAACAGGCCCGAACACTGGCAGCCAACGCAGAAAAAAAGATGCCGGCCCCGTCTTCCCGTACGCAAGAAAGTACCGCGCCTTCTCCCGCACCCCGCAAAAAAAAGCGGAGTTACCGCGAACAGAACGAACTGGATGCCTTGCCGGACACGATTACCGCGCTGGAAACGGAACAAAAGGCGATTGCCTCGCGGCTTTCCAACCCGCTCCTGCATCAGGAAAACCGTGAAGAAGGCATACGACTGAGCCAACGGCTGGCAGAAATCGAATCGCAACTGGCGGTCTGCTTTAATCGCTGGGAAGAACTGGAATCGGCAGCGCCGGGAAACTAGCGGCTTAGCTGTTTGAAATCACGCAGTCGGAACCCCATCAAAAGCAGCGCGCCGAAGTAAACAACCCCGCAAACCACCATGATGGTTGCCAACGCACAAACGCGCATGAAAGGTTGCGTGTGCATTCCCGTCCAGTCGAAACGCGAAGCCATCCACAGCGCCACACCTGCCAGCAGGAAAAGCGCGCCGCCCAGACGAAGAAAAAAGAAGCGCCAGCCAGCATGGGGCAGATAGATGCGTCGCCAGCGCAATCCGGCAAAAAGCAATGCGGCGTTAATGCATCCACCAAAACCGATGGACAACGCCAGCCCGGCGTGGGCAAACCAGGGAACGAACAGCAGGTTCATCGCCTGGGTAGCGACCAAAACCAGCAGCGCGATCCTGACCGGTGTTTTGATATCCTGCCTGGCGTAAAAACCCGGCGCGAGGATACGGACGACAATCATGCCCGCCAAACCGATTCCGTAGGCGATAACCGCATGCGCGGTCATCGCGACATCCTGCACATTGAAATGCCCGTAGTGAAAAAGCGTGGCGGTAAAAGGCGCCGACAGGGTAATCAGCAAGACACCGGCGGGCAATGCCAGCAAAAAGCACAGCCGCAATCCCCAATCCAGCAAGGAGGAATATTCCTGCATATCATGGCGGGCGTTTGCCCGGGAAAGCCCGGGCAGCAGAATGGTTCCCAGCGCAACGCCCAGCAAGGCATTGGGGAATTCCATCAGCCTGTCCGCGTACGATAACCAGGAAACACTGCCGCTTGCCAGATGGGAAGCGATGTTGGTATTGATCAGCAAGCTGATCTGGGCAACGGAGACCGCAAAAGTGGCTGGAAGCATCTGTCGGATGACCCGGCGCACCCCTTCGTGACGCCAGACGGCAACAATAGAAAAATGAATGCGAGGTAGCACACCCAGCTTGAGCAGCATCGGAATCTGAAAAGCCAGTTGCAATAGTCCGCCGACAAAAACGGCCAGCGCCAGCGCGTAAATCGGAACGTCCATGCGGGGCGCGACAAAAAGAGTTGCAACGATGAGCGAAAGATTCAGAAGAACCGGCGTAAATGCCGGAACGCGAAACTCACGCCACGTATTCAGTATGCCGCCTGCCAGCGAAACCAGTGACATAAACAAGATATACGGGAACATTATGCGGGTCATTACCACCGCGCCGGAAAGCACCGCCGGTTCGGTCCGAAACCCGGTCGCGACAAAAAAGACCACGACAGGCGCGCCAACCACTCCCGCCAATGTGACCAACAACAATACCCAGAACAGGGCGGATGCCACTTTGTCAATCAGTTCACGCGCGTCGGACTCTCCCTTCCGGTTGACGTACTCCGCCAGAATGGGAACGAAAGCCTGCGAGAATGCGCCCTCGGCGAACAGCCGACGCAACAGGTTGGGAATGCGAAAGGCGACAAAGAACGCATCGGTAAAACCGGATGCGCCAAAAGTGCGTGCCACCAATAGTTCGCGAATCAGGCCCGTGATGCGCGAGAGCATGGTCATGCCCGAAATGGTCAGCAGGGTTTTCAGCAGATTCATGCGGTGACATTATAGATGGCATCCGCCTGCTATTTCACCTTCTGTCGTATTTGCGCCATTGGCTTGGGATGAATCGCAAGGCCGTGCGGAAGTGTGTGACCATGATTACCTCACTGGCAGACGCGGGAGGGCATGACATGCAATACAGCGATTCGCCCGCATTCAACGTTTCCATCGCACTCACTGTTTCCTCTGCGCACTTAACAACGGCAGTAAGCGCAGGCGTGTGCGATTGATGTCAACCGTCAGCAACGCCCCTTCCTCCAGTTCATTCCTCATCTGGCGCAAAGCGGACAGGAGGGGGCGACTGATGACGTCAGAAGCCAGATTGCTCGCGCGGATCTGCACCACGCTCGGCTTGCCTCCCCGTGTCGCTGCCAAAATCGCGCTGAAATCCAGGTCATGGGTGAGAACAATAAAGTTTTCGCGTGCGGCGTAGGCCATCAGTTCGTCGTCGCTGGCATCCGCCGCACCGATATCCGACCAGTGTATCGCCTCAATATCACCGCTTGTCAATAGTGCGACCAGACGTGGCGAGAGATTCATATCAAGAAGCAACTTCACGCATCAACCGTCACTTCTTTTTCTTCAGACAGCCAAGCCGCATAACGCAGGGATTGCATAATATCTTCCCGTTCCAGGTGAGGGTAGTCGGCAAGAAGGGCTTCCGGGCTGCGGCCTTCCCCGATTTGCCCAACTATCAGACTCACCGTGATCCGTGTCCCTCTGATACAAGCCTTGCCACCCATGATGCCCGCCTGGTGAACAATGCGGTCAAATCCGTCCATTTGTTTCCCCCTTCAGGGCAACATTGTACCGCATGACGCGCAACACAGCGATTCGCCCGCATTCACCATCTCACTAAAAGTGGTAGATGGCCTGGGCGTATCCGGTAAGTCCCCTCCGCTGTCCCCCCATCGCCGTCGCATTGGCGTTCACAGACCAACTCTTCGTCGCTCTCCACTCTATACCCGCTTCAAGGAGCGCGCTGTGGCCTTGCGTCTCGGGCTCGTGCGCAATCTTCGTCCCATCCAGCCTCGCGCGTTCCCTGCCATCAAACTCGTATTCCCAGCCCACGCCCACATGCGCACGCAGGTTCTCTTCTACCCTGTGGCGGTAACGTGTGCCAAGGCGGCTGCGCAGGGAGTCTGCACTGTCAAAGGACAGGCGCTCTTTCGCGCGGGTCGTGACGGTATCACTGTCCTGATGGGTCCAGAGGAGTTTGGCATAGGTGTCCATACTGGAAACTGTGTTTAAGGGATAATCAATCCCTACCCCCGCATGCGCACCCCAATAGTTGCCCTCACTGTTGTAGTGCAAATCGGCAATACTCCCCTTGCCGTCAAAGTCGGTCTTGGCACGTCCAATACGGGCAGAGCCTTCCAGATAGATTCGGTTGGTGAAAGCATGTTTGGCAAAAGCGCCTATGCCATAGTGCCAGGTATCGCCATCTCCCCACCCAAAGCGGCTGTAGCTGTTATAACTCCCAATACCCCCTTCGGCAAAGAGTCCGGTAGTCAGTGTTCCCAGACGGGTGGCGGTGTCAAACGCACCGCCCAGTGCAAAGCTTGCGCCGTTATTGTTTATGCTGGAGCCGGTACGGGTTTTGATGGTGCTGCCCTGCATGGAGGCGAAGGAGCAAAAACCGGTGGTGGTGGGGGTCTCAGGTGCGCATTTCCAGTTATCCATGATGGAAACCATATGGTCTGCGCCATTGACCAGCGAGGTCAAGCGGGCTGACGTGCCGTAAAGGTAGCTTTTGGCTTTGTCCTGATTGACTTGTTTTTGCGCCAGCGTGGCGGTTAATGTGGTGTTGCTGTTTTCCACTGCGATATCAAAAAGGTAGTCCGTTGCCCCATAGGTGGAAGGGGCGGAGGTATTGACAATCGTGCCATCACTGGTGATGGTGTCGGCGTTGGCACCGGAAGCCTTAATCAGGTTGATTTTATCTCCCGGGCGCAATGCTGCCGGTTGGCCGGCAAAGTCCAGGGCAACACGGGTCTGTTCGGATGATTGACTGCTCAGCGTCACATTGCCGGTGGTACTGAGGATGTTTGCACCGTTACTCACACTGGCAGGCAGAGTGAAGTGGTAGTTTTGAAAGTTGGCGATGTTGGCGCTGCCCGCGTTGCTGCCTTTCCAGTTGTTGACGTACAGGGTATTGCCAGTACGTTTGTCGGTGCCGTTTCCATCTCCGCCGTAAAGGGCCGTGACGCCGACAATGTTGGCATTGCCGCTGATGTTGACGATATTCCCTGTGGCGGTGCCGCTCCCGGCGTACCCACCAGTAACGCCATTGCTGACGATACCCCCGCTGAGGGTGACGGTGTTGTCTGTGGCGCTGCCGTCCCATGTGTATCCGCCAGTAACGCCATCGCTGACGCTCCCCCCGCTGACATTGACCTCGTTTTTCCTGGTGGTGCCAGTGCTTTGAATGCGTCCGCCATAGACGCCAGTCGTGATGTTTCCGCCACTGATGTTGACGGTATTCTCTTCGACGATGCCGTTTACGACGGCGTATCCGCCACGGACTTGGTAACCTGTGACGTCTCCACCGCTGATGTTGACGGTATTGTTTTTGCTGGTGCCGTTTGTGATGGCAGCTCCGCCGTAGACGGAGCCCCCGACCTTTCCGCCGCTGATGTTGACCACGTTGCCAGTGACATTGCCGTTTTGCTGGAGCATTCCGCCATAGGCCTCGCCCCTGACGGTCCCCCCCTCGCTGATGTTAACGGTATTGCCTGTGATGTTGTTTTTGTCGTCGCCGCGTCCGCCATAGACCCAGTACCAGCTTCCGCCGCTGATATTGACAGTGTTGCCGCTGACATTGCCATTGCTTTGGCTGTATCCGCCGTGGACATAGACGTTGCTACTGATGCCCTCGCTGATGTTGACAGTGTTGCCTATGACGTTGCCGTTATCGTAACTGTATCCGCCCTGGATAGAGTCTGCGAAGGCGCCTCCGCTGATGTTGACAGTGTTGCCTGTGGCGTTGCCGTTGTAGCTGCTACGACCGCCATAAACGCCACCGCCGCTGCCGCCGACGTCACCCCCGCTGATGTTGATGGTGTTGCCTATGGCATTGCCGCCACTGTAACTGGCTCCGCCAATGACGGCGCTGGTGACGGCGCCGCTTATCAACTCAACCGTGTTTTTTTCGGTAGTGCCGTTCTCGCTGAATCCGCCAAAGACATAGACGGGGTTATTGGCGCCGCCTGGATTGTTGATGGTGATGGTGTTGTTGCTGGGATTGGCAGTCAGGTAGTTGTTGGGCGCGAAGGTATTTTGGCTGCCTGGGAATCCGCCCACTGCTGGCGGGTTCTGCAAATCACTGGAGATACCGGTGTACGTTTGCGCCAGCGCCGGTGCGGCACAGAGCGCGCTGATAAGGCAGGCGAGTACGGAAACGGCAAATGCACGGCGGCATTTCCGCTTGCGCGTTTGTCCATCCCATTCCGGCAAGGAAACGGCGATGCGGGATAGAAACGACGAATGCGGGCGCATCACTGCGTTACTGCGGTACTCGTTCCCTCGCCTACTAAGGAGGGTTGTCTCGGTCAC
>JAISAG010000034.1 GCA_031266815.1 Burkholderiaceae bacterium | reverse complement strand
GTGTCGCTTACATCGAACGAGACACCGCTGCCGGACAGTGTGCCCACATCGCCCACTTGTCCGCCGGATTCCGCATAAAACGGCGTTTTGTCCAGTACAACGACGCCTTCCTGTCCCGCGCGGAGTTGGGCAACCGGTACGCCATCCGCGTACAGGGCAACGATTTTGCTTTCGTCCTGAAGGTGGTCATACCCGACAAAATCCGTTTTTTCTCCCTGGTATTCGAGTACGGCCGCCATTTTGAATTTGCCTGCCGTGCGCGCCATTTCCTTTTGCTGCGCCATCGCCGATTCAAAACCAGCCATATCCAGCGCAACGCCCCGCTCGCGGCAAATGTCCGCAGTCAAATCCAGCGGAAATCCGTATGTATCGTACAGGGTAAACGCTGTCTCACCTGCCAGTTGTTTTTCGTTGTCGCCCAGTGCAATGTCCAGAATTTTCATTCCGTGTTCCAGTGTTTCGCCAAAACGGGTTTCTTCATGCAACAGCACTTGTGTCACCCGCTCCGCAGCAGACGGCAATTCAGGGTAAGCAGACCCCATTTCGTCGCTCAAGTCCTTGACCAGACGGTGAAAGAAGGGTCGGGATTGTCCCAGTTTGTGCCCGTGCCGCAAAGCGCGCCGGATGATTCTGCGCAGGACGTAACCATGCCCCTCACTGCCCGGAACCAGTCCATCCACAATCATGAACGCCGCCGCGCGAATGTGGTCCGCAATGACCTTGAGTGAGTTGTCCGCCAGATTTTGTGTGCCGGTCTCGCGTGCCGCCGCGCGGATAAGGTGCCGGAAAAGGTCAATGTCGTAGTTGCTGTGTACGCCTTGCAGGACGGCGGCAAGCCGTTCCAGTCCCATACCCGTATCCACGCAGGGCTTGGGCAGAAGGGAAAGATTGCCCGCTTCGTCACGGTTGAACTGCATGAAGACCAGGTTCCATATTTCGATGTAGCGGTCCCCTTCTTCTTCCGGCGTACCCGGCAGCCCGCCCGCAACTTCCGGTCCGTGGTCGTAAAAAATCTCGCTGCAGGGGCCGCACGGTCCCACATCCGCCATCTGCCAGAAGTTGTCGGAGGCATAGCGCGCACCCTTATTGTCGCCTATCCTCAAGATGCGTTCTTTGGGCAACCCCACCTCTTTTTCCCAGATGGCGAATGCTTCGTCGTCTTCGTGGTAAACCGTCACCCACAGGCGATCAGGGGAAATACCGTATCCTTTTGTCAGCAGTTCCCATGCACAGGTGATGGCTTCCTCTTTGAAATAGTCCCCGAAACTGAAGTTTCCCAGCATTTCAAAAAAGGTGTGATGCCGCGCCGTGTATCCCACATTTTCCAGATCGTTGTGTTTGCCACCCGCACGAACACAGCGCTGCACGGAAGCTGCCCGGGTGTAGGGCCGCGTATCAATCCCCAGGAATACATCCTTGAACTGCACCATCCCCGCGTTGGTCAACAGCATGGTCGGGTCATTTCCAGGGACCAGCGAACTCGAGCGGACAACGGTGTGTCCCCGTTCGGCAAAAAAGCGAAGGAATTTCTCACGAATCTCGGCGGATTTCATGTCAGCGGACGGAACATCGTTATGCAAATCGGGCATTATACAGGCAAACCCCAGCCGTCCGGCAGAACGCCCCCTGTCTGCCGCTGCGGGATAGCCTGCCTATCCCGCCCACTTGCGCGCGTTACGGAACATGCGCAACCAGGGGGCATCTTCTCCCCACGATTCAGGGTGCCACGAATGCTGCACTGTTCTGAACAGACGTTCCGCGTGGGGCATCAGGATGGTGAACCGCCCATCCAGCGTTGTCACTGCCGTGATGCCATCGGGCGAACCGTTCGGGTTGAACGGATAGGCTTCTGTCGGTCGTCCGGCGTTATCCACATAGCGCATGGCAACATGAACGGCAGATATGTCGCCCCGCGCTGAAAAATCGGCAAGCCCTTCTCCGTGAGAAACGACAATAGGCAAGCGCGCACCGGTCATGCCGTCAAAGAACAGGGAGGGGGAAGGCGAAATCGCCACTGTGGTGAGGCGGGCTTCGAATTGCTCCGATTTGTTGCGCGTGAACCGGGGCCAGGCAGCGGCGCCCGGAATAATTTCGTGAAGGTTGCTCATCATCTGGCAACCATTGCAAATACCCAGCGCGAATGTATCGCTGCGGGCAAAAAAACGGGCAAATTGTTCTTTTAACCGCGCGTGAAAAAGGATGGTTTTTGCCCAGCCCTCTCCCGCGCCCAGCACATCTCCATAGGAAAAACCGCCCACCGCGATCATGCCGATGAAATCAGCCAGATTGAGCCTGCCAGCAATCAGATCACTCATGTGGACATCGGCGGCGGAAAAACCGGACTTGTGCATGACATACGCGGTTTCAATGTGCGAATTGGAGCCTTGCTCCCGCAAAATGGCTACGCGGGGACGAATACCGGTCCGAATGAATGGCGCCGCCACATCATCTGTCATGTCGAATGGCACGTAAGAAGAAATGCCCGGGTCGTCTTCGTCTTTCAGTCGGTCGTACTGTGCATCGGCACAATCCGGATTGTCCCTCAAACGTGCCATGCGCCAGCTTGTTTCACTCCACAGGCGGTGGAGATGCATGATGGGACGGGAATAGACGGTTTCATCTCCCCGCATTACGCGCAGATTTTTTTCGTGACCAACAACGCCGATTTCGTGTGTCATTTGTGCCAGATGGTGCGCGAACAGGACGCGCTGCACATGCGGCAGGTCTTTTTTCCGCACCTGGATGACCGCGCCCAGTTCTTCGGCAAACAGGACGTGAAACAGTGCGGCGTGCAATTCTTCCGTTGAAGCACGCGGGGGAAGCAGGGTATCAAGCTGGAGTGTTACGCCACAGCGCGCCGCAAATGCCATCTCGCAAACGGTCACAAAAAGTCCGCCATCGGAGCGGTCATGGTACGCCAGTATCCTGCCCTCCACGTTAAGCTGCTGTATCGCGGAAAAAAAGGATTTCAGCGCGGCGGGGTCGTCCACATCGGGTACCGCATTTCCCAGTTGGCACGTCACTTGCGCCAGGGCGGAAGCGCCCAAACGGTTTTTCCCATTCCCCAAGTCAAGCAGTAACAGGCAGGTCTCCCCTCCTTCCGTTTTCAGTTGCGGTGTCAGCGCCCGTCTGACATCCGGCACAGGAGCGAAAGCGGATACAACGAGCGATACGGGTGAGATGACTTCCTTTTCCTTCTCCGCATCCTGCCATGTTGTTCGCATGGAAAGAGAATCCTTGCCAACGGGAATGCTGATACCCAGCGCGGGGCAAAGCGTCATGGCCACCGCCCTGACAGTATCGAACAAATCGGCGTCCTGACCGGGCTGACCACACGCGGCCATCCAGTTTGCCGACAACTTGACATCCGATATGTCGGCAATCGGCGCGGACGCGATGTTGGTCAACGCCTCGCCAATCGCCATGCGACCGGACGCAGGCGCGGAAATGACCGCAAGCGGCGGGCGCTCTCCCATCGCCATTGCCTCTCCCGCATAACCGCTGAAATCCATCAGGGTAACCGCACAATCCGCAACGGGAACCTGCCACGGGCCGACCATCTGATCCCGCGACGTCAGGCCGCCAACCGTGCGGTCGCCAATCGTAATCAGGAAGGTTTTGTCGGCGACAGCGGGGAACTGCAGTATCTTTTCCGCCGTTTCCGCCAAATCCAGCCCCGCCGTGCGAACAGCAGGAGAGAAAAGCGTTGCGTGGACGACATCCCGATGCATCTGCGGCGGCTTGCCCAGCAAAACATCCATTGGCATATCCACTGGCACGTTGCCATACTGCGAATCAAGCAACCTGAGCTGTCTTTCCCCTGTTGCCGTGCCGACAACAGCGTACCCGCAGCGCTCCCGCTCACACAACGATGCGAATACAGGCAGGCTTTCCGGCGCAATCCCGATCACATAGCGTTCCTGCGATTCGTTGCTCCATATCTCTTTTGGAGACATGCCGCTTTCTCCCAGCGGGATACGCCGCAAATCAAAAACAGCACCCCGACCCGCATCGTTCGTAATTTCAGGAAGGGCGTTGGACAGTCCTCCCGCACCAACATCGTGAATGGAAAGGATAGGGTTGTGTGCACCCATCGCCCAGCAGGCATTGATTACTTCCTGGGCGCGCCGTTGCATTTCAGGATTGCCCCGTTGCACCGAATCGAAATCCAGGTCGGCTGTATTGGTCCCCGTTGCCATGGAGGACGCCGCCCCGCCGCCCATACCAATTCGCATGCCGGCACCTCCCAGTTGTATGAGCAGACTGCCCGGCAAAAGCGCTTGCTTGTCGGTATGCTGCGCCAGGATATTGCCGACGCCGCCCGCAATCATGATGGGCTTGTGGTAGCCATACACCCGTCCGCCCACATTCTGTTCGTAAGTGCGAAAGTACCCGGCCAGATTGGGGCGACCAAACTCGTTGTTGAATGCTGCACCGCCAATCGGTCCATCCAGCATGATTTGCAGGGGGGACGCTATTCTGTCGGGTCTGCCGTACACTTCAACTGAAGGTGAGGGTTTCCCTGGAATCTCCCGCGTCACATCGGCATTGCCCTCCCATTCCCGGCGCGCATCCGGCAACGACAGATGCGACACGGTAAACCCCGTCAGCCCCGCCTTGGGTTTTGCTCCCCTGCCCGTTGCGCCTTCATCCCGTATTTCTCCTCCCGCGCCTGTTGCCGCGCCCGGAAAAGGCGAAATGGCGGTGGGATGATTGTGCGTTTCCACTTTCATCAAAATGTGCGTCAGCTCTTTCGATTCCCCATAGGTATAGCCTGATTGCTCACCCCCCGGATAGAAACGGCTGACGACGCTTCCCTGAATGACGGAGGCATTGTCACGGTACGCCACTATTGTCCCTTCGGGGTGTTGCGCATGCGTATGCCTGATCATCCCGAACAGTGACGCGTCCTGCTTCGTGCCATCCACTGTCCATCCGGCATTGAAAATTTTGTGACGGCAATGCTCGCTGTTTGCCTGGGCAAACATCATCAGTTCCACATCAGTGGGATTGCGCGCCATTGCTGAAAACGCGTGAAAAAGGTAATCCAGTTCGTCATCCGATAACGCCAGCCCCATCTCTGCATTGGCGCGAACCAGCGCCTGAACACCTTCCGCCATCATGTCAACAGACGCCAGCGGTGCGGATTCCAACTGCTGAAAGAGCCGGTGGGCAGACTGTCTTTCCAGAAAAACCGTTTCAGTCATTCTGTCGTGCAGCAAAGGCAGGCAAGATGCCAGCAAGGGTTCACGCCACACCTGCAAACCTTCGCGATGGTGCAGGTAATAGGCCGTTCCCCTCTCCACACGCGATACACCGGTCACGCCGCAATTGTGAATGATGTCCGTTGCCTTGGATGACCAGGGGGAAATGGTTCCCGGGCGGGGAACCACCACGACTTCCTTTCCGTTTTCTTCCCCCGCATAGGGCGTGCCATAGTCCAGAAGCGCCGAAAGGCACCGGATATGCCCGTCGGACAAAGGGGCGCTTGAATGAACAAAGTGCAAAAAGCGTCCATCAATCCCTGTGATACCCGCATCCACCGCCTGCAGACGCGACAGCAGGTTCCTTGCGCGAAAGGCGGACAGGGCGGAGGGACCCGGAACAATGTGCATGGTGGTGGCAGAAGGGGGTAACCCCGGCATTATACCGCTGTCACGCCTCATCAGGCTTAATCAAAGTACTCAGCGCAAACACCCTGCGCCGCGAGGCCTCGTCGGACTCAACGCAGAGCAGCCGTGCCACCGGATTGCAATCGTCTCATGACTTTCCGAAAAGCCTCGTCCGTACGACAGGGTCTGGCGCACGGCAAGTACTGGAATAAAACAGGAAAATGACTTAACATGGAGAAACATTTTTCGCACTGCCTGTGTACAGAGCCTTTCGCGCTTTTTCCTGTTCCGGCGATCAGCAGAACAGGATGCGGAGCAAATGAGTTGAAAGATTGCAAGGGGAACACTTGTCATGCCAAATGGTTTGCTGCCACCTGCCGATTTCAATGCCCTGATTGCCGGTGATCACAGGGATCCCTTTTCTGTGCTGGGCATGCACAATGTGGGAGGGAAGATCGTTGTGCGGGCGTTCATTCCCGGAGCGTGGGGGGTTTCGGTCCTGGAGAGCGCCACCAACCACAATGCGGGTGTGCTGACGCGCGTTGCGAACACAGCCTTGTTCGAAGGAATTATCCCCGACAAAAAGGAAGTATTCACCTACCGCTTCAGCGTTGATTGGGGCGAATATACGCAAAAGCTGGAGGATGCCTACCGGTTTTCCCGCGTGCTGGGCGACATGGATATCTGGTTGCTGGCAGAGGGAACGCATCGCCGCCCCTACGAACGGATGGGGGCGCATCCTGCGGAATGGGATGGCGTTGCTGGCGTTTCGTTCGTGGTCTGGGCGCCCAATGCCCGCAGAGTGTCTGTAGTCGGCAATTTCAACGGATGGGATGGGCGGCGCCACATGATGCGATTCCGGAGCGAATGCGGTGCGTGGGAAATATTCATCCCGCACGTACTGCCGGGAGACTTGTACAAATACGAGATAAAAACGCAGGAAGACAACATCATACTCAAATCCGACCCGTTCGCCCTCCGTGCTGAGATGCGCCCTGACACGGCATCCATCGTCCACCGCCTGCCGGATGTCTATCCGTCCCGCGAGGACCGCCAGCGCGCCAACGCGCTCAACGCGCCTATCAGCATTTACGAGGTCCATCTGGGGTCGTGGCGCAAGGTCTGTCGGGATGGTTTCTGGCAATGGCTGACCTACGACGAACTGGCGGAGCAGCTCATCCCCTACGTGAAAGACATGGGGTTTACACACATTGAGTTGCTGCCCATTACGGAACACCCATACGACGGTTCCTGGGGATACCAGCCAACAGGACTGTACGCGGTCACTTCCCGGTATGGCTCCCCCGAGTCATTTCGCCGGTTTGTCGAAACGGCGCATGACAACGGCATCGGTGTCATTCTGGACTGGGTTCCCGCCCATTTTCCATCCGATGCGCACGGGCTGGCCCGCTTCGATGGCACCTGCCTGTACGAACACGAAGACCCCAAGGAGGGGGTTCACCAGGATTGGGGGAGCATCATTTACAATTTCGGCCGAACGGAGGTTTGCAACTATCTCGTCAGCAACGCATTGTTCTGGATCGAACGTTACGGGGTGGACGGCCTGCGCGTGGACGCGGTGGCTTCCATGCTGTACCGCGACTACAGTCGCGCACCCGGGGAGTGGGTCCCGAATCGCTATGGCGGAAAAGAAAACCTGGAAGCCATTGCTTTCCTGCGCAAAATGAATGAAACCGTGGGAACCTTGCGTCCCGAGGCAGTAACCATGGCAGAGGAATCAACCAGCTTTCCTTCTGTTTCGCGCCCCACATGGGATGGCGGACTTGGTTTTCACTTCAAATGGAATTTGGGATGGATGCATGATACGCTTGCCTACATGCGCGAAAACTCTTTCTTCAGGCGCTATCACCACGACAGGGTGCGATTTGGCATCATGTACGCCTTTTTCGAAAATTTCATTCTCCCGCTCTCGCACGACGAGGTCGTGCATTGTAAAGGTTCCCTGATAGGCCGTATGTCGGGTGACGAGTGGCAGCGCTTTGCCAATCTGCGGTGCTATTTCGGTTTCATGTGGGGATACCCCGGGAAAAAGCTGTTGTTCATGGGAGGGGAATTTGCGCAACACGCAGAGTGGGACGCCGACGCCAGCCTGGACTGGCACTTGCTGGATTACCCCTTGCACCTCGGCGTGCAAAGGCTGGTACGCGACCTGAACACGGTATACCGGGATTTTTCTGCCCTGCACCGCCTGGCGTTCGAGCGAAACGGCTTCCAGTGGATTATCCATGAAGACGTGGACAATTCGGTCTTTTCGTTCATTCGGTACGATGAATACGGCAACTTTGTCATTGTCATCAGCAACTTTACCCCTATGCCGCGTTACGGCTATCGTATCGGCGTCCCCCAACCCGGGAGGTACCGCGAAATCATCAACACGGACGCACGTGTCTACGGGGGAAGCGGCATCCACAACGCGTTGCTGGAAGCAAGGCCAACCTATTCCAACGGGCAGGCATGGTCGCTGGAAATAACCGCGCCACCACTCGCCACTTGTATGCTGATCAGAAAGGAATCTTCATGAACAAAGGGCGCGCGCCCCTGCAAACCGGCACTCACCTGCCGCTCGGCGCACACTGGGACGGCGCGGGGGTCAATTTCGCGCTGGTCGCGCCAAACGCAGAGTCGGTGACGCTCTGCCTCTTTGACGAAACCGGGGAGCAAGAAGTTGCAAAATATACCCTCCCTTCAGTTCGGGAGGGTATCTGGCATGGCTACCTGCCGTCCGCAGAACCCGGGTTGATATACGGGTATCGCGTGGCAGGTCCTTACGCGCCAGCAAAAGGGCTTCGTTTCAACCCGTTGAAGTTGCTGCTGGATCCCTACGCCAGAGAGGTTGTCGGCCAGTACGGCGGTGAGGACGAATTCCTCGACGACCATCCGACGGATACGGCACGCATCGCCCTGAAAGGAAAAGTAATACACGAGCCGTATGACTGGGAAGGCGTTTCCAGTCCCAATACGCCAGTTGCCCAGACCATCCTGTACGAAGCGCATGTCAAAGGCTTTACCCAAATGCATCCGGATGTGCCGGAGGCATTGCGCGGCACATATGCGGGCATGGCACACCCCGCCGTGCTGGATTACCTTGAAAAACTGGGGATTACGGCAATCAGCCTGCTCCCTGTCCACGCACGGTGTGACGAATCGCGCCTCCTGAAAATGGGTCTCAGCAATTACTGGGGTTATTCCACCATCAACTTCTTTTCACCCGAAAAACGCTACTGGTCTGGTCGTCCGGGAACCTCTCCCGTTTCGGAGTTCCGCGACATGGTCAAGGCACTGCACAGCCGGAATATTGAGGTCATCCTGGATGTGGTGTACAACCACACCGTTGAGGGAGGGCACAATGGCGCCATGCTGAGTTTTCGC
>JAISAG010000012.1 GCA_031266815.1 Burkholderiaceae bacterium | reverse complement strand
CCGCCCCACCACCCCCCCGAGCCGCGCCCGCACCACGCGCCGGACTCGCGTCACGTGCGGGCGACGGAGTCGGGTCAGGTGTAGGCGACGGAGTCGGGTCAGGTGTCGGCGACGGAGTCGGGTCAGGTGTCGGCGATGGAGTCGGGTCGGGTGTCGGCGATGGCGGCGTGGGTGCAGGCGTGGGGTCAGGCGATGGTGTGGGGTCGGGTGTAGGCGAAGGCGGGGCAGTCGGGGTGGGATGATGCCCGCCACCGTCTCCCATTCCGGCGCCAGCGGCGCCCGCGCCTGCGACACCCACACCTGCCAAAGCGATCTCATCATCCGAGGAGGAATCGCTATCCGGCACACCCGACGCGTCCGGTGCATCAGCGGATGCTTCATACTGCTGTGTCAAATCGGGTGTGTCCTGTACGTCCGGCATATCCGGTATATTGGACGCATCGGACGTATCGGTATCGTCGTCCTCGGGTGTCTCGCCATTGTCCACAGGCGTGTCCCCGCCAGAGGAAGCGATCTGTGCGTCCTCTTCCGGCGGTGTGCCGTCCGGCTTGCCGTCACCGTCTGGTGGAAGTGCCATGCGGGCTTTCCCTCACTCTCGCATCGGTTGACGCACGTCTCCCCGCGTCAGGAAAATCTCACTCAATGTTGCCGATTTTGAACACGCAGCTGCCATCCAGACTGGTCATCAGGATATGTTCCTTGCCGGGCGCGTCTTCCATGTGCATATTCTGACCGCTGGCGCTGTCAAACTGAATCCGGGTGGCATTGGTATCCGTCACCCGGGAAGGATTCTGCGGGTTGGGAACCACACCGGCTACGACTGGCAAATCGGGGTTGCCGTCCATGAACATCACCAGCACTTCCGTACCCTTGTGCAGGGGAGCATGAAAGCCCATTTTCGCGCCACCATAGGGTTGCATCATGGGTATCCAGCAGGAGGATTTGCCCGCCCCCCTGTCGGCAATGTCAAAAGGCAGACGCACCTTGTAACGCCCCTGACTGTCAATGACAGCAAATTCCCCCGTCCCTTCCGCATCAATGACGGCAGGCACCGCACCCGCCACTTTCGGCAAGGGCGTCAGGCGCGGTGGACGATACTGCACATCGGCGGGAATGCACTGGAAACGATTGCGGTAAAAAAGGCGATCCGCATCATCCAGCGAACCAATGCCATAGTGCCGCACTACCTGGCGAGACTGGCTCCCTTCGTGCAGCACGCCCACCGTCAGATAGGGCTGATTCCACTTCTGCCGATAGTGGTGCTCCAAATTGAACAGGTATCCGGGGCGCAAGGACGGATTGTGCGACACCCCCCAAAAGCGGGTTTCCTGGCACAGCAATTCCTGACTCCGCAGCTGTGCCAGCTTCTGCCCTTCTTCCTTGTCCAGGTAGTTGTCTCCGTAGTAATACCAGGTTCCCACGCCACCGTTCCTGACATCCGCTTCGCATAGCAGATCCAAGCTGGGGCGCTGACGATTGTAGGTTTTCAGCTTGATTTTCCCGGGTACCGGCACAGTGGCGCAGGTAAACTCGGTGATGATCTGGCCCGGATTTTCCACTGCCATGCCGGAGGGCGGCGCAAAACGGCACTTTTCGTGTCCGCCCAGATGAGCATGGGCGCTTTTGTCATCTGCCATGATACATTTGCCACCATCATCTGCGTGGGCAAACCAGTAGTAAATGCCCAGACTTTCCAGCCAGCGGGAAACAAAGGCAAACGCGGATTCGTTGTACTGACACACGAAGTCATACGCGCGATAACCACCATGCAGGCGCATATCGTAATCCACACCGCTGTGCATCTCGCCATCATCCAGCGCAGTCGTCATAAAATCCTGCGGCTTCTGGTCCACAAAAACACGGGAAAAAACCGGCAGGCTCAAACGCCAGAATTTGTGGCGCATGCATACCCGGTAAAGATGGTAATCCTGAATGCGGTGCAATGCCTCGCACGAAACGATGACGCCGGAAAATACGGCGGGGCTTTCACCGGAAAAAGGCGGATTGACCGAAAAAGTCGCCAGCCCCTGCATCATGCTGGCGGAATCCACATCCGCCTGTTCAGAAATCAGCAGGATGGTGAATTCGTAAATCTCGGAAATCCCCTCCCTGCCGGTAAAGGAAACGACTTCAAACAGGTTCTTGCTCTGGTTGCTGACCCGAAAGGAAAACGCGGGATTGCTCAACATATCACGCTCCTTTGTCAGGCACAGCGCCTGACGGTTCAATGAGTGCTTCTTTCAGCGCATCTATCGGAAATCCCTGGCTTTCCAGTTGACGGCGAAAGCTGTCGAAAAGAGGCAGGGCCTGAATCAGCCCGGACAGGGGGATAACCAGCCTGTGACGCACCCGAAACTCGGAGGGCGGCTGGGTGCCATCGGCGGACAGCGGGGGAGGGTATTCCGTGTAAAGCGCCAGCCGGACAACACCACCCGAAACCGCCAGGTCGCCAATAACATCCGCGTAAATGACTTCTTCATTCATGGCGCCACCGTCCCTTTCGCTGGCGGGCGGGCGGGTGAACCCTGCTTTGCCGCTCCCTCACGCCCTTTCGCTTTGATTGTAACATGCATATGTGTACCGTTAATAAGCACTTCCGGCTCACTGTCAGTAATCTGTGCCCGCTTCCTGGCATAAAAACGCAGACGCGTATCGGGAGACGCTTCCAGTACCGCGAACCGGGCAACGAGCGGGTGAGACAGCGTGTATTTCTTTTTTTCCCCGCGTATTGTCCAGTTGCCGGGCAATTGCACTGTCCAGGCAGACAATTCTTTCTGGTACGACACCTGCACGGTGTGTACCGGATCGCTCAAGCGAAAATCCGCCCAGAAGTCCTGCCCGCGCGAACCAAAACCCAGAACGGTCAGAGTGTGCGGAGGGGATGCGTCCGGCGTGCCATCACGCGGCGGCAGCAATTCCGCCACCGGCGCGCCACCAGACGGATGCGCCGCGCTGCCCTGACTCGCGACGATTCTGGCTTGTCCGCCGGACGGCGCGCTCGGTCTGCCCTCCGAAAATATGTCCAGCATGTCCTGTATTCTCGCATAGTGGGCATACCGCTGGTACAGGCGAAACAATACTTCCTGATAATCCACATCCCCTTGCGTCACCGTTCCCACCATCGTTGACGCGACAAACACCCACAGGCCAAATAACAACGGGTGGGCGCGCATGTGCCAGATTCTTCTCATCGTGCGCTCTCCGCTAGATGCCCGGCACTTCCAGACCCGGCGGACATTCCGCCGCGCCAGACGGTATTCGTCCAACCGTGGGCGGGTCTTGCAATGCCAGTACGGGATCCCGCCCCTTGATGTCGAAGCGCAGCGTAATCTGTTCTACATCCAGTTCGCCCAAAATGGCGCTGTCTTTTTCAAAATCCTTTTTGGTCAGCGTCAGTACACCGCTCTTGCATTCTTTCAGAAAATCGCGCAGCGCGAATATCCCTGTCCACTCCACGCTGATCGTCGCCGTGGCAAAAGCGATTTCCAGCTTCACCTTGCTGCTTTTCTGCGGACGCCAGACAAAGGTTTTGCTGACAGGGAAATTGTAGTTGTCCAACACCTGCACCCCTTCGTCGTCCGTCAGGGAAAGACGCACATGATGCGGCTTTTCCGCCTGTGCGTTGACATTGACCGGTAGCGCTTTTATCGTCACCTTGTATTCTTTCTCCGGCGGCACATACGCTTCCCGGGACACGCTGATAAATGCCAGCAGTTCATCCCGCAACGGGAAAGACTGGTCAAACCACACGTTCCTCTTGTAGCCGGTAGCCGTTGACCCGATAAAGGGTTTAAGCGGCCCTTCCACGAATTTTTCCACCCTGCCGCCCTTGTCGAAAAGTAACTGCCAGCGCCGCGTTTCGTCGCCCGACTCGCCATGATAGGTCGTCACATCGTCCACCCACTTGTGATTCAGCAAACAGGCAGAGCGCCCAACGACGACACGGGTAAAAAAGTTTGTGGGCCCCCTAACGAGTTTCCAGAATGTCTGGTGATCGGCAAACTGTTTGTCCACCGCACCTTCCAGCGCCCGTTCCGCCTCATAAGCGGCAGAAACAGAGGTTTTTTCGGCAGCGTTCCCATAACCGGCAGAGGCCATCTGCAAGGACTTGGCGTGATTGCCTACGTCATGTGACAATTCTTCCAGCGCCTTTAAATAAGCCGTCAGCAGTTTTTCCAGCGGCGACAGATCCTGATCCGTCACGCCGGAAATCACTTTTTGCGATTCTGTCTGCAGTTTTTCCTTAACCCCTTCCACCAAACCTTTTTTGTCCCCCTTTTCCAGCGATTTAATCAGTTTCTCGGCATCCTGCGCGGACCGGGATGTCTGCAACACGTGTACAAACAGATCCGGCAACTTGTCTATTGCGCCATTGCCGCCAATGTCATCAACGGCTTTCAGGTTTTCCATCATGTCCCGAATGAAAAGAAAGTACGGATTGGCGGGTGTCGCCATCGCAACAGACGTATTGCGCCACTGGGAATCTGTTTTGAGCGTCTTGATTCCTTCGTCGAACTGTGCGGCCATATTCCACCAGGCATTGCGATAGTCGTTGGCATATTGCGCCAGATATGTTTTCGCCCTTTTCTGGAAAGCAGCCTTGTCTGGCGCCACCGCGCTCAAATCCGCCAGCATTTTGTCCAGACGCTGTCGGCCAGCGGGCGTGTAGGCACGGGAAATCTGCCAATCCACACTCGCCTGCGGCCAGTATTTCCCCATCTGAACCGGGGCAAGCAGGCTACGGGTCTGCAACCATTGGGTAATCCAGTCTGCGTAATTGCCCAGTAACACCATGTTCCGCCGAAAAATCGCATTGCTCTGCTCACGTATCCGCTCACGCATATCCGGCGCTTCCCACTCGATGTAGGCGGAAAAAACACGCGCCAGCGCCGGGTTGCCCAGCGGCAGACTTTCACCCCCCTGGGTCATATAGTCCAGTGCCAGATCCGCAGCGGGCAACGGTAAGTCGTCCCCACGCCCGGCGGCAAGGAATACCTTGTCCATCCAGGCAAGATACTCGCAATACAGGGCCAGCATCAGCGCCCGCTCTTCCATCGGATGACTCGCCAGCATACGGCTGATGTCGGTGTCGTGCTGGTAAAACATGCGCGGGCGCATCCATTGCACATACCGCTCTTTCGCCTCGTCAATCGCCTGGTGTGTCTCAGGGTAACCGGGATAGCGCCACCAGCCTGATTGCACCCGCTCTTCTTCCGCACGAATCGCTGCGGTCAACAGATCCATCTGGGCAATCGCCTCGTTTAGGGAACGGCTCCACACAGGCGGGCTCTTGATGTGCGCGGCAAGCGAAACGAGCGTGTGGCGGTTTTCGGCAAAATTCAGGGTAAAGTACACGCACAGGGAAAGCAAAACGCCCAGCCACACCATGTAACCCAGGTTGCGCGTGATGCCCAGTCCTTGCACCAGATTGTCCGCAAAGCGCGCAATGGCTCGCTCTCTGGGCAGAATGACACTGAAAAGGTTATCCAGAAAAAGCGGGGCATGGGTATCCGGTAATTTCCACTGACACGTTTTCAGTGTCTGCAAACGGGCGAGACTGTTCGCGCGTACCGCGCCTTCCTGACGCCCACTGGAAAAGAACAGTCCCCGAAAAAGCGGTGTCTCGCTGTACGGGGTATCACCAAACACCCGTCTCACCAAAGCACTCAAGCCCGGATACAAGAGGGAAAACTCACCCGCAAACAAGGCACAACGCCCGCTGTGGTTGCCCACCTTGAGCGCCAGTGTCAAGGCAATCTCCCGAAGGCGTTCCTGCACTTTCGCCATCGTCATTTGCAGGAATCGTTCAATGCCTTCGTCGCGCCGCAACAACCCCAATACCTGTTCGCGCTGCGAAACAGGCATCATGGACGCCAGTTCGGTCAGGCCCAATACCCTGTCCATTTTGCTGATCAGGATATACACCGGTATGTCAGCGCCCAGTGTACCGGCAACCTCGCTCAAACGCTGCCGCAACAAACGACCATAATCCTGCTCCGCGCTGGTGTCCGCCGACATCAGGCGCGTGGCGGGAATGACCAGTATAATGCCGTTCAACGGCTCACGCCGACGCTGGCGAGACACCAGGGAAAGCAGTTCGCGCCATTCGCGCCGGTTGTCTTCTTTTTCCGCAGGCGCCACATAGCGCCCCGCCGTATCCAGAATAACCGCCTTCTCAAAAAACCACCAGTCACAGTTCTGCGTGTTGGGCGCATACGCCAGCGGACCTGCTTCGCTGGCGTATGCCAGCGCTCTGGCACAGGCTATCGCCGTGGATTTACCCGCGCCGGGTTCCCCTATCACCATGAACCAGGGAAGCGCGTAAACCGGATTCCTGCTCACGCGCAGGCGGGACGACCGCAGTATGCGCATGCCTTCCTGCCAGTGCTCTCGCAGGCTATTGATGCGCTCGTTTTCTTCGTTGACTTTCAGTGTCGCCGCATCGTGGTCTATCATGCTGCGGATGAAACGCTTTTCCCGGCGGCGGTAGTACCAGCGTCGTGCACCGTACACAAGCAACACGACGATGACCGCACCCAGCAAAATCAAGCCCAAATGCAGATAAGACCAGCCTTCGTACTGGTGCAGCCAAAAACCCAAACCACCCAGCCCGGCGAGCAATACCAGAATCAGTAGTATCTTGAGTACGGCGGACAGCACTTTTCCCATTTTTTACTGTCCCCCGCGAACTATCCGCAGCCAGTCTTCCAGATGTGTGATCAGGATGGTGTCGTAAAAACCGTAAATCCCTATCGTGATAACAGCAGGCAATACAATCCAGAACCATGCCCATGCCAGAGCGGACACGCTGCGCCTGGATGCACTGGCGGGCATGTAATACGCTTCCGGCATGATCCATTTTCCCTGATCCGCCATCTTGCCAATCAGCGAGCCTTGCAGACAGTCCAGCGCGATGCCGTGCAAAGCCTTGCGATCCTGTTCCCCATGATGCTTGCCCTTAAACCCCAGTGTCAGGCAAATGGCAAATACCCCCAATACCTCGTGCCGGACGCTCTGCACAGCAACCGGCTCATTGTCCGCTTTCACCTGCCTCGCCGTTGTCACCACAGGTTCTTTCTTTGCCAGTGTCTCTCTTTTCGGCGGCGGTTCGCGCCGAAAAAGCCGCGCCCAAAAACCACGCACCGCAACGGGCAAGGCAGCGGCTCCGGTCACCGGTACATGCCAGGCAATAATATCCTGCAAACGCCGGTAAAACACTTCACCCGCATTGTTTTCCGAAAAATGCACCCATTGCAGCGGATGCGCTTCCCATTGTGCCCTGCCCGCCCAGTCCACAGAGAGCAGTGCCTCGTCCACAAAAGCACAAGCCGCCAGTGCCGCATCGTCCAGCAACGCGGACTGATTCTCCCGATACGCGCTGGTTGCGCTGTGCGCACCCTCCAGCAGAGACTCCGCGTCCGCACGCACCACGGCAAAATCGGTCTGGTGCAGGGAGGAATCGTCCCGAAAAAGCGCGGCAAAGGCGACCAGCGGCAGATAGGCTTTGAACACGTGCATGTCAGCTTCCGGTCACCACAAGAAAGACTTCCAGATCGGACGGTGCGTCGTGCCAACTGAGCGACAGTTTCTTTTGCATGGGCACATCCGCCCAAAGCGGTGAGTTCTTGTCAATGCGCAGGTAAGCTACCCCTTTTTTCCGCGCCACACCCAGGGGCGGCGTACTCTCGCGAATCAAGGGAATGCCCGGCAAGGCATGCGTCAAAATGGCGGAAATACTGCTGCTGGCGGCCATCTTGAGTTGCTTGCTGATGGCGGACGCCTGTGGTTCCAGATCGGTGGTGTCAGACTGCAACACCAGCCAGTATTCGTTGTCCCCCTGAAGGTTGTCCAGCACATTAGGGGAAAGTTCCAGCCTCTGGTAAGGCGGATCCGCGGTAAATTTCAGCATGTAACGCGGCCCGACCGAAAGCCCATCCAGAATACTGACAATAATGCCATGCAACAGGAAGAAAACTGGTGCGGGGTCCTCGTGCACATAAGCCATCTTCCTGCCCCGCCGCTGGTCAGCAGATGCGCTTCCCGCGCTCGCACCAATACCGTTCTCTTCATCATAACGATACCCCAGCGAAGTGTATTCCTGCGAAAACACCGAAATCTCGCCCAGCATCTCGCGCAACAGCGCATACGCATCCCACAGCGGCAGGTGCTTTTTTTCTGCGGCCATGTCCAGACGCGTGGCAAAACGCGACAGCGAACGCAGCATCATGAAGAGTGCGGCAAGTTCCCCCTGCATGTTGCTGCGCTGCGCCAGATTCTTGTAAAAATCCAGTTGCCCGGCCTTGCCAACTGTGCGGTCACGTATTTCACGCACCAACGCATGCAGCGATGGCGCGTCTTCCAGAAAAAGCGTCGGCGGCACATAGGCGCCGTCTTCCACAAAACTGTCCTGTCGGCGAATGATTCTCGCTATCGGTATGAGTATCATGTCGCCCGCGCTTTCCTTTTCTGTCTCCAGCACCAGATGCAGGACGTGCGCAAGCGTTCTGACATGGGCAGAGGGCGCGTTTTCATACAGATCCGGCATGGCGGGCTGACCGGTAATCAACCCATAGCGCGTCTGTGCGGCGGCAAGAGACTGGGGTGTGACACCTGTCGTGACGTTGGGCTGATCCGGGAAAGAACGGGCAATGCCCAGATAAACCTGCATTTTGCTTCCTTCAACCACCCCTTCTGTCGCCAGCGTTCTGCCCGCGCAAATAGCATTCCCCGGCAGACGGATGTGAATACCTTCCGCGGGGAATATCCCTGAAAACGACGAAAGCGCCAGCGTCCCCGCCGCCAGCGCGCCTTTGTCCAGCAGGGCAGTACGCACCCCCCAACACCAGGGATGCATGATGTCCGCCATGTCACCCAACAGGGATTCGTACCGCCTGTCGCCGTACTGAAAGTGCTGCGGTTGCAGGTACAATCCCTGATGCCAAAATATGGGGCCTGTTGTCATGGTTTGTCTCCTGTCTTGTCTCCCGATTTTTGTATGGAATCTGCCCCCAACATTATCGCCATATCAAGAGGAGCAGGATAGTAATAAGTGTCGCGGAAAACCCATCCCTTTGTTTTTGTGGTCAGCGGCACAGACCAGGTGCGGGCAGATCCCGCCGGATCCAGCTTGTTAAACCCGGCTACCAACCCGACATACCGGGTGCCTTCCATGCGGTCATATACCAGACTGCTGACCTGCCCGGGCGAGATGACATGCCGGTTGAACTGCTTGACTGTCGCATCAAACGACTCGCACCGCAATAGCTTGAGCAAGCCTTCCTCTTTCGCAGAAAACTGTTTGAAAGAAATCATGTCACTCAACTGATAAACACACAAAAGCACGGTATGCGACTGCCCTTCCCAAAAATTGAGGTCAGGTGCCGCCTTCACGTTGAGCGTCACTTTTTTTTCGCCAAAGTTCCAGGAAACGCCTTCCGGCGTGCTGGAACCCCTTGATACGGTGCCTTGCTGTATGACAACGTCGCCGCTGCCGCCACATCCCGACAACACGGCAGCCATGCCCAGCACACACCACGCCAGCACGCTGCAACGCCACCTCCCGCGATACCCTTCCATTCGTTCGCACCTCTTTTAAGCCGTATGCGCCTCACAATCAGGAAAAACCACCTGACGAACGTACTGCGTACCATCCCCCAACCAGGTGTCCCCATTGAGAACCCCCAGACCGCGCTTTTCAACCGCCGCCATGTCAGCGTCCCGATCCATGACAAGGTGCAGGTCAAAAACCAGTTGTTCGTAGCAAAACACGCCTACCAGATGGCACAGGCGCACAAACCCCGGCGCACCGGGAACGAAACTGCGCCACTCTTCCGCTTGCAAGCGCTCCAGGCAGATGCCGATTTTACTCCCCAAATCTCGGGCGCGCGTCCCCAACAAGGCCATTCTTCCCAAACAGGTATCCACACCCAGGCAGGCGCGCTGTTCTACCGGCGTGGAGAACTGGTACAACACGCATTCTTCTATCCTGACTGACACACCCAGCAAGGTTTGCAGAAAGGCCTGCAAGGTCGCGGCAGAGCGGGGATGCTGGGAGAGCAGTCCATTCAATTGCAGTAATCCCTCGTATCCGGCGGACATCAGGTAGTCCGAGCCACCCAGCGCGGACAACTGCCCCATCAATCGGTCGTCACCCCGATCAGTCAGCGCAAACAGCGCACGATAACGAAAACGACTCGCCCACAAAAACAGACTGAACAAGCCGTCACCAATCACGTCAACAAAATCACGCATGGCGCTGCGGTCTTCCGCCTGCTCGTCCAGCAATGTTTCGGTGTAAAAAAGCGGCAGGGGCGAGGACGCGCCGTACAGCCCCAACATGTTGACCGTCATCAGAAAACGTCTTTGCTCCGGCAGGGAAAGATTCTCCAGCGAAAAAATATCGGAGGGCGGAAATCCCAGCGACAGATTCGGACGGATGCGCAAATCTTCCCGCATGAAGGTAATCACATCCCGCTCACCACCATACGCGTGATGCAAAATACGCACCGCCTGGCCAAACGCAAAGAGCTGCGGTGCGGCGAGCAACTGCTCCAGCACGGAGGGCGATGGCACAGGAGGCGATGACATGGCAGACCTATAACAGGGGACGACTGCCCAGGCGGGCTGTCCATTGATACAAACGCCGGTTCAGGTCATCGCTTACCTGCAGGCGCGTGTAGGTGTTGAGTGCCGCATAACCCGACAGGAAACGATTCAGCACAGAACCGAACAGGTACATGTCGCCTTCTCCCGCAAACCCTTCATGCTGCAAAACAATGCGAATATGCTGCCCCCGCATCATGTGGTCTTGCACAAAATGCCGTCCCTGTTCCACCTGCACATCCAGAATGGATTCCACCCTTTTCAGGTTGGCAAGAACGCCTGCCCGGTCATGGGTATCACCGAACACGTACAGGCGCAAAATAGAACGCAGATTCTCTGCATTGGCGATGGAAAACAGATTGAGAAACTGGTGCGACAGCAAACGCCACAGGACCCCGGAACCCATCGGTGGCTGAACCGCGGCAGTCGGCGGAGACAGGTTGGCAAAATCCGCCAGCTCGGGAGAAGTAGAACTGGGCTGGTTGATGTCGCCGGTTTTCAGGCGCTCCGGCAGATTGCCGTTGCTGCAGGTAATATCCACCAACAATACTTCCGGCACCAGGCTGGTCTTTGGCGGGTGGGAAACGGAAATCCACTGCTCCACATTACCGGACAACGGCGACAGCCTGGGACTGACAGAATACGCCAGCCCCACTTCCGACGAAGGATTTGCCGACAGAAAATGATGGTATTCCCGCCTCTCGGAAGTACCCTGAACAATGCTGTGTACGCCTTCTACCGAGTGTGTCCAGTAACGCTCGCTATTGCGCCCGGAGGGCGATACCAGATAGGCGGGACGACGATGATCCAGCGCAATGGGTTCGCTGGAGCACGAGGACAGGTTGACCGCGGGCGTGACAAAAAGCCGGAAGGAATTGACGTCAACAGATGGCAGGGCATCCGGCAGATCTGCCAACGCCAGTTCCAGCGTGAAGGTATCGCCCGCTCCCCGATTGCGCCAGCGATCCAGCCCGCTGATGGAAAAAGCGCAAAACCGCTCCGGCAAGATAAAGTATTCCTGCAAATGCCGGAATCCACCAAATGCCGCCGGCGGATAGGTCAGCAGCGCCTCGCCCGCATCCAGCCCCCCCGGAATAAAGTGCTCACGCGGCAAGCGTACGCTTTCCCCGTCTTCTGCCGCCGGAACCAGGCGTATTTCGCGCAACCCCTGCTCCAGTGCCATAAAAAGTTTCGCCGCATTGGCATGGTCGCCCATCAGGGAAAGATGTATGCTGTTATCCGGCAAAGCGGACAACAACATGTCGGTCAATACAAAAGTGATGCGCAAGACGCCCGCCCGCTTGCCTTCTTCCTGAAACACGGCGGCGCTGATGCGCATGGGAACCAGCACAACATCGCGGCAAATGGAAAAAGGGCATACCGTATCGTCCACCGGAATCGAATTGATAGTGGTGCCGCGCGCAATGACGATGCCCTCCCGCAAGGCTCTTTTGGGTGAGAACGCTATCATCGTCATGGCGGGAATCGGGCGCAGGTAATGGGGCGCGATGGATTGCAACATGGTGTAGAGCACTTCCGGCAATTCATCATCCAGTTTTTCGTGGACCAGCCCTGTCAAAAAGGCAACCCCTTCCAGCAAACGCTCTACATCCGGATCTGTCCCTTCCGCAGACAGCATCGGCGCAAAGGCAGGATGCGCCCTCGCAAATTCGGCCCCCAACTGCCTCAAACGCTCCAGCTCACGCCGGTAGTACTGGCTGATCACTAGGCCTCCTGCACGGCAATACTGCCGTCCGCTGCTATCTGCGTCTCAAAAAACACGGGCAGCACGCCCGAATCTCCCCGAATGGACGCCCCCACGCGAAACGCCAGTGTCGGCGCACTGGACTTGTCTTTCTGATAACGGACCGTGACCTGTGTCAGACGCGGCTCATAGCGCACAATAACCTGCGCCAGCACTTCTTCCAGGTTGGACAGGGCCTCACCGTCCAGCGACAGGCTGATGTCCGGTACCCCGTAATCTTCCGCAATCATCGCCGTTCCCTGGTGTGTGTTTAATAACTGACTCAGGTAAACACGCACTGATTCCAGCAGGGTTTTCAACCCATCCGGCGGCACGTGTCCCGCATCAATACTGGCTATTCGCTCCAACAATCGTTGATTCGCCACTGCCTACCCCCGCTTGTCCAGCCGGCTTGCCAGCGTCAGGGTAAAATTGGCCCCCATGTGCCGAATATGCGGGCGTACCAGCAGGGTCACATCAAACCAACTGCTCTCCGTGCTCCCTTCATGCACCACCACCCGCGCCATGCGCAGGGGACGCCGGCTACGCGTTAGCGGATCCGGGTCGTCCGTTTCGGTGACATACTGACTCAACCACTTGTTCAATTCGTTTTGTATGGTTCGCCCGTCTTTCCATGTCCCGATGTGGTCGCGCTGAATCACTTTAATGTAGTGCGCCAGGCGCGTGATAATCGTTATATAGGGCAACTGCACCGACAGCGCTTCGCCCAGTTCTTCTTCATTGCGTCCTGTATCCAGCCGCTCGTGGCAAGAATTCGCCGACAGAAAACCCACCCGGTTGGCGGATTCACGAAATATCGCAGCAATAAACCCCAACGCGGCAAGCCGGTTTTCCGCCTGACCGGATATCAGCGTCCCCACCGGCACGCGGCTGAAACGATCACCCGTCGCATAAAAATGGTAACGCGCCATTGCGGTCTCCGCCGTTTTGTCGTCCTGCTCCAGCATATTAAAACACCAGCGGTATTTCGCGAAACTGTCCGCCATGCGCCCTGCCAACACAAAAGCAGTACTGCCCCAGCAGTAATGTTGAAATGCGTGGGTGTCCTCCTCAAAGGCAAAGGTATCCACCGGTGTTGCGGCGTTGCCATACGGCAGACGCAACAGAAAGCCGGGCACCAGGAGGGCTGCATAGCGGGAATCCGCGTATCCTCTGAAACTGCGCCATCTGGTGTATTGCGGCATGCCGAACAGCGAATCCAGACTTTTTACGTGACTGAAAGCGTCCCAGTTTTCGATATCAAAAAAGGAGGGATCCGCCATCGCCAGAAAAATACTGTGCGCCATTGCTGACACGCCAACCGCCGCACGCAGCAACTGCATGTCCCGCGCGCCCGGGCCAAAACTGTAGTCGGCAATGACAACGGCGATGGGCTGACCGCCGAATTGCCCGTATTCCGCCGTGTAAACATGCCGGTACAAACCGCTTCGGGTGATTTCCGGCGCACCATCAAAATCATCCAGCAAGTCGTCCTTGCTGACATTGATGAAAGCCAACTGAATGTTCTGATCGAAACGGATCACGCTGACCAGGTACTGCAAATTGCGCCAGGAAGACTCCAGCCGCTGGAATTTTTCGTGGTGCATGACGGCATTTAACTGGCGCGTCAATACCGCATCCAGTTCAACAATCAGCAAATCCACTATATCGCTCAGGTTGTTCCTCTCTTTCTCTCGCAGAATCGCCCTGAACAGGGAAAGAAAAGCGCGCCTGGCCGCTTCGCGGGATTCCGGTCTCTGGACAAAATCCAGTACCCTGTGTATCGTCGGCACCCGCGATTCATGGTGAAAAGCGTCTGTCACTCCCGTCATGCCGAATCACCCGGAGAGTCCCGATGGATTATGTTATCGCAACGACGCACTGTCCGGCCGCATCCATATCCAACTGAACCGATGTCTGCCTAGCAACGCCTTCCTGCCTGTCCTGTGTCGCCATGCTTTTGAGCAACTCCCTGGAAAGGGTCGGCAGTATGTGACGATTCAGAATGTACTCAATGTTGCGCGCGCCCGTCTCCACCTCGGTGCAACGGTTGACGATGCTTTGTTCCAGCGCATCCGACCAGGTGAGCAACACGTGACTTTCTTCCCTTAAGCGCTCGGCAATGCGGTTTAACTTCAATGACACGATGCGCGCCAGGGCCGCATCACTCAAAGGGACATACGGCAAAACGGTCATGCGCGCCACCAGCGCAGGCTTAAAGCGCGCGTTCAACTCCGGGCGCATCGCCTTGACAAGTTCGTCCATATCGCCCGGAACCCCTTCGCTCTGCTTTTCCCGCCAGAAGCGGTCAATGGTGTCCGAACACAGGTTGCTGGTCAGCAGTATCACGGCATTGCGAAAACGCACCTCCTTGCCCTCGCTGTCCTGTAAAACCCCCGTATCAAACACCTGATAAAAGAGGTTCATGATGTCGGGATGCGCTTTTTCCACTTCGTCCAGCAAGACAACACTGTACGGTTTCTGGCGCACCGCCTCGGTAAGCAAGCCCCCTTCACCAAAGCCAACATACCCCGGCGGGGAACCAATCAGTCGGCTGACGGTGTGGCTTTCCTGAAACTCTCCCATGTTCAGCGTCACCAGGTTGGCATCCGACCCAAAGAGTTGTTCCGCCAGCGCCAGCGCGGTTTCCGTTTTGCCTGTGCCGGATGGCCCTGTCAGCAAAAAGACACCCAATGGACGGTTGACTTCCTTTAAGCCCGCTTTCGCCACCTGAATGCCCTGCGCCAACTCCCGCAGGGCAAAATCCTGTCCTTCTATCCGCCTGGAGAGGTTTTCCTGTAAATGGGCAATCATGTCCGCCTGGTCGCGCCCCACCCGCCCCAGTGGAATACCTGTCCAGTCGGAAACAACCTTGGCAATGACATCGGGCCCCACTTCGGCAAACAGCATCGGCCCCTTTTCCTGCAGGGTTTTCAGGCGTTCGGTTGCCCGCGCCAGCACTTCGTGCGGATCTTCCGGTTCGGGCGACGCCGTAGGCGAGGATGCTTCTCCCACGCCGGGCACCGGGATTTCCGCGCCCGCGGGCGTTAAATCAGCGGGAGGTGACGCGAGAGCATCCGACACCGGTTCTACCCCGTCTCCCGGCGCCTCCACTCCTTGCGCGCCGTTCGCTGTTTCGCTCGCGCGGCGCAGGTCATAGATAGTCTGACGCGCCGCCAGCACTGCCTGCACGACTTCCTGTTCTTCACGCCAGATTTTCTCAAGTTGTTCGGATTCTTCCCCGGCAAGCGCCTTTTGCTTGCGCAAATCGTCCAGCAGTTCCTCATTGATCGGCAAGAGGCTTTCCTTGTCGCGCACCAGACTGGCAATGTGCCGCGCCAGTCCTTCCACCTTGCGAATGCTGTCCTCCATCTGCGCCGGACGCGCCGCCAAAAGCACCTTGACCCGCGCACAAGCCGTATCCAGCAGGTCAACCGATTTGTCCGGCTGAAAACGCCCGCTGATATAGCGATCCGAGTAGTCGGCAATGGCGGCGATGGCGGCGTCGCTGACCAATACGCCGTGCGCGTTTTCGTAGGATTCCTTAAGCCCCAACAGTATCAGCCGCGTCACTTCCACAGAAGGCTCCGCCAGTGAGACCAACTGGAAACGACGCGAGAGTGCGGCATCCTTCTCAAAGTATTTTTTATACTCTTTCCATGTTGTCGCCGCACAGGTACGCAACTCCCCACGCGCCAGCGCGGGCTTGAGCAGGTTCGCCGCATCCGAAGTGCCCGCGCCGCCCCCCGCGCCAATCAGGGTATGCGCCTCGTCAATGAACAGGATGATGGGCGTAGGGCTCGCCTTGATGTCATCAATCACGCCTTTCAGGCGATTTTCAAACTCGCCCTTCATGCCCGCGCCCGCTTCCAGGCTCCCCATGTCCAGCCCAAGGAGGCTGACGCCTTCCAGTTCTTTCGGTACATCACCCGCCACAATACGCATGGCAAGTCCTTCAATGAGCGCCGTTTTGCCCACCCCGGGTTCCCCGACCAAAATCGGATTGTTCTTGCGACGACGCGCCAGAATGTCCACCATCTGCCGTATTTCCTCGTCACGACCAAAGACCGGGTCAAGCCTGCCTGCCCTGGCTTCCACGATGAAATCCTTGCAGTAGCGCGCGATGAAGCTGCCTTCCCGCTGTGCGGCAGGCGCTCCTGCCTCGTTTGGCGGGGCGGCCTGTTCCTCGGTAGACGCGCGCGCAACGACCGGAAAAGCCTGCAAAACCGCCTCACGCGGCAGGGAACGCGCCAGACGCGCCGTTTCCCCGGACATATACCGCGACGGACTGGTTGTCAGCGCCAACAGGATCGCCCCCGTGCGCACATGCTGCAACTTGAGCTCCAGACTGGCGCTCAACCAGGAGTCCTGCAACAATTCCAGAAGCAATGGAGAAAAAACAGGCTTGTCACTCGCCCCTTTTGTCTTGCTTTCCAGATCGGCTGTCAGGGCAGCATGCCAGTTGGGCGTTTCCTGACCAGTCTGCCTGAGCAAAAGCGACACGTCGCTGGCGGGGTCTTCCAGCGCCTTTAACACAAAGTGCTCTACCGCCACCTCGTGATTGGTCATGGAGACACACAAGCCCGCCGCATTGTGCATGTAAGCCAGCGCCTGGCTCCCCAGACAATCCAGTAACGCACTGACTTCCACGCTGATCACGCTGACCCTCCTTGACAAAGATCCTCAGTCGGCACAAACACCCCCGCGCAACGGGGTATGTGCCCCGTCGCGCGCACTCCCTCCTGCTGTACTCGCCTTACGCCTTCCAGTCGTCCACAAACTCAATGTTGCCGTCCGTGTAGCTCCAGGTAATTTTGGAGTAAGTAAAGCTGACTTCCTCCATATCGTGATACGGCTTGTTTTCCGGCAAAAAGGTCGTCGGCGTAAACTCGCGCAGGTTCACGATAATCGCTTCTTCCAGCTTGACCTGGAAGTAATTCTCCTCCTCGCCCGTATCCTTGATGCGATAAAAGAAAAGGGTAACGGTACATTGCTCCCCCGTGCAGCAGGCCCGGAACAGCTTCGGCGTTGCCTGGTCCTTGTGCTTTAACACCGTCAGCGGCTTGTGAACACGCTGCCCCGTCGGCAAGCCGGTGTGGGTGTCCCGTGGAATTTCTACCGCATGGTCAACGTTGTAGAGCAACACCTTGTCTTTTTTGTCACCGCTTTGCTGGGAATCTCCCTTGATATCCCCCTGCGACTTGCCTGTGACAGCCATATATGCTGTTAACGCCATACTTCCTCCTGTCTATGCAAAATACACACAACCACTAACCCGCGCAGCATCTGTGCCCGCGCACCCACTACTTCATACGCTATTTCTTGTCCAGCTTGCCCACCAGGGACAGGGTGAAATTCGACCCCATGTACTTGAAGTGGGGACGTACCTTGAGGCTCACCTGATACCAGCCCGGATCGCCTGCCACATCATTGACCTCAATGCTCGCCTCACGTAACGGGCGGCGGCTCCGCACTTCGGGGCCGGGATTATCCATCTTCGTCACATACTGGCTTATCCACTTGTTCAACTCCGCTTCCAGCTCGCCACGGTCTTTCCACGTGCCGATGTTCTCGCGCTGCAATACTTTCACATAGTGCGCCAGACGATTCATAATCATCATGTAGGGCAGTTGTGAAGACAGGCGGTAGTTCAGCTCCGCGTCCTTTCCTTCCTTGGTTGTGCCGAAATACTTGGGTTTCAGAACAGAGTTGGCAGAGAAAAACGCCGCGTTGTCCGACCCCTTGCGCATGGTCAGCGAGATGAAGCCTTCATCCGCCAGTTCGTATTCACGCCTTTCGGAAATCAGCACCTGGGTAGGCACCTTGGTCTGCACATCACCCATTGCTTCATAGTGATACAGCGGCAAGTCTGCTACCGCGCCGCCTCCCTGCGGGCCAATGATGTTGGCACACCAGCGGTACCGGGCAAAACTGTCCGTCAGCCGCGAGGCAAAAGCGAAAGCGGTGTTACCCCAGCAGCAATTGGCATCGTCATCGCCAACCGTTTCGGTGTAATGAAAAGTTCTGACCGGATTGTCATCGGAATAGGGCAGGCGCAGCAAAAAGCCCGGCAGGGTCAATCCGACTGAACGGGCGTCTTCGTTTTCCCTGAACGCGCGCCACTTGGCATACTGCGGCTGCTCCATGATGGACTTCATGTCTTTCAGGTTAGGCAGTTCACTCCACTTTTCAATCCCGAAAAACCGGGGATCCGCCGCCGCGACGAACGGAGCATGCGCCATAGTGGAAACAGAAGCCACGTGCTGCAACAGCTTCATGTCCTGCGCGCCGGAATTAATCCGGTAGTTGGCAATAATGGCACCATACGGCTGACCCCCAAACTGCCCATATTCCGCGGTGTAAGCCTGTTTGTACAAGCCCGACTTGGTAATTTCAGGCGCGTCTTCAAAGTCGTTAAGCAAGTCGTCCTTGCTGACGTTGATCATTTCAATGCGCGTGTTCTCCCGGAAATCGGTTCGATCCACCAAAAACCGCAGCGAACGCCAGGAAGACTCCATTTCCTGAAAGGGTTTGGCATGAAGAACCGCATCCATCTGTTTGGAAATTTTGGCATCAATCTCCGCTATCAACTGATCCACCAGTTGACCGGATATTTTCACCCCCTTCTGCTTGTTGTCTGACAGACTGCTGACAAAGGCGGCAAGCCCTTCCTTTGCCATTGTCCAGGACTCATCCCCCGGTTTCAGGGATGTTGTGGCGATGATGTCATCCAGCAGCGAGGAGGTCGCAGTTGTCCCCGCCGCACCTGCCGCTCCTTGTTCTTTTTGTGCGTCCATAACGTGCTATTCCTTATCCAGTCCCAGTTCACCCAGTAATTTCGCCAACGCTTCATCATCGTCCACAATGGCCTGCAATTGCTTGCGGAACTGCGGGATGTTGGCGATCGGACTCTTTACCGCTTTCAAGGCTTCTCTTAACTGCATGAGCTTGCGAAGCGGCTCCACTTTCTGCACCAGTTGGTCTGGCTCAAAATCCTTGAGTGAATTGAATTCCAGGTGCACGGGCAGCTCATCGTTTTCCTGTCCGCTTAATGTATTCGGGACAGTAAAGTCCAGTTGCAGACCCTGCGACTTGAGTACATCGTCAAAATTGTCCTTGTCAACGGACACCGGCTGACGATCCTCTACCGGACGGCTATCCTCCGCCTGGGTGAAATCCCCCAGCACCAGCAATTTCAGCGGCAACTCCTGCTCTTCCTTCGCATCTCCGGTCGCCGGTTTGTAAACAATATTGATACGCTCCTTTGGCGCAACAGACCCATCGTCAGCCATAATTCCCACCTTTCCCTCGTGAACAATATGCAATACGCTGAAGATACCGCTTCACCGCAATAATGGGCAAGCCTCCCGCATACTTTCCTCCCCAGTTGCACTGTACAGGAAACCATTTCCTCGCGCAACATTTCGCTACAACGCCACCCCCATCTGCGTTGGTCGCACTCTTTTTCACAGGAATTGTCCGGCGTTCCTGAACGACTCGAATTTCCCGAAACAGTACACACCCCGCAACGGCATATCCGAATGAAGCAGACGCGAAGAAACCTTCACGAACATCGGGAAACAAAAAACCCGCCAAAACACTTTCGTTTCAGCGGGCTTACGGTATGTTGGGGAGCCTTGAGGAACAGGCTATTGGCGCGGCTGGCAGGAATTGAACCCACGACCCCCTGGTTCGTAGCCAGGTACTCTATCCAGCTGAGCTACAGCCGCGAACTTCGCATTATAAACCCTATTTCATCTCAAGGAAATAGTATGTATTGTGTTGTGCCAACAACGGGGCAGCGCGCACGTGCCGCGCGACGATGTGTTCGCAATCTGGATGATCCACGGGGCGGGGCATGCGCTCCGACAAGGGTGCGCGGTGTGCTGCTCTTTCTATACCCGAAACCGGTCCGCCAGCCCGTTTCGCCTTGGGCAATCTCTACTGCAAAAGGAAAGAATGCGTACTCCCGCACCTAAAAAATGGCGCATGTCCCCCAATCAGGCAGACAATTCTGCCAAATCCCTCTACAATGCAAGGGTGAATCACCCGTAGTGGAAAATGCGTACGCATCCACTCTCTCGCATTATGATCTCCCTTTCTGTCAGCATTGTCCTGCTGCTCGTCGGCTACTTTCTCTACAGTCGTATCATTGAGAAGGTTTTCGGCGCAGACCCTGCACGAAAAACCCCTGCTTATGAAAAAAATGACGGCGTGGACTTTGTCCCCATGCCGCAATGGAAAGTGGCGCTGACCCAGTTTTTTAACATAGCCGGGCTGGGGGCCGTTTTTGGCGCCGTCATGGGGGCATTGTTTGGTCCGGCTGCGTTTATCTGGATTGTTGTCGGCTGCGTTTTTGCGGGCGGCGTGCACGACTATTTCTCCGGCATGATCTCTTTACGGCACGGGGGAATCAGTTTTTCCGAGATCGTGGGCGAATACATGGGGAACGGTTGCATGCAAGTCGTGCGGGTGACAACCATTCTCGCGCTTGTCCTGACAGGCATGGTTTTTGTGCTTTCTCCCGCAGAGGTGCTCTCGACGTTGTCGGATAGCACGTGGCTGGAACACATCGGGTTTGACCGTGAAAGCGGGGGAAGCCGCCCTGTTTTCTTTTTCTGGGTGTGCCTGATTTTTGCGTACTATGTGTTCGCGGTCATCTGCCCCATTGACCAGATAACCAGACGCTTTTATCCTGTTTTCGGCGGCATGATCATACTCACGGTGTGCATTTTCTGTTTCTGCCTGTA
The DNA here is from genome assembly GCA_031266815.1 of Burkholderiaceae bacterium. Taxonomy (GTDB): domain Bacteria; phylum Pseudomonadota; class Gammaproteobacteria; order Burkholderiales; family Burkholderiaceae_D; genus Oxalobacter. The sequence continues at coordinate 1,018 of JAISAG010000012.1, read as the reverse complement.
CTACTACCTGCCCGATGTTCCCGAAATAACGCAGGCACTGCAAGATCACCACCCTGCCGGTTATCCCGTATTCCCCATGCTGTTTGTAACGCTGACCTGCGGCGCCATATCCGGATTTCACGCAACACAGTCTCCCATTATGGCGCGATGCCTTGTAAATGAAAAAATGGGACGGAGTGTCTTTTACGGTGCGATGATTGCGGAAGGAATCATAGCGCTGATTATGGCGGCAATAGCAAGCCATGTGTTTCATTCCCCCGGAAGAAATTTCGTCCTCTCCGAAGGAAATCCCGCCACCGCCGTATTGCAATACGCCACCTCGCACTGGATGGGCCCCTTCCTGGGCACGTTCGCGATGATTGGCGTGGCGCTTTTTGCCGTGACATCCGGGGACACCGCCTTTCGGGCAGCGCGACTCATGCTGGCAGACATACTCCACCTTGAACAACATTCCCTGCGAAACCGCCTGTTCTTGTCCATTCCGCTGTTTGTCGCGGGATTTTTGCTCATCTTTGTCAACTTTGACATGGCGTGGCGCCATTTTTCCTTTTTCAACCAATCCCAGGGAACGATTTGCCTGTGGATGCTGACCATCTATCTCGCCAGAAAGCGCAAAAATTACTGGATCGGTCTTGTTCCTTCCTCTTTTATGACGATGGTAATTGCCGCTTACCTTTTCGTCGCGCCGGAACTGCTGGAACTGCCCACCTGGCTTTCCAACCTGTTTGGCTGTGTGATCATGTCGATGTGCGTCCTGCTCTTCTTCATATGGAAAGCAGGCGTTGACATAGAAAATTCAAGGAACGATATATCCCGTATCATCAACGGTCCAGACAATTTCAACCGGGTCAAAGAGGATGAACAAACCGTCCAACGCTAATACACACAGTGCGCCATCATGATGCTATCTGCCCATTCGTCGCCATGAAAGTGTTCCGGCGCATTCCACCCGATTCCCCCCCCTGCGCGCTGGCTATCGGCAATTTTGACGGGGTGCATCAGGGGCATGACGCACTGC
>JAISAG010000134.1 GCA_031266815.1 Burkholderiaceae bacterium | reverse complement strand
CGCAAATTTCCTGGCATCGCTGGCGGATACTTTGCCGAACCCGGACAAAATACCGTACTCATTAAATTGCAGGAAATCATCAAGCTTCCTGACCCAATCCGCCATTGTCATGGCTTTCTGGCGCTCTGCCATGCCCTCTGCGAAATCAAGATATTGAGAGACTACACGGTTCATTGCCTTGAGCTCATCTTCCGTGAGATAGTTTTTTGCGATATTGACGTCCGATTTGAGTACCTTTCCTCTTGTGTGTTCGTTTTTCCACGATGTAAGCCCGAAATTGGGTTTGCTGGCGTTTGCGCGGGTCTGTATGAGTTCTGCGGCGGTGTGCCCGTGAATAGCATAGTGAAACTTGTTCTGCACGGACGCATAAAACGTGTGTGTTATCGGGGCGTCCTTGTCGTAATCAATACTCGCTTGTGCGTATAGGTCGGTTATCTTCTGGTAGAAGCGTCGCTCAGACGCCCTGATTTCCCTGATACGTTCGAGGAGTTCATTGAAGTAATCTTTGCCGAACAGGTTTCCGCCCTGCTTGAGGCGGTCATCGTTCATGGCGAACCCCTTGATCAGGTACTCCTTCAGAATACCCGTTGCCCACTTTCTGAACGTGGTTGCTTTGCTGGAATTAACGCGATAACCAACGGATATGATGGCATCTAGGTTGTAGAAACTAGTCAGGTATGATTTTCCATCTGCCGCAGTTGCTCTAATTTTTCGAGTAACTGAATTTGATTCTAACTCTTTGGAAACAAATATGTTTTTCAGATGATAGGTGATGGTGTTCGGTTCTACATCAAATATTTCTGCCATTCCCTTTTGCGTTGCCCAGACCGTTTCATCCTGCACGATGACCTGCACCTTGACGCCACCATCGTCAGAGGCATAAAAGAGGAACTGCGATGTATTCCCTATTTCGTTACCCATGCGTTCTTTCCGTTATTCGTTGCGGGAACGATACCACATTGGTGTGGTGTCATCGTGCATGTTCCAGCAATCGCACATCATTTCCGCAGCCCAAACTCCTAATCGGGCCAGAGCCGCATTTTTGGCGCAGCATGTCGCAATGCCATGCCGGTGTTTCAGGCATAAAAAGGTATTTTCAGCCAGATGTCGCAAGGCATAAAGGTTTTTGTCGCAAGGTCGGGGAATCCGGCGATTTGGGGGAATGGCGCGCACACACCAGCAACTTCTGCCTCCGAAATGACAGCGTTGCTGTCATACCCTCTGGCGCGGGCACTTGTGTAAATGTTCACCTTTCGTCCCTGTGTCTTACAACTCCCGCTTAACGGAGACTCGAAAGGTGAACAACCTGTCGGAATTTTACAGCCCTGCCGCCTTGACAGTCGTGGACAACATAGGTCTCGTGATGTCAGGTACGCAAGGGTGTATTTTTGCGGTGTCACATTTTTAAACTCAACCTCTTTTTTCTCCTCTCCATCATGCTGTCCCGTTCGTTTTGCGCAAGGCAGGGCAATACTTTTCAGTCGGCCTGCTTGCGCAAAAAAGCGGGAATCTCTTCCTGGTTAACATCGGTGCCGCTCAATTTCAAAAGAGTTTCCGCGGAACTATGCCCGGTTTGCCATACTTTGGGGGAGCGTATGATGGTTGGCACTTCCATGAAACCGGATGCGTCATGCGTTCCCGTATTGAAAAGGGCTTGCTTGACGAGGCGCGGCGGTTCCAGACGCCGACCCAGGCCGGTTGCGACAACTGTAACGCGTACTTCGTCGCCCATGTTGTCGTCATAGACGATTCCCGAGATGATGAGCGCATCTTCCGACGCGACATCGCGGACGGTCTTCGTGATTTCCTTGATTTCCTTTCCGCTCAGTGAACTGCTGGCGGTGATATTGAGCAGGATGCCCCTGGCGTTGCTCAATTCGATGCCATCTAACAGAGGGGAATTGATGGCCTGTTCCGCAGCGAGACGGGCGCGATCCATTCCTTCTGCCACGGCGGTTCCCATCAGCGCTTTGCCTTGCTCTGCCATGATAGTTTTGACATCCGAAAAATCCACATTGATGTGCCCTGCCACATTGATGATTTCGGCAATGCCCGCCACAGCATTTTTGAGCACATCGTCCGCCAGTTCCAGCCATTCCTGGAAGGAACTGTCTTCGTAGAGGGTTTCCAGCTTTTCATTCTGGATCACAATCAGGGAATCCACATGCCTTTCCAGTTCTTCCAGCCCGCTTTCCGCTACTTTCATGCAACGGGTTCCCTCGTACGAAAAGGGTCTTGACACCACCGCAACAGTGAGCGCGCCCAGCGATTTGGCCACTTCGGCGATGACGGGTGTGGCACCTGTCCCCGTCCCTTTGCCCATTCCCGCCGCAATAAAGACCATGTCGGCGCCGCGCAGGGCATCTTCAATGCGCGTTCTGGATTCTTCTGCAAGCTGGCGCGCCACAGCCGGGTTGGCGCCAGCGCCCTGTCCTGTACTGCCCAACTGAATCAGGTTCTGTGCCTTGCTCCGTGACAGTGCCTGTTTGTCCGTATTGGCGGCAATGAACTCGACGCCGGACACCCCCTTGTTTACCATGTGCCGGACGGCGTTGCCGCCCGCACCACCGACACCGACCACCTTGATGCGGGTGCCCGATCCATTGTCGTCAATCATTTCGAAGTCAATCATTTTTTCCCCTTTCCGGATAAAGTCAATCAATACACAAAAGCCTTGTTTTACTTAAAAATTGCCAACAAACCATATTTTTGTCTTTTCCCACAGCGACTGGATTTTCCCTTGCTGCCCCACATTTGCCGCTCCCCGTGCGTACTGCCTGCGTGCTTCCAGCAGCAGCCCGTGCGCGGTGGCGTAACGCGAGCTTTGCACAATGTCCGCCAGGTTGCCTGTATATTGCGGGTATCCAACCCGAACAGGCTTCAGGAAAATTTCTTCGGCCAGTTCGGTCATGCCTTGCATCATGGCTGCGCCACCTGTCAAGACCACTCCAGAGGAAAGCAGTTCGCCATACCCGGATTCGTTCATGACGTACAATACTTGCTCGAATATTTCTTCTACGCGTGGTTCGATGATTGCCGCCAGCATCTGGCGCGACAGCGGGCGTGTTTTTCTGTTGCCAATACCGACCACTTCGATGGTTTCTCCCGGGTCTGCCAGGGTTTGCTTGGCAATGCCATAGCGTTGTTTGATTTCTTCCGCTTCCTGTGTCGGCGTTTGCAGTATTTTGGCGATGTCGCTGGTAATGTAGTCTCCCGCAATGGGGATTACCGCTGTATGGCGAATGGCGCCGTTGGTAAAAATGGCGATGTCGGTGGTGCCTCCCCCTATGTCTATCAGGGTGACGCCCAGTTCCTTCTCGTCTTCTGTCAGTACCGCATCGGCGGAAGCCATCGGTTGCAGGATCAGTCCGGCGACTTCCAGTCCGCACCGGCGGATGCATTTGAGCAGGTTGTCTACAGCGGACGCATCGCCTGTGACGATATGCACCTTTACTTCCAGCCGCATCCCGCTCATGCCGATGGGGTCGCGTATGCCATCCTGACCGTCTACCTTGTACTCCTGGGAAACGGTGTGAAGCAACTGCTTCCCCGTCTGAATGCTGACTGCCCGGGCGGTGTCCAGTACCCGGAGGACATCTGCCGTGCTAACCTCCTTGCCCTTGATGGCAACCATGCCGTGTGAATTGAAACTGCGGATGTGGTTGCCCGCGATGCCTGCATAAACCTGTCTGATTTTGCAGTCTGCCATGAGTTCGGCTTCTTCTATGGCGTACTGAATTGCTTCCACGGTGGCGTCAATATTGACGATAACGCCTCTTTTTACGCTGTCCCGTTTTAGTCCGGTCGGGTCATACTGTCCCAGACCCAGAATTTTGTGCGACCCATCGGACAACATCTCTGCCACGAGCGCGACCACTTTGGACGTACCGATATCCAGACTTACTATCAGGTTTTTCAGGTCTTTCGTCATAATTCTGCGTCCCCAGTCATTTTCAGCCGCCGCTTCTCTGTGTTTCTGCGGCAGCCCCCCTTAACGCAAGACCGTTTGGATAACGTAAATCCACGTTGTCAATCCGACCGAAACGGGCGGTCAGCCTGGGATACGCCGCCAGAAAACGCGCCACTTGCTCCTGCATCCGGTTGCTTTCCCGTTCTCTGCCCAGTTTGACCGTCATGCCGTTATCCAGCTTCAGTTTCCATGCGTATCGCTCTGACAGTTCCAGCACGAAAGGTTTTAGTCCAATGGGGGAAAACCACTGTTTCAGATCCATATAACGCGCGGTCACTTCTTTCTCGCTCCCTTTCGGGCCGGAAAAAGAGAGCAGCCTAGCGTCTTCTTCCGCTTCCGCCCTATTGACGATGAAGACATCGCCCTTGACGGAAAGCAGTTCCCCTTGCTTCCCCCATGTTCCCAGCGGTTTGTGTTCTTCCACCAAAACAATCAATCCGTTTGGCCACTTGCGCCTGACAGAAACATCCCTGATCCAGGGGATGGTTTTGAATGCGCTCCTGACCGATTCCAGTTCTACCGTAAAAAAACTGCCTTTTATCAGCGGCAGTGCCTTGTCTCGGATAACTTGCTTGTCCACGTGCCGAAGCGTTTTGCCGCTCTCTTCCCGAATGTAGAGGGTATCAAGCGCAAAAAGAGGGCGTTGTGCGTACCAGAGGAAGCACCCCATCAGGACAATCAGCAGGAACAAAAGCAGTATCCCCTTGCTGATGCCGTTCAATAATCGCGCGTTATGCCACATAAGCTATTCGTGTCGTCTATCCGATTCTGTCGGGCAATTCCAGTTGCGCTCCCGCCAGAATGGTCATACAGAGTTCTTCGTACGTCATGCCTGCCTCCCGTGCCGCCATGGGAACCAGCGAGTGTTCTGTCATGCCCGGCGACGAATTCATCTCGAGCAAAAAGTGCTGTTCATCCCGAGCGCGCAGCATCACGTCAACCCGTCCCCATCCCCGGCATCCCAGTGCGCGATAGCTTGCCAGCACATCTTGCTGTATTCTCGTCTCCAATGCGGGAGACAGACCGCTGGGGCAGAGGTATCGGGTCTGGTTGCCAAAATATTTGTTCTGGTAGTCGTAGTTGGCGTTGGGAGCAATGATACGAATCAGCGGCAGCGCGGTTGGTTTTCCTGCCACATCCAGAATGGCGCAGGTCAATTCCTTGCCGTCAACAAACGCCTCGGCAAAAACGCATGAATCGTACTTTGACGCCAGCGCATATGCTGCCGGGAGTTGATCCGGCGTGCTGACGCGGGACAGTCCCAGCGTGGACCCCTCATGCGCGGGCTTGACAATCAAGGGCAAGCCCAGCGTATCTGCTAGCGACGACCAGTCGGTGTGCGCGTTTATCTCAATAAAGCGGGGTGTGGGCAGGTTTTCCGTCATCCAGATGCGCTTTGTCATCAGTTTGTCCATGGCGATGGCGGACGCCATGATGCCGGATCCGGTATAGGGAATCCGCAGTTGTTCCAATACCCCCTGAATGGAACCGTCTTCGCCGTATCTGCCATGCAGGGCGATAAAAACCCGCTCGAATTGCGCTTGTTCCAGTGCCGCCAGCGGTTGATCGCTCGGATCGAACGGGTGGGCATCCACGCCTTTTCTTTTCAGCGCCTGCAAGACGCCTGTGCCCGACTTCAGCGAAACTTCCCGTTCTGCCGATTTGCCGCCGAGCAAAACGCCCACCTTGCCTGAAACAAATTGTCTTTTTGCCGTCATGTCGCTACTCCTGCAATCTGGCGGGTATCCTGCCCATGGAGCCGGCACCCATTGTAATAACCACGTCATCGTCTTCAACGATAGTCAGGATGGCGGAAGGCAGGTCGTCTATATCCTCGACAAAAACGGGGTCCACCTTGCCCGCGACCCGAATCGCCCTGGTCAGGGCACGTCCATCTGCTGCCACAATCGGCTGTTCGCCGGCGGGATAAACTTCCGCAAGGAGCAATACGTCTGTTGCGGACAGATTCCTGACGAAATCCTCGAACAGGTCTCGTGTGCGGGTATAGCGATGCGGCTGGAATGCCAGTACGAGCCGCCTTCCCGGGTAGGCGCCCCGTGCGGCGGAAATGGTTGCGGACACCTCTGCCGGATGGTGTCCGTAGTCGTCTATCAGGTCGAAGGTGACTGTCCGTTCGTCCCCTTTGCGGTGCGATATTTTCCCCAGTCGAGAGAAACGCCGATTAACCCCCTTGAATTCCTCCATGGCGCTCTGTGTATCGCCATCCCGAATACCGAGCTCACGGGCGATGGCGACGACAGCGCACGCATTTTGCACATTGTGCATGCCCGGCTGGTTTAGTTTGACCCGCATGTCGGGATATCCCTTTTGCTGTACAGTAAACAGCATGATTTCTCCCTGTGCCATCGCGTCTATTGCCCGCACATCTGCGGATTCGTGAAAGCCGTATGTCGTAACCGGTTTGGATATGAACGGCTTGATGTCGCGGACATTCGGGTTGTCAATGCAGAGGATGGCCAGGCCATAGAAAGGCAGACGTTGCGTAAACTCAATGAACGCCTGCTTGAGACGGGTGAAGTCGTGCCCGTAGGTATCCATGTGGTCGGCGTCAATGTTGGTAATCACTTCAATGACGGGATACAGGTTCAGGAAGGAGGCGTCGGACTCGTCCGCTTCTGCCACGATAAAGTCGCCAGCGCCCAGTTTGGCGTTGCTTCCCACACTGTTTAACCGTCCGCCGATAACGAATGTCGGGTCGAATCCCCCTTGTGCCAGCACACTGGCGACCAGGCTGGTTGTTGTCGTTTTCCCGTGTGTTCCCGCGATGGCGATTCCCCGTTTCAGCCGCATGAGCTCGGCCAGCATGACCGCCCTGGGGACCACGGGAATACACTTTTTTCGTGCTGCGACCACTTCGGGATTGTCCATTTTGACCGCGCTGGAAACTACGATAACGTTGGCATGCTCAATGTTGGCCTCATCGTGGCCTTGCACCACGCGGGCGCCCAGCTTGTGCAAATGGCGGGTTGTGGCGTTACTGGCAATGTCCGAGCCGGATATGCGATAGCCCAGGTTGAGCAGGACTTCCGCTATGCCGCTCATGCCGCTGCCGCCGATGCCGACGAAATGGATATTTTTCACCTTGTGCTTCATTTTGACTCCGTCTGCCTCATTGCCGCGCGCAGCAATTCGTTTGCGATCTCCTCATTTGCCTCTCTCATTCCCAGTGCATATGCCGCTGCAGCCATTGCCGCGCATTTCTCCCTTGTCATCGTTTGCAGGAGAGCGCTTAGGCGCGCGGGCGTCAATTGCGCCTGTGGCAGATGGATTGCCGCCTGCCGTGTTTCCATGTATACCGCGTTACCGCTTTGGTGCGATGTACTGGAGGCAACAAACGGGATCAGGATGCTCGCCAGCCCGGCAGCGGTCAGTTCCGCCACTGTAATGGCGCCTGCCCGGCAGATGACCAGGTCTGTATTGGCGTATCGGGTTGCCATATCATCAATAAATTCAACTACCTCCGCTTCAACCGACGCGGACAGATAGGCTTGCCGAACAGCGGCGGAGTGTTCCTTCCCCGTTTGATGTACGATGTTGGGACGCATCTCCGGTTGCAGTTTTGCGAATGCGGGAGGCAGATTTTCATTCAATATCCGCGCGCCGAGACTGCCGCCGATGACCAGTACATTCAGTCGTCCGTCACGATTGGCGTAGCGTTCTGTCGGCGGGGGGAGCCGGGTAATTTCGGGGCGTATCGGGTTGCCGGTCAGGGTGCTTTTTCCCGCCCCGATTTCCTGTGCGGGCGGCAACCCGAACAGGATGCGTCCGGCAAAGGGGAGCAGTATTTTGTTCGACAGGAGCAGACCGGTATCCGCGTTCAGCAGTACGAGCGGGATACCCATGCTCCGGCAGGCGAAGCCGCCGGGGATGGTCACATATCCTCCCATGCCGAGAACGACATCCGGTTTGCGCTTGAGCATAATGGACAGGCATGCCGCGGTTCCCGTCAGCAACTTGATGCCGCCGGTAAGGGCGTGTTGCAGTCCTTTCCCGCGCATGCCGCCGAAGTCAATGCTGTCCATTTCGATGCCTTGTGCCGGAACCAGTGTTTTTTCCATACCGTGACGCGTGCCGAGCCAACTCACCTGCCAGTTTTTTTCGCGCATGGTGCGGGCGATGGAAAGTCCCGGGAAGATGTGCCCTCCCGTTCCGGCACCCATAATTACAAGTCGTCCGGCTGAACTCATTTCTTCCCTCCCCGCATGATGGCGCGGTTCTCGTAGTCAATCCGCAACAGGATTGCCAGCGCGACGCAATTGATAAGGATGCCGGAGCCGCCGTAACTCATCAGAGGGAGTGTGGTTCCCTTTGTGGGCAGAAGTCCCAGGTTGACCCCCATGTGGAAGAATGCCTGTATACCGATCCAGATGGAAATCCCTTGTGCGGCGAGTCCCGCAAAGTGCCTGTCCATCTGAAGGGCTTGTCTGCCAATGTCGAATCCACGCTTGATGAGCCAGTAAAAAAGCAGGATGACTGCCAGTACGCCGATGAGTCCGAGTTCTTCTCCAATCATTGCCAGCAGAAAATCGGTGTGTCTGTCCGGCAGATAATTCAGTTTTTCGACGCCGCTGCCCAGCCCGACGCCAAACAACTCGCCTCGTCCAAACGCGACGAGCGAGTGTTGCAACTGGTATGCTGCCTTGGCATACAGCGGGTTCCAGCGATCCCACCACCCCATGATTCGACTGCTTTTTTCCGCCACGAAAAAAATGACAGCGGCGCAGACGGTTCCCAGAAGCGGAATGAGCACGGCAAACCAGAGCATGTTCGAGCCGCCCAGAAAGAGAACGCCCATGACGACACAGGCGACGATGACGGACGTTCCCAGGTCCGGTTCTTTCAGCAACAGGGAAATCACCACGACAAGCACGCAGAGCATGGGGAGAAATCCCTTCAGTTTTTTCATGGCGGACTGTTTTCGTACGACAAAGTCGGCAGCGTACAAAATGATGACCAGCTTCAGCAGTTCAGACGGCTGGAAATTGAAAAAACGGAAGTTCAGCCAGCGGTACGCGCCTTTGATGCCTCTGGTGACGCCATCGCCTGTTTCTGCCCGAATGCCGGGAACAAATACCAGCCCAAGCAGGATGATGGACAGAACAAGCAGGTATGGCGCGCATTTCTGCCAGATGTCAGTAGGAATGCGCCACGCAATCAGCCCCAGAGATATCCCGATGAAAATGAAGAGCGCCTGCCGTCTCAGGAAGTGCGTTGACTTCAGATTGGGGAACAATCTGGGCAAGTCGGGCAGCGTGACCGATGCAGAGTACACCATGACCAGCCCCAGCATCAGAAGGATCAACGCAACAATGAAAAGGGGGTAGTCCCAGCGCATCATTTTCGAGTGCTGCGCAAAGGGAACGCGCTGCTTCCCGATCCACGCCCGGATGGCAGGAAGGGCGGCTGTCATGCTGCGCAATGTGCTCATGCCACCACCTCGCCCCGAGAGAGCGCCACTTCACGTACCGTGGATGCGAACACCCCGGCGCGGTGCGCGTAATCACGAAACATGTCCATGCTGGCGCAGGCGGGCGACAGCAGAACGGTATCTCCCTCTTGCGCGCATGCCGCCGCTTTTCTGACTGCCTCTTCGAGGGAGTCGCACAGCAGCACGTCAACGGCACGCAATACTTGCCGGATGCGCCCGGCATCCCGCCCTATCAACAGAACGGTGTGTACATACTGCGCAATCGGCGAAGCAAGCGGCGTGAAATCCTGATTCTTGCCGTCGCCCCCTGCAATCAGTACCAGATTTTTTCTGTCGGCACTTCCCAGCCCCCGTATTGCCGCCACGGTCGCCCCCACATTGGTTCCCTTGCTGTCGTCTATGTAGGAGACGCCGACAATATTCATGACCAGTTCGACACGGTGCGGTTCTCCGCGGTATTCGCGCAGGGCATGGAGCAGCGGCGCCAGGGGGAGTCCCGCTGAATGACACAGCGCCAGCGCGGCAAGGGCGTTGCTGACATTATGCTGACCGCGAATCCGCAGGGCACCCGCCGGCATCATGTCCTGAAAATGCCATGTGACCGCCTCTCTAGCCTTTCGTGTTTTGGTCGTTTCCTCGTCCGCCTGGGCGACAGTAAGCCATGCCATTCCCCGGTCAAGGCGAACGCCAAAGTCGCCTGCCAGCGAGGGTTCATCCAGCCCGAAGCGGACGACGCGCGCCTTGTCGTTTGCCATTGCCATGACCGCAGGATCGTCCCGATTGAGAACCTGAATGGTTTGAGGCGAGAAAACGCGCGCTTTTGCCGCGGCGTAGGCGGACAGGGTGCCATGCCAGTCAAGGTGATCCTGCGTGACATTCAGCACGGCTGCCGCATTTGCCTGCAAACTGTCTGTGCTCCACAACTGAAAACTGGACAATTCCAGCACCCACGCCTGCGGCAAGTCATCCTGCTCCACGGCGGTTCGCCAGACATCCAGCACAGCGGGGCTGATGTTGCCCGCCACTCTGACGCGCATTCCCGCCTGCTGGCACATTTGCCCTGCCAGACGAGTAACCGTGGTTTTGCCATTTGTCCCCGTGACCGCGATGATGATGGGCTGGTACGCTTTTCCCTTGCGCCATAGGGCGAGGGCACGGGCAAACAACTCAATCTCGCTCTGGAGAGGGATACCTCTTTTCTTTGCTTCGGGGATAATTTCACGCAGTTCTGTGTCCGGCATCAGACCGGGGCTGAGGGCAATCAGGTCAATATCGTTCAGCAGCGCGGTTGAAAACGCGCCGCCGATGAATGACGCGGCGGGAAGGACATGGTGCAGGGTTGACAGCCTTTCCGGCTTTTCCCTTGTATCCGCGACACGCACGGTCGCGCCGCAGTGCGCCAGCCAGCGCGCCATGGCAAGCCCGGACTCCCCGAGTCCCAAAACCAGCGCCGTTTTGTTCGCGTAATCCATACTAGCGTAGCTTCAAGGTAGACAGGCCGATGAGAACCAGCAGCATCGTAATGATCCAGAAGCGCACCACAACCTGGGTTTCCTTCCAGCCTTTTTGTTCGAAATGGTGATGCAGCGGCGCCATCAAAAAGATGCGCCGCCCTGCGCCATACTTCTTTTTCGTGTAGCGAAAATAGGTTACCTGCAACATAACGGAAACCGTTTCCGCAACAAAAATTCCTCCCATGATAAAAAGGACAATTTCCTGCCTGACGATAACCGCGATAGTGCCCAGTGCGCCTCCCAGCGCCAATGCACCAACATCACCCATGAACATCTGCGCGGGGTAGGCGTTGAACCATAAAAATGCCAGTCCGGCGCCGGACATGGCGCCACAGAAAATCAGCAACTCTCCCGAACCCGGGATATACGGAATGAACAGATAATGCGCGTAAGTAAAGTTGCCTGTCAGGTAGGCGAACACGCCCAGCGCTGCTCCCACCATGATGGTTGGCATAATGGCGAGTCCATCCAGTCCGTCGGTCAGGTTAACTGCGTTGCTGGAGCCGACGATGACGCAATAGGTCAGCGCGATGAACCCCCAGACGCCAAGCGGATAACTGATGGTCTTAAAGAAAGGCACAATCAGGTCCGCTTTCTCCGGCAGGTCGGGCGCCAATCCCGAGTGGAGCCACTCCACAAATAGCCGCCATCCTTCCAGATTGTTCTTGCCGGACACCGAGAATGCCAGATACAGCGCGGCGAAGATGCCGATAAGCGATTGCCAGAAATATTTTTCCTTCGACGACATCCCTTTGGGGTTTTTATGTACCACCTTGCGGTAATCATCCACCCATCCAATGGCGCCGAACCCCAGTGTTACCACCAGCACAACCCAGACGAAACGGTTCGACCAGTCGCACCACAGCAAGGTGGAAACGCCGATACCGATCAGCACCAGAACGCCTCCCATAGTCGGCGTGCCGGATTTTGACAGATGTGTCTGCGGGCCATCCTGCCGGACGGTCTGACCGACTTTCATGCGCGTCAGCAGGCGGATGACCGCCGGACCGGCGACCAGACCGATGGTTAACGCGGTCAGCGCCGCAAATACCGCGCGAAAGGTGATGTAGCCAAAGACACGGAGTGCGCCGATATCTGGCTGGAACTGCTGGGCTATCCAAAATAGCATGGCTGAAATATCCTCTTGTCACTCACTGCGTGGATGTGCTCCCGCCCGTTTGCAAGCGGGCGATTACCTGTTCCATCTTCATAAAGCGGGACCCCTTCACCAGTACGGTAGCGACTGGCGGTATTTCTTCATGCAGGGTATCTGTCAGCGCCTGCATCCGGTCATAGTGCCTGGCGGGTGGACCGTAGGCACGGGCCGCATGTCGCGACAGTTCTCCCAAGGCATAAAAGTGTTCAATTCCCTTGTTGCGGGCGTACGTGCCGACCTCTTCATGAAAACGCGCGCCTTCGACGCCTACTTCTCCCATGTCGCCCAGAATCAGGTAGCGGGGGGATGCCATATCGGCAAGCACATCAATGGCGGCGAGTACCGAGTCGGGATTGGCGTTGTATGTGTCATCAATCAGTACTGCGCCATTTGCGGCAGTCTTATACTGCATTCGTCCTGCCACTGGCAAAAAGCGGGCGAGCCCGCGGGCAATAACCTCTGGCGCAATGCCCACGCCATAGCAGCAGGCGATGGCGGCGAGCGCGTTGTGGACATGGTGCGCGCCAATGACCGATAACGAGACGGAAAACGTGATGTCTTCAATCCGCACGGTCAGTTCGGTTTTCCCGTTCTGTTGCGTGTAGTTTCCCCGAACAGTCGCGTCATGGCTCGTACCGAAGGTTATCACCTTGCGCTTTCCCTCTTCTTGCGCATACTGCTGCCACAAACCGGAAAAGGCGTCCTCTGCCGGAAATACAGCAATGCCATCCGTTGGCAGCATGCGGATGACCTGCCCGTTTTCTTCGGCGACAGCTTGCACGCTGCCCATAAATTCCTGGTGCTCCCGCTGGGCGTTATTGACCAGTCCCACCGTCGGTTGACTCATCTGCACCAGATACGCGATTTCTCCGACGTGATTCATTCCCAGTTCCAGCACGGCGAGCCGATGATTTTTCTTCAGGCGGAACAGCGTCTGAGGCACGCCGATATCGTTGTTCAGATTGCCTTCTGTTGCCAGATAGTTTTCGCCGAGCGCGTCGTGCAGGATGCAGGCAATCATTTCTTTTACCGTTGTTTTTCCATTGCTGCCGGTTACCGCAATGACGGGCATTGAAAAAGCCTGTCGCCAGAAGCGCGCCATTTCTCCCAGCGCGATACGGCTGTCCGGTACGCAGAGGCAAGGGAGAGAAAATCCCGCTGGAATCTGTTCAGCAACTGCGGCGGCAGCGCCTTTTTGCGCGACGTCCGGCAAAAACCGGTGCGCGTCAATTCGTTCACCGCGCAGTGCAACGAAAATATTGCCCGTTTCCAGAGAACGGCTGTCGGTGGACACCCCTTCGAAAAGCGCGTCCCCCTGCATCCACATGTGCGATACAGCCTGTTTTATCTCGTGGAGTGTCGCCCTCATGACATTTCCTCTGTCTTTAACAGAGAACCCAGTGCGCGCGCGGCGTGTTCCGCGTCCACGAAAGGATGGTGAACCCCCATGATTTCCTGCACTGTCTCGTGCCCTTTCCCTGCCAGAAAGATGACGTCATTCGGTTTTGCCTGTCTGATGGCGTGGGATATGGCGCTTGCCCTGTCCTCAATGCACTGGGGGGCACGGCGCATGCCGCGGATAATGTCATCCATGATTTGCGCGGGAGATTCGGTCCGGGGGTTATCGCTGGTCACCACAACGTGGTCTGCGATCTCTGCCGCTTTGCCCATTTCCGCCCGTTTTCCGGCATCCCTGTCCCCGCCGCACCCGAAAACGCACCACAATTCCCCCTTCCGCTCACTGGCGACCGGTTTTAGTGCGTACAAGCCTTTTTCCAGTGCATCGGGTGTATGGGCGTAATCAACGATAACCAGCGGTGCGCCCTCTCCGCCCAACTGCTGCATACGCCCCTGCGGCGGACGAAGGTGCGGCAGGATGTCCAGCGCCTTTTGCCAGGGAATACCATAGTCCAACAGTATCCCAAGCACGCCAAGCAGGTTGCTGGTGTTGAAATGGCCGATGGTTTTTGTCTGGACAGTATTCTTCCCGAAAAAAGAGTCTACGGAAAAGAGTGTTTCCGCTGACTGTGCGCGGACATCGGACGCGCTCAAAACGAGGATTCCTTCTTCCCGCACATTATTCAGGGTGTAGCCGGTAACCTTGATGTGTGCTTTTAGTTGCGCCGCCCAGGCTTTCCCTTGTTCGTCATCCAGATTGAGAACGGCGTAGCGTACGGAAGGAAAGTCGAACAGACTTCTTTTAATGGCGGCATAGGACGCCATGTCCTGATGATAGTCGAGATGGTCGCGCGACAGATTCGTGTAGAGGACAGCGTCTATTTCCATGCCATTGAGCCGCCCTTCCTGTATGCCGATGGAGGATGCTTCAATAGCGAGGCAGGAAACACCGCTGCCGCAAAGCGCGGCGAGCCGCCTTTGCAACTGCACCGGATCCGGGGTGGTGTATCCCGTTTGCTCAATGTCGCACGCTGTCCCGTTTTCGAACGTCATGGCACCCAATGTGCCAATGACAGCCGTCTTTCTTCCCAGCAGGGAGAGTGCGGCGCCCAGCCACTGGGTGCAGGATGTCTTGCCGTTGGTACCGGTTACGGCGACGACGAAAAATGATGCGGAAGGATTGTCATAGTACGCGCTGGCGATAGGTCCCGCCAGCGCTTTCAGGTTACTGACCGGCAGGTGCTGCACTTCGTCCCATTCGGGATTCCAGACGAAATTGGCGGGTTCGTAGAGAATCGTTTTGGCGCCACGCTGGATGGCATCCTCAATGAAAAGCCGCCCATCCGTTGTATCGCCTTCGTAAGCGAAGAAGACTGATTCTCTTTCCGGCCTGACTTCGCGCGAATCGGCATACAATTCCCCGACAGGGCATGCCGCCTTGAGCCAGGAAGAAACCAGTATCACTCGCAACTCGTTTGGGATCATATACTCTCCTTTGTGGCATCTTGCGGGATAACAACATCCGTTACCGGTGAGTCGGGTGCAATCTCAAGCAACCCCATGGCGTCGCGCACGATGCGGGAAAACACCGGCGCAGCGATGTCGCCCCCGTAGTGTCGGCCATTGGACGGTTCGTCAATCATGACAGCGACAATGACTCTGGGTTGCGACGCTGGCGCGAACCCCACGAAAGAGGCAACGTATTTTCTGAGCTTGCGACCGTTTACTTCCCTGAAATAACGTCCGTCAATACGCTTGTATGATGTTCCTGTTTTTCCCGCCACGCGGTATCCGCGCACCTGCGCCTTGGGCGCTGTCCCGTCTGGACCGGTTGCTTTTTCCAGGATATGGCGCATTTCCAATGCAGTTTTTTCGGAAATGACCTGCCTTCCGGCGGGAGGGACATCCAGGCGGTAAAGTGAAAGAGGCACGATATCGCCCCTGCGCGCAAACGGCATGTACGCACGGGCCAGTTGCGTCAGCGACACATCAATGCCATGTCCATAACTCATGGTGGCCTGTTCTATTGGTTGCCAGGATTTGTATGGACGGAGTTTCCCCCGGGTTGCGCCGGGGAACTCCATGCTTGCCTGTGTGCCGAATCCCAGCGCCTCGAACAGGTTCCACATATCATGCGCTTTCATCATCATTGCCAGCTTGACTGTTCCCACATTGGACGATTTCTCGATAATCTGGGATACGCTGAGTGCGCCATGCGGGTGGGCGTCCTCTATGGTTGCCTTGCCGATTTGCAGTTTGCCGGGCGCCGTCTGGATGGTGGTTTTGGGCGTTACTTTCCTCTTGTCCATCGCCAGTGCCACGGTAAACGGTTTCAGTGTCGAGCCGGGTTCGTATGCGTCTGTAAGTGCCCGGTTCCTGACATGTTCCCCTTCTCTCTGAGTGACCACATTGGGGTCGTAGCCGGGGTAGTTTGTCATGGCAAGCACTTCACCGGAACGGACATCCAGGACGACGGCACTGCCGGAATTGGCGCGCTGCCGGGTCACTGCGTCCTTTAACTCTCGGAAAGCGATGTACTGGAGGCGACTGTTTACGGAAAGCACAATATCCCCGCCATCCACGGGATCGCGGACAGCTTGCGTATCCTCGACGATGCGCCCGCGCACATCACGGATGACCCGGCGGTGTCCCGCTGTGCCTGCCAGAATGTTTTGGGCGGCGAGCTCAATACCGGCCTTGCCCGCGTTATCCACATTGGCAAACCCGATCAGGTGGGAAAAAATCTCTCCTTCCGGGTAAGAGCGCTTGTATTCCTTGCTGGCACGAATACCATTGATACCCAGCTTGAGGATGGCGTTTGCTACATCCTGGTCAACCTGGCGTTTCAGATAGACAAATTGCGCGTTCGATTTCAGGCGCGCGTCCAGCCGCTGCAAGCTGATGTCCAGCAGCCTGGCAAGCGCCATACGCTTTTCCTTCGGAGCAGAGCGCGCTTCATCGGGGTCTGCAGATATGGCGGAGGCTGGGATATCCGACGCCAGCAGCGCGCCGTCGCGATCCATGATTTTGCCGCGCATCGCCATAGGCTTGAGCTCCTTGACGGAATACGCTTTCCCACGGTCCTGCAAACGTTTGCTGGAGATGGCCTGCAGCCACAACGCGCCCCCGATCAGGCTGAAAAAAGAGAGGAACAGCAAAAACATCACCACACGAGAGCGGGTGGGATAGAATCCTTTCCCAGTGGGAGGCGGTGTGTGGGAGGCCCCCTCCGTCCGGGCTTTTCCTGATTCTTCCGGGAAATAAACCGTTCCCATTATTTCCTCTCTATGGTGAGAAATCGGGTATTTCCAGTGGAAGCGGGTACCATGCCCAGGTTTTGTCTTGCGATCATTTCAATGCGCGAGGCCTTGGAGAGATTGGACTGCTCCAGCTGCAACTGCGCGTATTCCTCGTCCAACTGGCGGGAGCGCGCCTGTTCTGCGTTCAGTTCGGCGTACAACCTGCGGGACTGATTGCGTGTGTGGATGAGGAGCAGGGCGCACAACATCAGCGCCACGACCAGCAGCACGGACAGGATTGCCGTTTTCATCGGTGCTCTCCGTGCGGATTGGCAACCCGCTCTGCGACCCGCAGGATTGCCGAGCGGGCGCGCGGATTGGCGCGAACCTCTTCCGCACCTGCCTTTTTCTTCCCAAGCCGTTTCATTTCGGGCGGGGGTGTATCCGCCGCACGGATGGGCAGGCGACGGTCAACCGGTGTCGGGGAAGACAATTCCGCAAAAAAACGCTTGACGATACGATCTTCCAGCGAATGAAAGCTGATCACAGCCATTCTCCCGTGCAATGCCAACCGTTTCCAGGATATTGCAAGACCCGCACTCAGATCTTCAAGCTCCTGATTGAGGTAAATCCGTATAGCCTGAAATGTCCGCGTGGCCGGGTCCTTCCCCTTCTCGCGGGTTTTAACGGACTGTGCCACGATCTGGGCGAGTTGCCGCGTTCGCGTAACAGGCTGGAACGACCTGCCAGCAACAATCGCTTTTGCAACCTGAACAGCAAACCGTTCTTCCCCGTATTCACGAATAACCTCCGCGATCCTTTCCTCATTCTCTCTTGCCAGCCACTCTGCGGCCGACTCTCCTTTGGATGTGTCCATCCTCATGTCCAGTGGTCCATCCAGGCGAAAGCTGAATCCCCTGTCCGCTTCTGCCAGTTGTGGAGAAGACACCCCCAAATCCAGCAAAATCCCGTCAATATGCGCAATCCCCTTCGCATCCAGTACCGCCCCAAGCGAGGCAAAACTGCCGTGTACGACCGAAAAGCGCGGGTCCTCTATCACCTTTGCTGACCGAATCGCCTGTGGGTCCTTGTCAAACGCGATCAGGTGACCGCGTTCGCTCAGGTGCGCCAGAACGAGCCGACTGTGTCCTCCCCGCCCGAAAGTGCCATCAACATACACGCCGTCTTTCCGTGCGCCCGTTATATCAAGGGCGGCGACGGCTTCCTCGTACAGTACAGGACGGTGTTCGCTGTACGGGAGCGTTTCCATCGCATCAGCCTCTCTCAAAATATCAGTTCGCCCAGGATTTCCGGCATTCCCTCCGCCATTGTTTCGGTTTCATTTTCCGCGTGCTGTGCTGCATCCCATATTTCGAAGTGCGAGCCCATGCCTACCAGTTTCACGTCACTGACCAATCTGGCGGTTTGGCGCAGGTCGGGAGAAATCAGCACCCTGCCGTTTGAATCCATATCTACATCCTGCGCGTTCCCCATGAACAGGCGCCTCCATTTTGTGGCGGTCAGGGGGAGCCCCTTGATCTTTTCTTTCAGGGTTTCCCACACGGGGCGGGGGAGAAGCAAAAGGCAGCCGTCCGGGTGAAGCGTCAGCGTCACTTGTCCTTTGCATTGCAACGCGAGCGCGTCACGATGGCGCACCGGGATGGTAATTCGTCCCTTTGCGTCCAGACTTAACAGAGATGTTCCCTGAAACACGCCATTCCCCACACAAATGTGTCATTCTTCCAAGGGGAAAGGGAGGGCTGTGCAGATACCTAAAAAATCCCACAAAACACCACGTTTCCCCACTTTTCTCCACTCTATGGGGAATGTTACTTCGCGTCAAGCATTTTCTAGAAAAAACTTAAAAAAACGCATGAAGTCAAAGAGTTATGAAAAAACACTTCAAATAAATAAAATTCAAAAACCGCTTAAAAATAATTGGTTACAGTGTATTCATAATGTGTTGTATTAAATACACAGCGCTGCTGAAACGGGCGGCTGTTGTTGTATGCCGACGATTCGTTAGAAAAAAAGGCGTGTAATCAATTTGTTTTCTCATTATTCTCATTGAATTATGAGAAGAAATGGCGGGAGGGAAGGGGAGGATTCAGTATGGCGGATTGGTCGGAGTGAAAGAAAGCAGACCGATAGGCCGGATTCTGTTACGGCGACCAATCGGTCGCTATGGCAGCCATTCATCTAGGCGATGGATTACTCCAACGCTCAAGCTCCCTACCCGCACGCTCCGCGAGCCGCCTCAATGCGTGCCTACTTGGGATTGCACCGGGTGGAGGTTACCGCGTTTCACCGTAACCGAATACGCTCGTCTCTGTGGCCCTGTTCCTCGCCTTATACCTTGCGGCTTTCAGCGGACGGCTGTTAGCCGCCACCCTGCCCTGTGGTGTCCGGACCTTCCTCTCGCCATCATGATGATGACCAGCGGCTGTCTGGTCTGCTTCCCGTGCGCATTATATCGCGTCCGGGGTCAGTTGTAGTCGCCCCAGGTGACGGTGCGCATGATAAAGCGGTAAACCATGTGGGCAACACGATGAAACAGGCGGTGATGCCAGCGAAGGTGCGCAAAGTCTTGTATTCGGACAAGAACCGCTTCTGCTACGCCTCGCAGGATATATGTACCCAGGCTGGCGGCAAAGGTGTGATCCAGTACAACAATGTTGGCTTCGTGATTGATGAAGAGGCTCAAGCCATCACAATTGCTTGAGCCGACCGTTGCCCACACATCATCAATAACGGCGACCTTGGCGTGTAGTTGGGTCTTTCGGTACTCATACACGTTGATACCGCTGCTGATGAGTTTGGGGTAAAAATATTTTGCCACCGCGTCTTGCCAGCTAAATTCGCCGGTGCCGATTAGCAGGGTGACTTCCACCCCCCGGTTTGCCGCAGCAATCAAGGCATTTCGGAATCGGCGTCCGGGCGAAAAGTACGGTGTTGCCAGCAGAATACGATGCCGTGCCCTGCCCATGGCGCGCAAGTAGGCGCGCTGTATCATTCGGCGGTTGCGGAGGTTGTCGCGGGTGATAAATCCGGCGAGTGCCGTTTTCATCAATGCCCGTTTCCTTGTTGAGCGGGGTAGGCGGTACGGTTTGATGCGTTCGTAAAACGACATGGAACCGCTCCTTTCCCAGAAGGCGCTGACATCGTCGTGAATCAGGTTCAGCAGCGGTCCTTCCACGCGCACGGCGAAATCCCAGCGGGGGGTATCCAGTTGCTTTTGACGAGATGACATGTCGTACCGAAAATCATCCAGGATATTGATACCGCCGACAAAGGCAACTTGTTTGTCTACTAGCGCTATTTTGCGGTGCTGGCGCGCCAGCCCGCGGCAAAACCAGGGATTGAACTCCCGAAAGAGGATTCCCGCGCCGCCCAATTCTTCGCGGAGCGCGCGGCATATACGCCATCCCGTGCCAAACCAGTCCGTAATGACATAGACGCGCACGCCGCGCAAGGAAGCGCGTTGCAGGGCGCTCGCAACAGATGCACCGGACTCGTCGGGATAAAAAATATAGGTTTCCAGAAATATTTCTTCCCTGGCTTGATCAATGGCCCGAATCAGCTCTGGAAAATAGTGCTGACCCCCGTACAGGAGGCGGAGCCGGTTGTTCAGGTTGATTGTGCCGAGGTGCATGGGGGAATGCGTGCCGCGCGGTTTTTTCCCGGGTGGCGGGTCATGTTATTTCCAGGGTGGCGACAAGCGGCGCATGGTCCGACACTTTTGCCCATCGCATGCCGTGCATGATCATGGCGGAGCGCACACTGAATCCCCGCACATAAATCCTGTCCAGCGGCAGGCAGGGATAAACGGCAGGGAAAGTGCTGGCAGGCAGCGGCTTGTCTTTTCCTGTCACGAGGCGCTGGATATGGCGAATATGGGAGTGTCCTTTCTGGTGGGGCGCTTTTTCAAATACATCGCGTACGTGAAGCGTATCGCGAAGCGCGTCAGACAATTGGTCTCCCCAGTCGTTGAAGTCGCCCGCGATGATGATTGGTTCGCTAGGCGAAGCTGTTTTTTTAACGCAGTCAATCAGCATGCGTGTCTGGCGCTGTCTGCCGCCATTGAACAATCCCAGATGGACGACGTAACAATGTACGCGGGTTTGGTCTATCTGCAAGGTACAGTGCAACAGGCCGCGCGACTCAAAAACGTGGTCGGAAATATCCTGGTTGTTTTGCGAGATGATGGGATACGCGCTCAGCAAGGCGTTTCCATGGTGTCCGGAACGATAGATGGCATTTTTCCCGTAGGCATGGTGATGGTGATCCGCCGCCAGAAATTCGTGTTGTGCCTCTTGCGGCCACTGGGAGGAAAAGCGGGTGGCGAGTCGATCATGCCTTCCCTGCACTTCCTGCAAAAAAAGGATGTCCGCGTCCAGCGATGCCAGTGATTTTTTCAGGTCGTGTACGCGCGGGCGACCGCTCACGGCGGAAACCCCCTTGTGGATGTTATAGGTAATGACGCGCAGTTTCATGGCGTGCTTGCCCGGACAGAAAATCAGGGAATATCGTACTACATTAAGTGATCCGCTGCGCCGCTTTTCAGGAGAGATTCCGCCTGTACGGGGACTCCGCCGCAGTGTACGCGAAATGGCAGCGATTTCGTGGATAATACGGGAAACCTTTATTTCAGTGGCTCATGCGTTTACTGTATTCCCTTATCTGGTGGGTTCTTTTGCCGTTTGCCCTGTTTCGCCTGTGGTGGCGGGGAATGCGGGAGCCGGGATATCGTCGGCATGTGGGAGAACGTCTGGGCTTTTTCCCGGCGGGCCCCCGATTGGACAATTCCATTTGGGTACATGCCGTTTCGGTTGGTGAAACCCGGGCTGCCGAACCGCTGATTTGCGCCTTGCTGGAGAAGTATCCGCAAGCGACAGTCCTGTTAACACACATGACGCCGACCGGTCGCGCCACGGGCCGCCAGCTTTTTGAGAGGCATATCCGTGTGCAGCAGGCGTACATTCCTTATGATATTACCTGTCTGGTCCGGCGATTTCTCGCCCACTTCAACCCGTGCCTGTGCATTCTGCTGGAAACGGAAATCTGGCCCAATTTGATTGACCAATGCGGCAAACACGCCATTCCGGTGGTGTTGGCCAACGCGCGGCTTTCCCAGCGATCACTTGAAAAAGGCTTGCGCTTTGCCTCATTGATGCGTTCTGCGGCGGACGGCATCTGTCTTGCCGCGGCGCAGACCGAATCGGACGCGACCCGTCTGCGCCAGTTCGGCTCCCATCAGGTAACTGTTGTCGGGAGCGTGAAATTTGATATCCATCCGCCTGCTACGAGCCTGAAAAACGGGGAGCGCTTGCGCGCGGCGATGGGGTCAAGACCGGTACTGGTCTGCGGCAGTACACGGGAGGGGGAAGAAGAACAAATTCTGTCGGCGTGGATGGCGTCTTCGCTGCCGGACATGCTGCTGGTTTTGGTTCCGCGTCATCCCCAGCGGTTCGATGAGGTAGCGCGCCTGCTGACGGGAAAAGGGACGAGAATGATACGGCGCAGCCAGTTGACACTGGAAGGCGATGTGACAGACGTCATCTCTGCGGACATACAAGTGCTGCTGGGCGATTCCATGGGCGAAATGTTCGCGTACTACGCTTCGGCCGATTTGGTCTTTGTCGGCGGCAGCTTGCTTCCCTATGGGGCACACAATCTTATTGAACCTTGCTCGGTGGGAAAGCCGGTGCTGATTGGTCCGAGCAGTTTCAATTTCGAGCGCATCACGCAAGACGCAATCGCTGCTGGCGCGGCGCTTCGCGTGGCATCCGCGCAGGAACTCTTTCAGGTCGCTTCCACCCTGTTTCGCGATTTTGCCCAATGCGCCACCATGCAGGAAGCTGCGCTGCGGTTTGCCTCCCGCCAGCGCGGCGCCACACAACGTACGCTGGAACTGCTTGAGCCGTTGATACCTGCCGACATGAAATAGCACACCTGTTTCAAGTGGCGATGAAATATTGGCGATAGTGCTTCAGTTCGTCAATGGATTCCTGAATGTCCAGCAGTGCCATATGTTTCTGCTGTTTTTTGAATTCGTTGACCACATTGGGTTTCCAGCGTCTGCACAATTCCTTGAGCGTGGAAACATCCAGATTGCGGTAATGAAAAAATGCCTCCAGGCGGGGCATACTGCGTGCCATAAAGCGCCTGTCCTGACAGATGGAATTGCCGCACATCGGCGACTTGCCCTTGGGGACGAAAGGAGAAAGAAATTCAATCAGAATTGCTTCGGCCTCTGTTTCCGTACACCGGGAAGCCTTGACCCGCTCCGTCAGGCCTGATCGTCCATGCGTCCCCTTGTTCCATGAATCCATGGCATCTAACACCGCATCGGGTTGATGTACGGCAATAACGGGGCCTTCCGCCAGCACATTCAACTCCGGGTCTGTCACAATGACGGCGACTTCGATGATCCGGTCGTTATCGGGATCCAGCCCGGTCATTTCCATGTCAACCCAGACCAGGTTCTGTTCGTTCGGGCGCTCCGGCGGGTGCAGGACACGTCCCGACAGCAAGGGTAATTCCTGTGACATAATGTTCTTTGGTGGCGATGGTTCGCCCCATTCTCTCACAATCTCACAAGGCAACGATGACTCCACCGGTTTTTACGGGACTTTTTCTCTTTTTCCTCGTATCCAGCCTTGTTGCGCGGGTATGGTTGTCCCTGCGGCATGTGCGCCATGTCGGGCGGCACCGTGATACGGTGCCTGCCCGGTTTGCCGATGCGGTTTCCCTGTCCGCCCACCAGAAAGCAGCCGATTACACCCTGACGAAAACCCGTTTTAGTCTGGCGGTACTGGCCTTTAATACACTGGTTCTGCTGGGGTTTACCCTGTTCGGTGGGCTTGATTTCCTCTCTGTTCAGATACATGCCGCCATGGGTGGCGGCATGGTGTACCAGATGGTGCTGGTACTGGCGTTTTGCCTTATTTCCGGTTTGCTGGATGCGCCGTGGGACTACTATCGCCAGTTTGTTATTGAAGAACGCTTCGGGTTCAACAAAATGACGCGGCGGCTTTTCGTAACGGACAAGCTGAAAGGGATGCTGCTGGGGCTTCTGCTAGTGCCCTTGCTATGGGTTACGTTGCTGCTGATGTTGCATGCCCGTGCGGGGTGGTGGTTTTACGCGTGGCTTGTCTGGAATGCCTTTCAGTTGCTCCTGCTGGTCTTGTATCCGACATGGATAGCGCCGCTTTTCAACCGGTTTTCCCCGCTGCAGGACCCTGCCCTTGCCGCACGCATTAAGCAGTTGCTCGAGCGTACCGGATTTACCGCAAAAGGACTGTTTGTTATGGATGGTTCGCGGCGCAGCGCACACGGCAATGCCTACTTTACGGGCTTTGGCTCTGCCAAACGAATCGTTTTTTTCGACACGCTGATAGACCGCCTCAAGCCGGAAGAAGTGGAAGCAGTTTTGGCGCACGAACTGGGACATTTCCGCCTACGGCACATTATCAAGCGGATGACAGTCATGGCGCTGTTGTCGCTGGGGTTTCTGGCGCTGCTGGGATACCTGAAAGAGCAGACATGGTTTTATCTGGGCTTGGGGGTGACCCCGCTGGCAGACAGCGACGCACAGGCGTTGCTGCTTTTTTCGCTGGTATTGCCGGTCTTCTCTTTCTTTTTCTCTCCGCTGGCATCCCTCATTGCGCGCCGACACGAATTCGAAGCCGATGCCTTTGCGGCACAATACGCCAGCGCAGACGATCTGGTTTCCGCATTGGTCAGAATGTATGAGGACAACGCGGCGACACTGACGCCGGATCCCTTGCGCTCCGCCTTTTACGATTCTCATCCTCCTGCGGCCACTCGCATTGCGCGCCTGCTGGGCAGTGCATGAGCCCAAAACTGGCCCGAATCATCGCCACACATGGTCGCCATTACCTGGCATGGGCGGATGGCGCCCTTTTCCACAGTGTAACGCGCGGCAGAAAAAGTGACATTGCCGTGGGTGACGATGTATTGCTTCGCGTTACCGCGCCGGGCCAGGGAGTGATTGAGACATGCCATCCGCGGCGCACCCTGCTTTTTCGGTCTGACCGTTACCGCGTCAAACTGCTGGCTGCCAATGTCACACAACTCTTTGTTCTGGTCGCAGCAGAGCCGACCTTGTCAGACGACTTTCTTTCCCGCGCGCTGATAGCGAGCGAGGCAGCGCATATTCCGGCGCGCATCATCCTAAACAAGACCGATCTGGCGGAAAAACAGGCGGTTGCCCGTCAGCGGCTGCAAACGTATGTTCGGTTGGGCTACCTTGTTTGCCCCGTGTCGGTCACAGAAAATCCGAAGCAGGCGCACGAGGTGCTGCTCCCGCTGATTCAGGGACAGACGACCTTGCTGATCGGGCAGTCCGGTGTGGGGAAGTCTTCGCTGATCAACATGATATTGCCCTCTGCGGACATTGCAACCCGTGCCATTTCTTCTTCGCTCAACATGGGCAGACACACCACCACCTTTACCCGCTTGTACGCGCTGGATGAACAAACCGCGTTGATTGATTCACCCGGGTTTCACGAGTTTGGTTTGTATCATCTGGACAGGCACGCGCTGGAACAAGCATTTCGGGAGTTCAGACCGGGTTTGGGGCATTGCCGTTTTCAGGATTGTCGGCACGACACCGAGCCGGATTGTGCCATTCTGGCGGCATGTGATCGCGGTGAAATTGATCCGGCGCGCCACAAGCTGTACGGGCAACTGTGCCGGGAATCCGCGCACAACCGGTAGGCAAATGGCGCTATAGCGGGGAGAGGTGTTCGAAACAGGAGTGCTGGTGTACCTCCCCTCCGGGATTTGGGTGCATGGCACGCCAGAAATCCTCTATAATGCCCCTTTGCCGATGGGGGTGCTGTGCCCCGTTGCCTCTATATGACGATTAGACACTACCTTCAATTTGCCGACCTGTCACTTGCCGAATATGAACGCCTGTTGGCGCATGCGGCAACTATCAAGCGAAAATTCAAGCAATACGAGCGGTATCAGCCCCTGCTTGACCGGACGCTGGTCATGATTTTCGAGAAAAGTTCCACGCGCACTCGCCTGTCATTTGAAGCGGGCATGCAGCAACTGGGCGGCTCTGCCATCTACCTGAACACGCGGGACAGCCAATTGGGGCGTGGCGAGCCGGTTGAAGACGCCGCACAGGTTATCTCCCGGATGTGCGATATCGTCATGATACGCACCTTCGGGCACGACATTATTGAGCGGTTTGCGTCCCATTCACGGGTTCCGGTTGTCAATGGGCTGACGGACGAGCATCATCCTTGCCAGGTACTGGCAGATGTATTTACTTTCGTCGAGTACCGCCAGTCCATTCGCGGCAAAATTGTGACATGGGTGGGAGACGCCAACAACATGCTGTACTCCTGGCTACAGGCGGCACGGGTGCTGGGTTTTCATGTTCACGTTTCCACCCCGAAAGGGTATGGTGTTCAGGAAGACAGGGTGCGCGCTGACCGCGAGCACTTCACCTTGTTTGACGATCCGGCCGACGCCTGCAGGGGTGCGCACCTGGTGACAACCGATGTGTGGACCAGCATGGGATTTGAAGCGGAAAACACCGAGCGCCTAAAAGCGTTTGAAGGGTGGGTTGTGGATGCCCCCAAAATGAAACTGGCGGCGCCCGATGCCCTTTTCATGCACTGTTTGCCCGCACACAGGGGAGAAGAAGTGACCAGCGAAGTTATTGACGGCGCGCAATCCGTTGTGTGGGACGAAGCCGAAAATCGCCTGCATGTCCAGAAAGCGTTACTGGAATACCTGGTGTGCGGTGGACTGCCC
>JAISAG010000080.1 GCA_031266815.1 Burkholderiaceae bacterium | reverse complement strand
CATTTTTTTATTGACCATGGTACCGGCGTGGTTATTGGCGAAACAGCTAGCATCGGCGATTACGTCAAAATATACCAGGGCGTGACATTGGGCGCCTTGTCCACGAGGGGAGGGCGGCTGCTTCGTGGTGCCCGGAGGCATCCCACTATTGAGCGGCGCGTTACCATCTATTCGGGGGCATCCATTCTGGGAGGCGCCACCGTCATTGGGGAAGGGACAGTCATCGGTTCAAACGCCTTTATCACGCGCAGTGTGCCGGAAAAGACGCGGGTCAGCGTAAAAAATCCAGAATTGCAGTTTATGCAAAACCGGCAGGCGGACAGCACAGAGTTTGTGCAGGAAGAATTCTGGGATTTCGTTATCTGATTCGCCTCCATCGCCGGATACTTGTCCCATGAATATTCGCACTCTGATACACTGCCCTCTGGTTGCTCGGAGGAACCCGCTTTATGACAAGGCAATATTTTGGGACAGACGGAGTAAGGGGTAAGGTGGGCGTCAGCCCGATCACCCCCGATTTTGTGATGCGGCTGGGTTATGCGGCAGGCAAGGTATTAACCAGCGCTGCTTCCGGCATACAGCCAACGGTCCTTATTGGTAAAGATACCCGTATATCGGGCTATATGCTGGAGGCATCCCTGCAAGCAGGATTGTCTGCCGCAGGGGTGGACATTTTGCTGTCCGGTCCCATGCCGACCCCGGCAGTTGCCTATTTGACGCGTGCGCTGCGTATTTCTGCCGGTATTGTCATTTCCGCTTCGCATAATCCTTACGATGATAACGGCATCAAATTTTTTTCCGCCAGCGGAAACAAGCTGCCCGACGAAATGGAACTGGAGATCGAGCGCACCCTGTTGCGCACGATGGCATGTGTGCGCTCGAACGAACTGGGTAAGGCGCGCCGTCTGGATGACGCGCAGGGGCGCTACATTGAATTTTGTAAAAGCACCTTTCCAGGGGAACTGAATTTGCGCGGCATGAAAATAGCCATTGATTGTGCCAATGGCGCGGCGTACCACATCGCACCCCATGTGTTCCATGAACTGGGCGCTGAAGTAGTCCCCATCGGTATTCAACCCAATGGCGAAAACATTAATGATGGCTGCGGGGCAACATCGCCTGAATGGCTGATCAACACCGTTGTACAGAGCGGAGCAGATATCGGTATTGCCCTGGATGGTGACGCCGACCGTGTGATGATGGTGGATGGCAGCGGGCACCTGTTCGATGGAGATCAGATGTTGTATCTGATAGCCAAGTACCGTTTGACACAGGGACCGCTTGCCGGTGTGGCGGGAACACTGATGACCAACATGGCGCTGGAAGTCGCGCTGAAAAAGATGGGCATACCCTTCGCCCGTGCAGCCGTGGGTGACCGTTACGTGCTGGAACTGCTTTTGGAGCGGGGATGGGTGTTGGGCGGTGAAAATTCGGGGCACCTGATTTGTCTGGACAAGCAGACGACGGGTGACGGAATTGTTTCCGCATTGCAGGTGCTTTCTGTCTTGCGCCGAAACGGAACAACGCTTGCCGGGTACGCCAAAGAGTTGACACTGTATCCTCAAACGCTCATCAATGTGCGTGTTCCTGCCGGGTTCGACTGGCAGCAAAACGCGCTGATTGTGCGGGAAAAAGAGGATGTGGAAAGGGAACTGGGAAGTGCGGGAAGAGTGCTGATACGGGCATCCGGTACGGAACCCTTGTTGCGTGTGATGGTGGAAGCGGAAAGTGAAGCCTTGTCACGCAGAATGGCGGAACGTATCGTCAGTCGTTGCGACGCGCTGGCGGCATAGTGGGTGGCGCGCGCGGTGTGGACAGGCCGCGTTGGATGCATGTGGCCTGGGGTATCCCGCAGCGTATGAGTTACTGTGCTTCTCTTGTCGCGGCTTGTGCCATAGCAGTTCGGATTTTCCGGGGCCGGGTGTTTCCGGTTGCCGCCGTGTTGCTGCTGGGCGCCTGTTCGTTCCATTCGCCTGAGCGGGGTGGCGCGCGCATCCCCGGCGATGGCTCACTGGGAAATGTTCTTGCCTTTGAAGTTTACCAGTACATCGGAGCGCCCTACTTGCTGGGCGGCGCAAGCCCCAAAGGGTTCGATTGCAGTGGACTCATGTACTACGTGTACAAGCGGCACGGCATCACGATTCCCCGTACGGCGCAGGAACAGTCGCGATTCGGCAGGGCGGTGGGCAAAAATCCGTTAAAACCCGGTGACCTGCTTTTTTTCAGCAGGAAAGGAAAACAAATCAACCATGTGGGCATGTTCGTCGGTGATGACACATTCGTTCATGCACTCAATCCAGAGTGGGGCGTGTTGACAACACGATTGAGCACACTGGTCGCCGAGCGTGCAGGGAAAAAACTCAACCTTCGCTGGAAATTTTTCCACGCGCGCCGTATCGTTTCGTGATGGAGCCGTTCCTGGGGCAGGAACGGCTCCGAATTCCGGTCTATTCCCGGCGGGTGTCAACCTGTACAAGCACCTCATTGACGGGCTGTACCGGCTCTCTGCGCCGACGGGGACGCGGGCTCTCAGCGGCGGCACTTGTATTCTCCTCGCCAGCGGACTGTGCACGGCGTAATTTTTCGGGATCTGTCACCGTCATGGTCAACCCGGCTTCCGCCAGGATAACACTGAGGTCTTTCGCGGGTTCTGCGGCTGCGCCGCGGACGGGCGAATTGCCGATAACGATAACTTCATCCTGAAAACCGGTTTGTGGTGCTGTTTTCTCCCTGACCGCGTGAGCAGGCAAGGGACGGGAGTCCTGTTCGGAATGAATGACCGTGTTGGCGTCGTCCCACTGGACCTCAAGCGGCTTATTGTGGTCACGTGCTTTCCATGCCTTTATTTCCTCCGTACCGGATTTTGCATCCTCGTTGGGGTCGGAAAAACGCACTTCCCTGGGTAATGCTTCAGATGGATCGGCAGATGCCTGAGCGGGTATTTCAATATCCGCAGGAGCAGTCACAAAAGGTAGCAGCGAGGAAGAAGCGGCTTGCACGCCATTTTCTGTTTCGGAAGTCGTCGTCGCGTGCGCGTCGCGCCGTTGACGGTTGTTGCGTAGCCCGCGGTGACGGCGGCGGCGATTGTCGGTGCCCTTGTCGGCGGCAGGTGAAGCCGCCGCGGTTGCATCCGTCTCGGTAAGGACATCCGCATAGCTGACCTCCAGTGCCTGTGCTTCCGTTGCCGCGGATTCTTTCCGGCTGTGTGCGGGAGACTTGCGCTTGCGCTCGTGTGCCTGGGGTTTGCTCGTTACCTCTTCCTTTACCCGCGTTTCCGGCGCACTTTCCACTGCCCGGTCACGGGAAGGGCTGCGTTGTCCACCGCGTGTACGGGTATTGCGGGGAGAACGCTCGCTGGTCCGCCTGGAACGATTTTCGCGAACAGGTTTTTCAGGAGTTTTTTCTTCGCGCACTTCTTCCACCATGCCGAAGAATGTCAGCATTTTCTTCCAGAAGCCGCTTTCTTCATTTGTGGCATTCGTGCGGAGAGAGGCAGAGGAGGAAGACGATAACGGGGCAGGGGGCAGGTCAGGAGAAATGCCTTTTACAACCGCTTCCTGCCTTGGTTTTACCGAATCTTTTCTGGTCTTGTCGTATCCCATATCTGTGTTTTCGACTTCGGTCCACTCGTAACTGAGTTGCTGGTCGTCCAGACGCGGGTCA
>JAISAG010000171.1 GCA_031266815.1 Burkholderiaceae bacterium | reverse complement strand
TCGCCTGGCGTCGATACGAGGAAGGATCAGATGGTGGTTGGACACCCTTTCCCGACATAGAGTGGCGTATCGGAGAGGGCAGCGTGATCGAAATTCGTTCTGACCGTCTGCAGGGTACCAACTGGTTCGGAATGGCGGATCGTATTATTCCGATTGATCGGAATCGCTTTCTGCTGGATGGACGCGCGGATCATATTGTCAAAATTGAAGAAAAGCGCGTTTCGCTAAGTGGCATGGAAAGAAAATTGTCCGAGTCAGCGCTGGTTCTGTCTGCGCGTGTCATTCCGGTGGAGCAGCATGGCAGGAAGCGGTTGGCCGCTTTTATTGTATTGGCACCCGAAGGTAGAAAATGCCTGGATACCGACGGGAAGCTATCCCTTAATCGCCAGTTGAGGGATACGCTGCTCCCCGCGTTTGAGCGTGTTACCTGCCCCAAGATATGGCGTTACCTGGATGAATTGCCCGTTAACGCCCAGGGAAAAACAACGTATTCGGTGCTTGGCGCCATGCTGGATTCTGGTGCTTCGCAATTTCCAGAATCCAGTGTGCTGCATCGGGATGAACAGCATGTACGAATAGCGCTGTCCATACCCGCGACCTTGGTCTACTTCGAAGGACATTTTTCCGGTGTGCCCATATTGCCGGGGGTCGTGCAGGTAGATTGGGCCATTTTTTATGCCAGGCAATACTTTGACTTTTTCCCGAACTTTCATCGTGTCGAGCAATTGAAATTCAGGAATCCCATAAAACCTGATGCAGAGATGCATCTTGAACTATTGTGTGATCCGGGGCGGTCACTCGTGCAGTTTCGTTATTTTTCACACGACACGCAGTACGCGAGTGGCAAAATCCTGTTCACAAAGCCTTTCTGACCAGTGTTTCCAATGGATGCCCGGCACGCACAATTTCCGTCCGTTTCCGACATGGAACCGCACGAGTCGGTGTGCGATGTCAAACCGTTCAATCCGTGTGTGCTGATTCCCGTGTACAACCATGAGCATGCTGTTGGCAAGGTACTTGAAGATGTCTTGCGGCACAATGTTGCGTGCGTTCTGGTGGATGATGGCAGTTCCACGCGTTGCAAGCAGACGCTTGATGCGCTGCAGGCGGAAAACGTCGGCAAAATTACCTTGATACGGCACACATCAAACAGAGGAAAGGGCGCTGCTGTCCTGACAGGTATGCGTTACGCTGCCGCTGCCGGGTTTTCGCACGTTTTGCAGATTGATGCAGATGGACAGCACTGCACTGACGACATCCCCGTATTCCTGCAGCAATCACGTGAAGCACCATCAGCAGTTATCGCCGGATATCCTGTCTACGATGAATCTGTCCCTGAGTTGCGCTTTTATGCCCGTTATCTGACGCATATCTGGGTGTGGGTTAACACGCTTTCCATGCAAATCAGGGATTCCATGTGTGGATTCAGAGTTTATCCGCTCGGGCCGACCATTCGGCTCATCAAAAGCCGCCCGATACGGCAGCGCATGGCTTTTGACACAGATATTATTGTGCGTCTCTTTTGGGAAGGGGTTACCGTTATCAATCAGCCAACTCGCATCAGATATCCTTCTGATGGCATATCACACTTTCGCATGTGGGCAGACAACGTGCAAATTTCATGCATGCATGCCAGTCTTTTCTTCGGGATGCTGCTCAAATTCCCGCAACTCCTGCGACGCAAATGGGGCCGGTAACATGCATACACGGCGCTCCTTACATTATGGTCACTGGGCACGCATCAACGAAGTGACGTGCATTATGGGGATACGTTTTTTGTTCTGGGTGTGCAGGGCACTGGGGAGACTACCGTTCAGGTTGTTCACCTATCCGCTTGTTGCATGGTACATAGTGGCAAAGCCGGGTGCCAGAAAGGCTTCCAGAAAATATTTACGGAAAGTGATGTCCGCCCGTGGAGATGCAGAACCCGGTCTTCGGCATGTGATGGCGCACTTTGTTTCATTCGCTGAAAACATACTGGACAAATTCTGGTTATGGAGCGGATTGCCGGGCACAAACGATGTACTCGTCAGAAATGACGAACGCTTATTGCACAATATGCGGGACAAGAGAGGATTTCTTCTGATTTGCGCCCATTTTGGCAATATGGAGTTATGCAAAATGCTTTCCATGAGCCACGATGCGCCGAAAATAACCATGTTGGTACATACGAAGCATGCCCAGGCTTTCAATAACCTGTTGGGGCAACTGGATCCAAGAAGCCAGATGAATGTTATGCAGGTGACCGAAATTTCTCCGGCGACGGTCGTATTGTTGACCGAAAAAGTGCATCAGGGGGAATGTGTCGTTATTGCAGGAGACAGGATACCGGTTTCGCCAGCACCCCGGATTGCGGCGGCAGGTTTTTTTGGAGAACTTGCGCCCTTCCCGGTTGGTCCCTATGTGCTTGCCAGCCTGATGCAATGTCCTGTTTACCTGATGTTTGTGCTTCAGCAAAAAAATCGGACGGAAGTCTGCTTTGAGTTTTTCCGGGAAACGATCAGATTGCCGAAAGACAAGCGGGATACCGAGTTGGCTCAATTGGCCAGCGGTTATGCCGCCCGCCTGGAACACTACTGTATGCTAACACCATTACAATGGTTCAACTTCTACGATTTTTGGCAGATGCCAGAAAGCGCCTTGTGCAAAAATGACTGATACCCGTCTGCGCCACATACTGTTTGACAACCATCCCTTGCGCATAGAAGACATTGTTGACATAGCGCACAGGCGTTGCGGGGTCGGTCTATCCAGTGCCCCGGATTTTCTCCACACGATACAATCAGGAGCAGATTTTCTTGACAGGCTCTTGTACAACGAAGAACAGATATACGGTGTAACGACCGGATACGGTGATTCCTGTACAGTTGTCATTCCGTCCCACCTGGTTTCCGAGCTGCCCCATCATCTTTATACCTACCACGGTTGTGGTTTGGGCGAGCCATTTACGCGGGTACAAACCAGAGCGATTGTAGCGGCACGTCTGGTTTCCTTGTGCAAGGCGTATTCTGGCGTCAGCGTCGAATTGCTGATGCAGCTCGTAAGACTGCTTGACGAGGACATTCTTCCAGTGATTCCTTCTGAAGGATCCGTTGGCGCCAGCGGAGACCTGACGCCCCTGTCCTACCTCGCTGCGGTGCTCTGTGGTGAACGTGAAGTATGGGTAAACAACGATCAGGTACCCGCGTTAACTGCATTGCGCCAGGCGGGAATTACTCCGCTGACGCTGCGTCCGAAAGAGGGACTGGCACTGATGAACGGGACTGCTGTGATGACAGGATTATCTTGTCTGGCTTTTGACCGTGCCGAGTACGTCATGCAATTGGCAACGCGCATTACCGCGATGGCCTCTCTTGTCCTTGACGGGAACCCTTGCCACTTCGACGAAGTTCTTTTTTCC
>JAISAG010000048.1 GCA_031266815.1 Burkholderiaceae bacterium | reverse complement strand
GTGCCGCAGGAAATCAAATTTTCACCTGTCCAGACGGCAGGCATCCTGCAATTGTACGCGCAGATGATAGCGGCGTCTCCGGCTGATCTGGTGGTTACTTCCGAGACCGCCTTGCCCGTTTATTTGCATCAACTCCCTTCCAGTTACCTGAAAAAGCTGGAGATGATCAGTACACGCCATGGCAGCACCCTCGCGCTGGGCATTCCTTTCTCACGGGATGTGCGCCATTACACCAACAGCGTGGTCGTTATGTCGCCGGATAGTACGGCACCCCACCACCTTGCCTATCACTACGACAAACAGCATCTGGTGCCTTTTGGTGAATTTATCCCGACAGGATTTCGCTGGTTTGTCCAGATGATGCGCATCCCCCTGGGTGATTTTGATCGGGGAGCCATCATTCAGTCCCCTTTTCGTGTCAAGGAACAGTGGGTTTTGCCCAATATTTGCTACGAGGATATTTTTGGTGAGGAAATCGCCAGGCAGATAAAGGCCGCAAGAGAGGAAAATCGTCCGGAACCGGGGATTTTGCTCAACCTTTCCAACATTGCCTGGTTCGGGGATAGCCTGGCGTTGCCGCAACACCTTCAGATTTCCCGGATGCGCGCCATGGAGATGCGTCGTCCCATGATTCGTGCCACCAATACGGGTGCCACTGCGGTCATTGACCGTTATGGTCGGGTGGAAGGACTGCTCCCGTTTTACACGCGCGCTACGCTGGCTGGCGAGGTGTCGGGATATAACGGCTACACTCCCTACGTTTACTGGGGGAATACTCCTGTTATTCTACTATGCGTTATCCTCATCAGTGCGAGTGTGGCATTGTGCCTCCTGCGCGGAAGGGGGCGGCAGCCCTTGTAGGTTGGCGGATCCGGAAAAAAAGCGGCACGCTTCTTCCATGCTTCTGGTGCGCAGAAAAGGGGGGAGGCTTTGCCAGATACGTCGTCCGTATCGGCTTGAAACCAGCCGTGTGTCGCAGATGACCAGCACTCCCCTGTCGCTTTCGTCACGAATCAGGCGTCCGGCGCCCTGTTTCAGGTTCATGATGGCTTCCGGCAACTGGTAATCCATGAACCCGTTTTTCCCCTCGGATTCCAGCAATTGAATACGCGCGGACAGTACAGGGTCGTCTGGCGGCGCGAAAGGCAGTTTGTCCACAATTACCAGTGACAAACCCTCTCCGCGAACATCCACTCCTTCCCAGAAACTCTGACTGCCGACCAGAACCCCGTTTCCTGCGGCCCGAAACCGCTCCAGCAGGTCTGTTCGCGGGGAATCTCCCTGCACGAACAGAGGGAAATCCCAATGGTTTCTCTCAAATTCCTCGCGCAAGTATGTCGCAATCAGATTGACAGCGCGCAGCGTGGTACACAGCAGAAATGCCTTTCCGCCCGCTGCCTCAATCAATGGCAGGGCAATTTGGGCGACTGTGGCGGAGAAATCGGGTGTGTTGGGGCGCGCAGTTATGTCCGGCACGTACAGAACGCCCTGCGAGGCATAATCAAACGGACTCGCCCACACTTTTGCGTGAGCGTTTTCCAATCCCAGTCTGGATGAAAAATGGTGGAAATTGCCGCGTATCGCCAGCGTTGCCGATGTGAAAATCCACGCACAGGAGCGCGCCTTGCGCTGTTGAGTAAAAGTGGATGCAACGGATAACGGTGTTTTATGGAGTTGTAGGGAATTGGCGAATGCTTCCACCCACATAACATATGCCATGTCGCTGCTTCCCTGCGCTGCGGTGTGCCAGGCGTGGAATGCCTCTGCCAGGGATTGCGCGCGGGTTGCGTACAGCGCCAGCAATTCAGTCGCGTCGGCGTGTGCGTTCAGCACGGAAATCAGTGCGCGCAGCGCATCAAGGAGGCTGTTTAGTGCGGGGAAAAGAGGGGTGTTCCGATCCAGTTGGCCGACGGAAAGTTTGACATAGTCTTCGCTGAACACCAGACGCAGGTCTCTGGCTTCTTTTTCCAGCGCGGAGACGATTTTCCCCCACTCTGTTCCATCGCGCGCATGTGCCAATCCTTCCACCAGGACGTCCCTGCACAGGTCAAATACATGTGAGGTGGAAACAATTTCGCCCAGGAACAAGGTAGCGGTATCCGGCAACTGGTGGGCTTCGTCGAAAATGATGGTGTTGGCGGTGGGGAGCAGTTCCGATATGCCGGATTCTTTCAATGTCAAATCGGCAAAAAGCAGGTGATGGTTAACGACCAGTACATCGGATTGCAGTGCTTTTCTCCTTGCTTTCATGACGAAGCAATCCTGGTAGTATGCGCATTCCGCCCCGGGACAATTTTCGTGTGAAGAGGTGACTCTGTGCCATATCGGCGAATTGTCGGGAACCCCTGCCAACTCTGAGCGGTCACCGGACGTGGATGTTTTGGCAAAACGGGCAATGGCGCGCAATTGCCGGGTTTCTTCACTGACAGAAAAAGTGCCTTGTTCCATCGTGCGCAAGAGATACAGACGGCAGACGTAGTTTGAGCGTCCTTTCAGCAATGCCACGGTGACGGGGGCATTCAACGCTTTCCTGACCGTCGGGATGTCGCGCAGAAACAGTTGATCTTGCAAATGCCGCGTGCCTGTCGAAATGATGACTTTCCCCCCCCACAGGAGGGCGGGAACAAGATAGGCGAATGTTTTTCCGGTGCCGGTTCCTGCTTCTGCCACCAGTGTGGCAGACTCTTCTACCGTTCGTGCGACTGCCCTTGCCATTTCCAGTTGAGAATGCCGCAGACGGTAACCGTCTATGATGTTTGAGAAGGGGCCTGTCGGGTCAAAAATGCGGGACAGCGCCTCGTCATGCGTTCCCTGGAGTGAAAACCAGTCTGTTTCGTCCGTTTCCGTCACCCGCAATCCTTGTTTATGTTTTTTGCCGGATAGCGAACGCCTGTTCCGTGGCACCTCTCACACCGCAGGAACCTTTGTGTACCCGCTCTGCACAGCCATTCGTTGCATCCGGTTCCCCTCGTATGCAAAGGTTTTCTGTGAAAGCATACACTGATAGAATCGCGCTTCGGCTGGCAGCTTTGCTTTTGTTGCCGTGGGCCTGATTGTACCCCTGCCTTTCCAGACATCGGAGAAAAAATGAGAGATTACCTGAAGCGAATGCGTGGCGGCAAGCGTCCGCGTGCGCATATCATGTTCTCTGACATGATGTGGTCATGGCTGGGCGCTTTCGCAGGCATTTATGGCGTGTGGCTTATCAATCATCTCGTCGGGCTTCAGGACAATGAGAATCTTTATCTGGTGGGGTCATTTGGGGCGTCTGCTGTCCTGATCTATGGGGTGCCGCAATCTCCCTTGTCACAACCACGCAACCTGCTGGGAGGACACATTCTGTCTGCTGTTGCGGGTGTCATTGCCCATCTGGTTTTCCCCGGACAGATGGCGTTGGCGGGAGCGCTTGCCGTTTCTGCGGCGATTGTTGCCATGCAGGCCACCCACACCACACATCCCCCGGGGGGCGCGACAGCGCTGATTGCGGTCATTGGCGGCGAATCAGTTCATCGTCTGGGATTCCTGTATGTTCTCGCCCCCGTTCTGGCGGGGCTTCTCGTCATGCTGTTTGTTGCGCTTTTCGTCAACAATTTCACCCGCAATCCGGAAAGGCACTATCCCCGTTGGTGGTGGTAGGGTGGCGAAGTGGCCCCCAAAGGGGGTGCGCGAGAAATTTGTCCATTATTCGGCGGTCTTGTGCAGAATTTGCTTCGCGATGCCGCGCAGGATATTGACTTCGTCCACTTCGAGCTGACTGCGGGCAAACAGTCTCCGCAGTCTCGGCATCAATTTTTTGGGGTTGCTGCTATCCAGAAAGCGGAGGGAGGTCAGCGCTTCCTCCATATGCCGTATCATGCCGTTTATCTGCTCCACGGTAGCCGGAGAGTCAGTAAAGCCGACGGACTCGCGGTTTTGTGGCGGCAAAAAATGTGCGGGTATTGCTATCCGGCATTCGTACGCCATGATCTGCACCGCTTGCGCCAGGTTGAGAGAAGGGTAATCCGGATTGGCGGGAATGCTGATCAGGGCGTGGCATTTTTCAACGATTTCGTTGGGCAATCCGTATTTTTCTCCGCCAAATACCAGCGCGGCGTGACGCGCAGGAAAAGAGGCAACACGGACGGCAAATTCTCTTGCGGTCAGGACAGGCGGCGAAAATTCGCGGAATCGGCTTGTCAGCGCGCCGACAAACTGACATCCTGACAGTGCGGTATCAACAGAATCCACCGTCTCCGCGTTTTTCAAAACGTCTGTGGCGTTACTGGCAAGGGTCATGGCGACCGGACTTGAGGAAATGCCCGCCTGCCGGGGATTGACCAGGATGAGGCGCGAGAATCCCATGGTCTTCATTGCTCTGGCAGTCATGCCAATGTTTCCGGGATGACTGGCATCAACCAGAACAAAGCGGAGTGTGCTGAAAAGCGGGCAGGGGACATTCATTGCGATTTTGTTGACGGGCGCGAGTGTTTTTGTTGACAGTTTACTGCCACAGTGATTAGATTGCACATTCGTTTCGTTCCCATTCGCCTCTCCAGAGGATGTATTCCCGCTCTCTTCCTGCAAAAGTCCCATGCACCCCATGCTCAACATAGCGGTCAAAGCCGCACGCCGCGCTGGTTCAATCATTAACCGCGCCAGTTTCGACCTTGACCAGGTTACAGTGACACAAAAACGTCAGAATGACTACGTGACAGAAGTGGACAAGGCGGCAGAAGAAATCATCATCGACACATTGCTGTCGGCCTATCCCGCGCATTCTGTGCTTGCCGAAGAATCGGGAGCCTCTTCCAACCACAGCGATTACCTCTGGATTATTGATCCGCTGGATGGCACGACCAATTTTATCCACGGGTTTCCGCAGTATTCGGTTTCCATTGCCTTGCGCCAGAAAGGAGTCATCACGCAGGCGGTCATTTATGACCCTGTGCGTAATGATTTGTTCACCGCTACCCGGGGTGTCGGCGCGTTTCTGAACAATCGGCGCCTGCGCGTTTCCAAAACAGACAGGCTTTCTCTCGCGCTGGTGAGTACGGGTTTTGCGGGAAGGGACAAGGACCCCGCCGCGCTGCGCCATTACCTCGGAATGTATGAAGTGATGAGTTTGAACACGCAGGGATTGCGTCGCCCGGGATCTGCCGCGCTGGATTTGGCGTATGTCGCCGCAGGGTACAGCGATGGTCATTTCGAGCAGGATTTGGCGGCGTGGGATGTTGCTGCCGGTTCGCTTCTGGTAACGGAAGCGGGGGGGCTTGTCGGCGATTTCTTCGGAAACGCGGGGTATCTGGACACGGGCGACATCATTGCCGGCAATCCGCGTGTATTCGCGCAGATGGTCGCCTTGCTGGGGCCGCTCGCTTGATCCGATGCGGGGTACTCCGTCGCGCGGCGTTTCCCTTCGCGTGGATGTATTCTGCCACGTTATTGACAATTATGGGGATGCGGCGGTGTGCTGGCGCGTGGCGCGCCAGTTGGCGCGGGAGCATGCCGCCCGAGTGACGCTGTGGATAGACCACCTGGCACCGTTGCACAAGATAGTGCGTGGGGTGGATGCCCATCACGATACGCAGGAAGTGGAAGGAGTGCTGTTGAGGAAGTGGGTCGAGCCGTTTCCTCCTCTTGCCGAGGTACCTGATGCGGTGCTGGAAGGGTTTGGCTGCCGCATTCCGGATGCGTATGTTGCCGCAATGCTGAAGAAAACACCTCTGCCGGCATGGATCAATCTGGAATATCTGAGTGCGGAGCAATGGGTTGAGACGTGCCACGGCAGGTATTCGCCGCACGCCTTTACTTCATTGAAGAAGTACTTTTATTTTCCCGGATTTACCGCTGGAACAGGCGGATTGATCCGCGAGCACGGCTTGTTGACATCCCGTCGGCACTTCAGGCGTGCCGCTGCCAACGCAGATGCTTTCCTGAGGGCGTTGGGCGTTGGGGAACGCGACCTGAACAGCGACAGGGTATCACTCTTCTGCTATCCGTCAGCGCCGGTGGATTCGCTTTTCAGCGCGTGGTGCGATGCGCATGACCCTGTGCTTTGCCTGGTTCCCGAGGGGGTGGCAGAAGACACAGTCAGCGCTTTTATCCGGCGACCGGTACGAGCGGGCGAGAGAGAGACGCGGGGGGCGCTGACCGTGCAGGTTCTTCCGATGCTGCCGCAAGATGACTATGACCGCCTGCTTTGGTCGTGTCACCTCAATTTTGTGCGCGGAGAAGACTCTTTTGTTCGCGCACAATGGGCGGCGTCTCCGTTCGTGTGGCACCTCTATCCGCAGGAAGTTGCGGCAAGACACGCCAAACTGGAAGCTTTCCTGCAACGTTATCTTGCCGGGTTTCCCGCCGATATGCACGCGCCGATACGAGACTTTTCCCTGTCCTGGAACGGGATTCGCCCGGGTAATATCACCGCTGCTTCGTGGTATGGTGTCCGTAAATTGATGCGGGAATGGGGGAAGTGTGCCGAAGAATGGGAGGAGACATTGACGGCAAGGGGCGACTTTACCTCCGATTTGTTCGAATTTATCAATGCATTGTTGATACAATAGGCGGCTCTTACCTCTTGTCGGAAGCGGTCAATTTATCCATGACCTACGTTTTCAACAAATTGCTGGGCGCGAGGGAACCTGCCCGGCAAGCAATGTGTCCGAAGTGTCGCGGGCAGCTGTCGCTGAGTGAAGAAAAATGTTCTCTTTGTCAGGGGCATGGAAAGCTCTGGTTGTCCTCAACCGGGTCGGGGTGGACGAGACCATTCCAGAAGCATGCCCGGGATTCCCGGCTTTTCAGGACAACGCGAGACACGGGAAAATGACACGGGCAAATGCGCTGTCATCGGCGCAGTAGCGCGCAGGTATCGTTGTTTGGGCGCAGATACAGTAAAATGCAAGGTCTGTCCGTGGGAAACGGACAGGTGCCTTTTTGATATTTAATTGATAACGAACCTATTTATGAAAACAGCACAAGAAGTTCGCGTTGGCAACGTCATCCTCGTCAATAACGATCCGATGATTGTCTTAAAATCCGAATTTTCAAAATCGGGGCGTAATGCATCCGTCTGCAAGATGAAAATGAAAAATTTGCTCACGGGAACCAACATGGAAACCGTTTATCGTGCCGACGACAAACTGAACGATATCATTCTGGAGAAG
Organism: Burkholderiaceae bacterium; assembly: GCA_031266815.1. Taxonomy (GTDB): domain Bacteria; phylum Pseudomonadota; class Gammaproteobacteria; order Burkholderiales; family Burkholderiaceae_D; genus Oxalobacter. The sequence continues at coordinate 1,871 of JAISAG010000048.1, read as the reverse complement.
AAAAAAGTCTCCTATTCCTACTTTGCAGACCCCCTGTACGTCTGGATGGATGAAGATTTTCAGCAATACGAGATTGAAAAGGAGAACATGGGCGATTCGCTGAACTATCTCGAAGACGGTATGGAAGCGGAAGCCGTTTTTTACGAAGGCAAAGCGATTTCTGTCGAGTTGCCAAACACAGTTGTTCGTGAGGTTACCTACACGGAACCCGCGGTGAAAGGCGATACGTCGTCAGGCAAGGTCATGAAATCGGCGACCCTCGCGACAGGATTTGTTTTGCAGGTGCCGCTTTTCGTTGAAATCGGGGACAGACTGGAAATTGATACCCGCACGAACGAGTACCGGAGCAGGGCAGGCAAGTAGTTCAGGGCAGGAGGAGCGCCTTTTCGGGAGGTCGGTATGTCTGTTCGGAGTATGACCGGCTATGCGACGACATCCGTCGAGACAGATGTCGGGGTACTGACCATTGACTTAAAGAGCGTCAACGCACGTTTTCTTGACGTGCAGTTTTATTTGCCGGACACATTTCGCTCCTTTGAGCGCATGTTGCGCGATATGCTGTTGCAGTATGTGACGCGAGGCAAACTGGAATGTCGCCTGTCGCTTGCGCGCGAAAAACGGTCAGCGGTATCTCATGCGCTCAATGAACCGCTGCTTTCGAAACTGGTTTCTCTCGAAAAGAAAATACTCGCCCACTTCCCGCAGGCGATGCCCCTTTCGGTCAGCGATCTGCTGCACTGGCAGGGGGTAGTGATGGATCCCACCGTTTCCGTAGAGGTGTTGCAGGAGCAACTCACAGCCGCAATGTCGGCGGCAATCCGCGCATTTGTCTCCTCACGGGATGGGGAGGGGGGCGCATTGACGGTGAATTTGTTTGAAAAGGTCGAAAGCATGGCGGAGATAATCCGCACGTTGACCCCGCTCGTTCCGCAAATCCTGTTACAGTTTCAGGAGAAACTGACCGCACGGATGCAGGAGATACTCGGATTGGCAATATCATTGGGAGGAGTGCCGGTATTAAGTCGGGACGATGCGGGTGAACGTATTCGTCAGGAGGTGTTACTGTATGGCCTGCGCATTGACATTGCGGAGGAATTGTCCCGCCTGTCCATTCACCTCGACGAAGTGCGGCGCATTTTGGGGAAGGGAGGGCAAGTCGGCAAGCGCCTTGATTTCCTGTTGCAGGAATTGAACCGTGAGGCAAACACGTTGGGGTCCAAGTCGAGTGCCAGGGAGGTTACCGCGGCGTCCCTTGACCTCAAATTGCTGATAGAACAGATGCGCGAGCAGGTGCAGAATCTGGAGTAGGGGCCGCTCTGTGATGCAGCGCCCGTCGTGCGGCGCTTCGTTCACGTATGGTGTTCCGTGCTTGTGTGTCAATTTGCGACAGGGATAGCAAAATGATTCTTGTTACAGGTGCCTGCGGTTACATTGGTTCTCATACTTGCTTCGAATTGCTGGAAAGAGGCTATGAGGTACTTGCCATTGATAACTTCAGCAACGGTTCGCGCGAGTCTCTCTTTCGGGTCGAGGAAATAACAGGAAAAGGCATTGCCTTTCACCAGTGCGATGTCCGTGACCGTGTCGCATTACGGCAGATACTGAGAAAACATGCTGTGGATGCGGTCATTCACTTTGCCGGGATGCGTGCTTCCGCCGAATACACTTCGCAGCCGCTCCGCTACTTCAGCGTGAATGCGGGAGGAACCATCACATTACTGCAAGCGCTTTCCGATGCGGGAATACACCATATGCTTTACAGTTCTTCCGCCACCATGTACGGTGGTGAGAGTCTGCCTGTCTCGGAATCGGCCCGCCTTTCTGTCGCCAACCCATATGCCCGCTCCAAATTGATGGCCGAGATTGTGATG
>JAISAG010000044.1 GCA_031266815.1 Burkholderiaceae bacterium | reverse complement strand
GGGGGGGGGCGGGGGTATTTTGTATACGGAGAGGCCCTGGGCGGTATTCATCGTTTTTTCCCCACGAAAAGCCAGCAGGAAACCTGATAGCCGTAGTAGTTATCATGGGTCTCACCAATGGCTATGTCGGTAAAGTCAGGCGAGAATTCCTGAATAAGCTGCTCTTTTGTCTTGAATACCTTGAAGAGGCTGCCGTTTCTCAAGCCATGCAGGTCGTTGGTGATTTCAAAATGGGAATCCTCGCGCTCTTTCGCTCCCGCCAGGATAAAGGTGTTCGGGTGAGGAAAGGTCGCAATCAGGTATCCTCCCTTTCGAATGACGCGATTCAGTTCGCGCAGGGTCATGCTGAAGTGCTCTTCCGCGTCTACGTAGTACAGGGAGTTGCTGGCGATGACATAATCGAAAAAATGATCGTCAAAGGGGGTGCGCGAATTGCGTCCGACCCGGATGTCGGCTGAAACCGCCATGCCCGCCATACGGCGGGTCACATCGTCACAAAGTGACTGGGTGACTTCCATGCCAAAGACGCGGGCTTTCAGGTTGTGGAGCAGAAGCAGGTTTCTACCGTCACCACATCCCCAGTCCAGCATGTGGGCGTTTTCGTAACGGTGTGCCAGCTTCAGCGCGGGGTATTGACCCAACAGCGTGCGCACCAGAAACTCGGAAGGGTAGCAGTGAACACCAAGGCGCTTTTGGTGAAAGGCCGTGTAGTGTGCGTCAATATCACTCATGCTATATGCTCAGCGCGCCATTTACCGGGATGGTGCAGCCGGAAAGGTGGTCACAGGCAATGACATACCGAACGGTGGAGACAATATCTTCTACCTTGCCCAGTTGGCGCAGGGGGGTCTGTTTTATCCAGTAATCTCGCAGTCCCTCGTTCAGTGCCTGGCGGGTGGAAGGGGTGTCAATGAAGCCCGGGGCGATGGCGACAGCCCTGATTTTGAACATCCCCATTTCCTTGGCAATGACCGTGGTCAGCGCTTCTATGCCCGCTTTCGCCGCGGAATATGCCGCCTGACCTGCATTGCCGCAAGCAGCAATGGAGCTGAAATTGATGATAATGCCCGGCACACGCCGGGAGACCATTTTCTGGGCAACTTGTACGCTCATGTTAAAGCAGGTGCTCAGGTTGTTGTTCAGCACCCGATCCCAACTGCTCCTGTGGTGCCGCTCTTTTTTCAGCAGGTTGACCAGCGGTTCCGAATAGATTTCACCAGCACAGTTGATCAGCACATCAACGCGGTCAATTTTTTCCAGTGCCGCGGCAACGGCGGTTTCGTCAGAGACATCTACCTGAAAGGTGTCGGGTTGGGCGGCGGCGGCCTGGTCAAATATGATGACATGGGCGCCGCCCGCAGCCAACGCGTCGGCAATCGGTGCGCCAAATCCGCCGAGTCCGCCTGTGATAAGAATGTGCTTACCGCGCACCATGTTTTTCCACCACCAGTTTTTGAATCGCCAGAACGCTGGACATGTCTGCAATTTCATCGCCGTCAAATACGATGCCCAGCGTGCTTTCCAGATTAGCGACTAGTTCCATGTGGGTTAGTGAATCCCAGGTGTCTATTTCATCCATTGTGACGCTGTCCTGAATGTCACTTGGGTCAACCCGAAAGGTTTCCGCCATGATTTTTTTGACTGTATCCGCAATATCCATGTCAGTCGAACCGGAAAAGCTTCAGGAACTGGTCGGTATCCAGCCTGTGTTTGGGGGTGTCGGGGATGATATGCACTTCTTTGTCGCGGGTACTGCGGGTTAATACTGCCCCGGCGCCAATGAAGTTGTCGTTGCCGATGCTGATGTTGTGCCCGATGGTGGAATTCAATCCCAGAAATCCGTTTTTCCCGATGACGGTGCTGCCGCCGATTGTTGTACCGGCGGTTACCCAGGTGTTGTCGCCCACTTTGGCGTGGTGGGCGACGGTAGCGCCCGGGTACAGGCAGACATTGTCGCCCAGTTCGGCGTGCGCACCAATGGAAACATTGTCCAGAATGATGCAGTTTTCTCCGATAGTGGCAGAGGCGGCAACGAAAGCTGCCGGATGAACGTAGCTGACCAGCGTGTAACCCCTGGCGCGCATGTCCGCTACCCTGGCGGCGCGCACGGCATTCATTTGGTGGTAGCCGATGGCAACCAGCATTTTGTAGCGGCCTGGCGGAAAGTGTTGTGCCACTTCTTCCGCTTTTACAACGGGCAGCCCGTTGTACTGCGCTTGTGCGTAATGCGCCGCATCCACGCAAAATCCGGCGGGAACGAAACCTGGGTTAGGCTCGCCAGTGATGGCGTCCATCAGGATATCGGCTACCTTGCCGCAGCCAAAAATGATCAGGTCTGTTTTTTTCATGGCGCAAGCCCCGCACAAGAGGCACCACCGCATTCTATCATGCTTCGCGAGGTCGGGAATGCCAGTGTATTGCGCCAATACGTTGTGCCCGATGAACGGACCGACACGCCTGTTTGTCGAACTGATTGTCATGTTGCTCCCACATTTTGGGAAACAATACAACAACTTTCTCAGAGCATCCGCATACCTCCTTTGGGTTTGACGAAACATAACAAATTTGTTATCATTCCCCTGTGTACACGATTGACTACTACAGCGAAGATGTGCAGGAATCCGTTGACAATTTGCCAACGACCGTCAGAGCGCGTTACGCACAATTTGTAGTGCGGATGAAAGAATACGGCTCCAATCTGGGAGAGCCGCACACGAAAGCAATGGGAGAAGGACTGTTTGAGTTGCGCATAAAAGGTGGGGAAGGTATTGCCCCGCGTCTTCTACTGCACCCTTGTCGGGAAACGCATTGTGATGTTGCACAGCTTTCTCAAAAAGACACAGAAAACACCTGCCCAAGACCTGAACATGGCTCGCAAACGCATGAAGGAGATAAAAGATGCAGAAAAAAAGAACCCCGCCAAGCATGACGCATGACGAGATGCTCGCCAAATGGATGAAAGACCCCCAGTTCCGCGCTGAATACGAAATGATTACGCCTGAATTTGCCCTGTTGGATGAGTTGCTGGCAGCAAGGAAAGAGGCTGGGTTAACGCAAGCACAAGTGGCAGAGCGTATGGGTACAAAACCCCCGGCCATCACCCGCATAGAAAGCGGATTGGTTTCCGGTTCAAGATATCCATCCTTACCAACCCTGCAAAAATACGCAAAGGCTGTCGGGAAAAAACTGCAAATCCGGCTTGTGTGAGATGGGGAAATCTACCGATACCCCTGTAGCAGCATCGTTGGGTCAGCCGTCACCCTCAGTCAGCGCGTCTGCGCCGGTGAGAAAGCGTTTGGTCTGTACGCTGGGTAGCTTTGTCATGGAACCTGTTGTATTCAGGAATGCTTTCCAGAATACCGCGTCCAATTCTCCCTGACGGGTTTGTTGCGCCAGGCGCGCAATGTCACCAAGCAGGGTAAGTCCTGTTGGGCCGGTGTACGCTATCTTTCTGCCACGCAGTACATCAGCAATTTGTACGAACTCTCTCCCGCCCGCGACCAGCCCGAGGGTTCCGTTTACCATCTCCCATGCAATGTCTGCTGGCAGGCTGTTGTCGTCATCACCGTCACTGCCCGGTTTGAGTACATGGCGTACCGCCGTTTCAGTGATTGCCGGGATCAGTGTGAGCATCAGCCTGTCGGCAACAAACTTGCCCCTGCTCCCCGCTGTTTGCATGACGAACGGCTGCGGGCTGATTTTGCATGCGACGTACCATTTCTTCTCGACCTTTCGGCGTTAATTTGGCATTCTTATGTATGTTCATCCCTCCTCCTCATTGAATGCTTTTGTTTGCAAACTCCAGCTTAATGAAGATTCGAGGGGTGAACAACCTATTGGAACATTACAGCTAGAATGCGGGGGCGCCTGTCCCGCACCGGGACGGCTTGCCGTTGCAAAGGGGAACCCCATGAGAAGAAAATTGCTGATCTATGGTACAGGGGTCACCGCGGAACTCGCCTGGTTTTATTTCACGCGGGATTCGGCGTACGAGGTGGCCGCTTTTACCGTGGATTCCGCCTATCTCGCGGCGCCGCGCTTTTGCGGGTTGCCCGTTACGCCCTTTGAGCGGATTGCCCACACGCATCCCCCGGGGGAGTATGATTTTTTCGTTGCGGTCGCCAACCAGAATCTGAACGCTTTTCGGCGGGACAGGTATCTGGCGGCAAAAGCGCTGGGCTATCCGATTGCCCGTTATATCAGTTCGCGGGCACATGTTTTCCAGCCGGAAAACATCGGTGAAAATTGCCTTGTTACAGAAAACGCCACAGTGCACCCGCTTGCCCGCGTGGGTAACAATGTAACGCTGTTTAGCGGTTGCGTTATTTCCCACCACAGTGTGATACATGATCATTGTTACATTGCGCCGGGAGCGGTTATCGGGGGGGAGTGCGTTATCGGGGAGCAGTGTTTCATCGGTTTGAACGCGGCGGTTCGCTCGTGCATGATGGTCGGGGAAAGGTGTATTGTGGGCGCTGGCGCGGTCATATTGAATCATGCCGCACCGGAGGGCGTCTATCGTGCCCATGAGACAGCGCGTTCCCACATTGCCAGCACGGACTGGTACAAAACGCGACACCCCTGAAAGCGCGCTGAATACGGACGGGCTGTCCCGCTGATTGGGCGCAGATTCCTCGCTGAAACGCGATACAATGTGCTATTCCCCTGATTTGCCCGCTCAATACCATGCCTACTGTTTCTGTTTTGCTCACTTCGTACAACCATGCGCCTTTCCTGCGCGAGGCCATTGAGAGTGTGTTGTCCCAGACTTTTTCCGATTTCGAGTTGATTATTTGGGATGACGCGTCAGTCGATGCGTCATGGGAAATCATCTGCTCTTATGACGACCCGCGTGTGCGTGCTTTCCGCAGTCAAACCAATTCGGGGGGAATGGCATTCAGACATGTGTTTGCGGACGAAGCGGTCGGGCAGTATGTCGCCATGCACCATTCTGATGATGCGTGGGAGCCGGATAAACTGGCAAAACAGGTGGCGTACCTGTCGGCCCATCCCGAGTGCGCTGCTGTGTTTACCTATGCAAAAGGGATAGATGAACGTGGCGTTCCTTTTGAGGGGGAGACTGTTTTTGAGCAGCCCAATCGCTCGCAGGCGGCATGGTTGCGCCACTTGCTTGAGCAGGGCAATTGCTTGTGCCACCCCAGTATGCTGGCGCGCCGTGTTGTGTACGAAACAGGGGGTGGCGCCCGGCTGGGTTTTGCGCAACTGGGCGACTTCGATATGTGGTTGCGCTTGCTGCTGCGTTTCCCCATCCATGTGCTGCCGGAAAAACTGGTGCGCTTCCGCATGCTGGACAATCAGCGGAACGCCAGCGCGTTGCGGCAGGATTCCCTGTACCGGATGCCTTTTGAGCATGCCCAGTTGCTGGGCGTTTTTGAATCCGTTACCGACAACGCTTTCTTTTTTGCGATGTATCCTGAACTGGAAAGTGTTTATGCCAGTGAACATCTGTTTCCGCAGTATCTCTGGGCAATGCTGTGCATTGAGAAGGATTTTTATGGGGTGGGCGCGTGGTACGGGTGCAACCTGCTCTTTCGTCTGCTGAACGACCCGGTATGGGGTAAAAAAATGGTGCTGGCAGACCAGCAGTGCAATGCCACTTTTACGGCATTGATCGGGAGTGTGGATACTACCCTGCGTCCCGCACTGGCGGACAGTGAAGCCCGTCTTGCTGCATGCCAGGCGCAGGTGGAAGCGCTCTCTTCCGAACTGGGGCAGCACTACATCCAGTTGGCCGGGGTGTATGGCAGACTGATTCGCACCCCCTGACGTTCCGGGCACTGTCAAGGCAAAGTTAAAATGTCCGGTTTCGGGAGTTATGTTTGGGGGGCATTGCCTGTGTCGGAGAAGGCGGGTTTGCTGTAGCCGCGCCAGGGATGAGTGAGTGGAGGTCTGTATTTTTCGGTGCGCTGGCGTTTTTTTTTACGATTTCGTCCACACAGATGTTGATCTGTTTCTCGTCCAGTGGCAATAGAGGTGGCTGATGGGAATCAAATACCATTAAAGGGGGTAAGTAATGGCTACCAGAAATAAAATGGCTATTCATCCGGGAGTGTTTCTTTCTGAAATACTTGACGAAATCGGGGTTTCACAGGCTGAATTCGCCCGTCGCATCGGTATCAGTCGTATGCGTATATCCCACATTATCAATGGGCAACGCCCCATAACGGCAGAAATGGCGCACCTGATCGGCAAGGCATTCGGACAGACACCGCAATACTGGATGAATCTTCAAGTTAGCTACGCTTTGAAAATAGCGGCGTTCGACTTGAGGAACAAGCTTCAACATGTCCAGCGATTCGAAGCGATAGCCGCCTGACAAATGGCGGGGTTTCCCCCGCCCATCCTATATCCCCATTGCATCCAGGTGAGCGGAGAGCATGTCCCGCGTCTCCAATCCCTTTGTGGACGGCGTACCTTGTGCCTGTGGGCGGGAGCGTAATGTTCCCCGTATATGCGGAAGACATCTGGTGAATCCTTTAAAAACAACGGCTTACATCATTTTAATCTCCGCAGCTTTGCCGAATTTGCCCCTCTGAAACCCTTTATTGGCGCGGTTTGGGGGTTGAGTTGCGGAGATGTTTTTTTGCATTTTTCTTGCTCGCATGGCACTACATATAGTATCATTCAGGTAATGAATACTGCCGCAAAACTTTTGGAATCTATGCGCGCTAATCACAAGGATTGGCGCATTGAGCAGTTGCAGACGATTGCGCGACAGCATGATGTGACATGGCGCCAACGCGGTACGAGCCACTGCGTTTTCGTGTGACGGGACGGGAGAACGCTTCCGGTTCCGGCACACCGTCCTGTCAAACCCGTGTATGTCAGGAAGTTCGTTAACATGATTGAGGGGGACTAGACCATGCGAAACATTGATGATTACCCTTTCGAGATTAGACCGCTATCAACGGATGATGGAGGGGGGTTCCTGATTTCATATCCCGACTTCAATGTCTGTATATCCGACGGAGAAACGATAGATGAAGCTATCGCCAATGGGCGCGATGCCTTGCGCGAGACTATTGCCGCATTGGAAGAAGCGGGTCATCCTGTGCCATCCCCCAATAGCGGCGGTGTCGCTTCCGGGAGGTTCGTTGCGCGTGTCCCCAAATCCCTCCATGCGCAACTGGCGGCGAGAGCACGTGCGGAGGGGGTTTCTCTTAATTCACTGGTGCTTTCGTTCCTCTCCACGGGGATGGGGCGTTACTGAGCCCGGTACGCAATCCGTTCATTACAATTTTGCTGCAAAAGATTTTTTGGGCTATTGACAGGATTTTTTTTGTATGCGATAGTCTCGTTTCTGCGCGCCGCGGACAAAGCGCTCCGTGGTGTGGAAGGTTTGTTGGAGTTCTTTAACAAGATAACAGATGATAGGTGTGGGCGTTTGTTGCTCTGTGGTCGCTGGTTTTTGGACTGGCGATAAAAGAGAAGCAAACGCTCACTCAGAAAGCAAAAAGAAGGTTTAT
>JAISAG010000072.1 GCA_031266815.1 Burkholderiaceae bacterium | reverse complement strand
CTATCCCCAGTGACCCGGTACGACCGGAACTCATTCGCCCGCTGGATCGCAAAGAGTTAAGCCGCGAGCTTGCCTTTCGGGGTGGTGCAGGGGTTGCTGTCGCAGCACCGGAACCTTCCGGGCAGACGGGGCAAGAGCCGCTGGTCAACACCCAACATTTGGTGGAAAATACCAACCTGATTCCGCCGAACAGCCCCCTGGCGGATATCTCCCTGCCCACGCAAGCGCTGGGCGATTTGCTCACCACACCCAATCTGCTGGCTTCTGTATCCGGCAACTTGTGGTCAACCGCATACACCAATACGTTTTCGGGTTCTTTCAGCTTTAACGTGGATTTGTCGTCCGGCGTGACTTCCAATGGCACACTAACGGGTTCCGGCATCGCTTCCGGCGGCAGCCCTTTTACGGGCCCTTTCACCGTCAACTATGTCGGCGGTACCGGAGTAGCGACCAGTGGAACCTCCAACGTATTCGGTTTTTCTGATGGCGGGGGTACCACCGCCGCCTTTGCCACGCCCGCCGTATTGGCCAACAGTAACGTAAAAACCCCGGTGGATCTCAGAACAGTGCCAAACGGAGGAACCGTTGCGTTTGCTTATGGTTTTTCTGATGGCGGGACCTTCCACCCTGACTACGGCGACGGCAGCGGTACGCTCACCAAATAGTTTCCCCGGCAAGCAAAGCACAGGCCACCCGCCGGTTGTCAGATACAAAGCCCGGCGTGACAGAATGGACGGGGGCTTCGGCGGTTTCGGAACGGAAGATTTTCGGTCAGAACGCGTATCCTGCCCGCTCTCAAACGATAATTTCCTTTCAAGGCAAAGTCAAAATATCCGCTTCCAGATGTTCTGTTTGTACCAAAAAATGGTACAAACCGCAAGGAGGGGGTAGGGCTTGATACGTGATCGTCTTTGGCAGGTCCGGCTTTCGAAGAAAGCAGATAAAGGCATTGGCAGATTGCCCAAAACGGTCAGGCTGGCGATGGCAGCGCTGATGCACGAAATTGAAATAAATGGCCCCGTGCGCGGCAACTGGCCCAACTACGGCAAGCTGGGAGTTCGCCGCCATCACTGCCATCTGAAAAAAGGAAAGCCCTGTTGCTGTGTGGGAAGAGTTTGAAACGGGCATTCGTATTGTGGAGATAACTTATGCCGGGACACATGAAAAAGCACCCTGCCATCAACGTAACATTCAACGGCCCTGTTGCCCTGATAGGGCAGGCTCTTGAAGCCATGCAGGCTCTTGGATTCGAGAGGGTTAAGGAAGGAGATGGTTCCATTTTTTGGCGTGACTCTGCGCACTTTAAGGACTTGCCCTTTCCCGGTGCGCATATTGCGGGATTCCGGCACCGTGAAGGTCTCACACAGGAAGCGCTTTCATCCCGGACAGGTATTCCCCGCCGCCATATCTCCGAAATGGAGAACGGCAAGCGCCTCATCGGAAAAAATAATGCCCGGAAGCTGGCCAAAGTCTTGAATGTAGATTCAAGGCTGTTGCTATCGGCGTAAGCCGAACCGCAGTAGTCTGGATTCCTTACAATTTGGCTGACCTCGCTTTTATTCTCACGCACATACCGACGCAACACATCATTCATACACGTTTGCCACCCTTTGCCAGTTGCCTTGAATGTCTCTACCACCTCCGCATCGTGGCGCATGGTCAGCGACAGCTTTGCCCTGAATGACTTTGGACGACCACGGCGAACCAATTTTTCTCCAACATACTCACCCGCACGGGCAAAATCAATCCCGCGTTCCGCCAACGTCTTGTCACGCTTGACATCATCGAATTCTATTCTCACAGCATTTATTGTGGTGGCAATAAATAAGCGCGCCAAACGATGGCTCACCTGCCCCGCCCAAACGCTTATGTCGAACGCTTTTAACGGCAGCTTCCTGCGGAAGTTTGTCTCTTACCATGAAGACTGGCTCTCTATAGACACCGTTCTGTTTAACGACAAGCTCATGGATTACCTCATCCGGTTCAATTCGGAGTGACCGCCCCGAGGTAACAATCACCCTATAGCATCCTGAAAGAACATCATCAATCCGGCACACGCCTTGCGAAAAAAAAGGCTGCTGTGGTATCTTGCCGCTATGCAGTGATATTTTGTTCCGTTCGCTGCCGGGCCCAAATCCGATACGAAAAATGAACAAACCCCTCGATCTGTCGCAATTCGACTTTTCCGTCTTCCCGCCCTCTCTGCTGGGACGGCTGGATTTTGTGGTGACGCCACCCACAAAAGAGCCGCTGCCTGCCGGGATGCATTCCCTCGGCATCGCGGAGGAACGCGACACGCTGTTGCTCGTCCCTGAAGGGTTGCCGCCGACAGAGCCTGTACCGTTCCTTGTCATGTTCCACGGCGCGAACGGCAGCGCGGCAAAGGTTTTGCCATTCCTTGAGGAGCACGCCAGAGAAAAGCGCTTCCTTCTGCTTTTGCCGCAATCCATTTACCCAACCTGGGATCTGACCATCGGAGGACACGGTCCAGACCTGGAAAGGCTGGAGAAGGCGCTTGCTATCGTTTCATCACATTTTGCCATTGATACCGCACGCTTTGGGTTCGCGGGATTTTCAGACGGCGCCAGTTACGCGCTTTCCACAGGAGTAACCAACGGCAAGCTCCTCTCGCACGTTATCGCCCTTTCCGGCGGATTCATGAATGTCTATCACAAGGAAGGCAAACCGCGCATCTTTATCTCGCACAGCCCGGAAGACGAGCAGTTAAATATCAGGACCAGCGCGCTGAAACACTATAACACGCTCAAGGAAGAGGGCTATGATGTGCATTTTCATTTGTTCTCCGGGCCCCATGTCATGTTGCCTCCCGTTGTGGAAAAAGCCATTTCCTTCTTTCTCGGCAAAACGCCGGGACGCGCTGGATAACCCTGCACGCTGGGCGCACCTGTACCGGCAGCACGCTTTAAGCCGCAGGCGTCGTTTTGCGCTGGAGGTGTGCACCACGCCTTTCGAACGGCGTTATGTGCTGATGCGCCCCCTCACAATGCCGATACAGCGCCTGCGACGGGATACCCGGCCTAATCCCGCGCACCTGCCGGGTGAAAGACCGTTTCAGCTTTGCCAATAAGCGTATAATCCCCTCCATCTCTCCACCGGATGGAGCCGTATGATTGCGCTCATCTCACTCGTTCTCTTCCTCTACCCCGTCCTCAGGCTGGTTGTGCCGCTGCCCGTGAGTAAAAAGGGAAAATGTGCCGCAGGCCTGTTCATCCTGCTGGTATCGTTAAAGCACTTTTTTTTGCAGTGGTCGGGCAGTTTATCTTCACCGGAACTGCCCCGCCTCGTCATCCTGTTCGCGGGCTGGCTGTATGTCGCGCTGGTCTTTCTTTTTATTTTGCTCCTCTTGCGGGATATCGTCCTTCTGTTACTGCTGGGATTTGCCTATCGGCACAAATCCGTCCGGCTTGCCATCACCAATCCTGTCGCATCTGTTCTGCTGGCGGCTTGCGCTTTTCTCTGCGCGTCATGGGGGGTGTGGCAAGCGATTCGTCTGCCCGATATACATGCCATGAGCGTCCGCTTTGATGCCTTGCCCAAAGAACTGGACGGGCTGGTGGTAGTGCAGATTACAGATCTCCACACCAGCCGCCTTAACCCCGAAGAAAATGTCCGGATGTTGGTTGAATCTGTTAACCGAACCAACCCGGATTTCATCATGCTCACAGGCGACCTGGTGGACGGCAGTGTCGCACACCGTGAAAACGATGTCGCGCCGCTAAAAGACCTGAAAGCAAAATACGGTGTTTACGGGGTAGTGGGCAACCATGAATACTATTCGGGCTATCGTCCGTGGTACCGGCATTTTGCTGCTCTGGGCATTACCATGCTGGATAACAGCCACGTGGTGCGCCACATAAACGGGAAACCCGTTGTGATTGCCGGCGTGACAGATCCTGTTGCAACGCGGTTCGGCACCCCTGCCCCCGATGCCGCTCTGGCTTTCCAGGGTGCGCCGACAGACGCCTTTCGTATCCTCCTTGCCCACCAGCCGCGCGGCTCCGCACAATATGCCCGACAAGGAGCGCACCTCCAGTTGTCGGGCCATACACACGGCGGGCAAATCATCGGTCTTGACCGGATTGTCGCCCTGTTCAACGAAGGGTACCTCCTCGGCTGGTATGCTGTGGACGGTACGTCGCTTTACGTCAGCAGCGGCGCCCACCAGTGGAACGGCTTTCCCGTCCGCTTCGGCGTGAATGCCGAAGTGGCCCGAATCACACTCCGAACCCCGTAGCCGCGTTCCCGCGCCGCAAATCGGGTATGATGTGTACAGGTCGCCGGTAGGAGCGCAAGATGGGACTGATAGCACTGGATTACGGGAAATGCTCGAAATGTGGGCTGTGCGTTCGTGTCTGCCCCTATGTGGTGCTGGAAATGGATCCCGCCAACGGGCCCAGGGTTGTCCGCGACAAGTGTATCGCCTGCGGGCACTGCGTTGCTGTCTGCCCTCGCGCCGCGCTGGACAATAACAAGGCTCCCCGCAAAAATCAGCCAGCCGACACCGGGACGCCTTTTAGCGAAGCGGATTCTGCCTGGTATCTGCGGGCAAGACGTACTGTCCGCTGGTACCAGAAAAAACCGGTTGCCCGCGGCAAAATCACCCGCTGGCTGGATATTGCCCGCTTCGCGCCAACCGCCTCCAACACGCAGGGAATCGTCTGGCTAATCATCGACAATCCGCTCACCATACAGTCTGTCGCCCGCGCCGTCATTGCCTGGGAACAGTCCGAAGTGGCGAACAACCCCAATCCCTTCCCCATTTTCGAGGCGCAGCTTGACCGATACGGGCGCGGGGAGGATAGCATCCTCTTTGGCGCGCCCTGCCTGATTGTCGCCCTGTCCGTTTATTCGTCACAGAAAAGGGCAAGGGAAAATGCGGTGCTTTCCATGATGTACGCGCAACTCCACGCGCCTTCGCTCGGGCTGGGCACATGCTGGGCGGGCGTACTGGAAGCGTGCGTCGGGGCCGGATGGCAACCGCTTCTCGACGTACTGAACCTGCCGCCAGACCACACCTTTTGCGGCGCCATGGTGGTGGGATATCCCAATTACCGTTACCACAACCTGACCGACCGCGAACCGCTGGCGCTCATCTGGGCGGAGCCTGTCACGATGCCGCTTTCGCCAGAGGAAAAACAATCGTAACGCGCAGACCGCGGTCGGTATTATCTCCCAGCACAAGCCGTCCGTTGTACCGTTTGACAATGCGGTCCACAATGGCAAGTCCCAAACCGGAACCGTTCGCCTGACCACGGGCGCTGTCCAGCCGGATAAACGGGCGCAAGAGCCTTTCTTTGTCTTCGGGCGAGATGCCTTTCCCCTGGTCTGATATTTCGATGATGATCGCGTCGTGTTTCTGCCCGCAACTTATTGTTATGTCCGCCTTTCCAGAATCGTCCGACTGCCCGTAGCGCTGGGAATTGGAAACCAGGTTGTGCAGCATCCGCTTGAAATCTGTTTCATTGCCGTGCACAAAAATGTCCGGCTGTATCTGTGCCTGTACATGCACATCCGGCAAATGCGACACTTCGTCGGCCAGATCGTGCAATAATGCGCTCATGTTGACCCGCTTTGCCCGGCTCGTGTCCCACTTGCCGGACACGCCGAAGCGGGCATAATCCAGAAACTGTCCCACGATGGCATCCATCTGGCGGATGTCCGATTGCATCCCCGTTTTTTCTTTTTCGGACAGGGACAACATCTCAAGCTCAAGCTGTATGCGCGTTAGCGGCGTACGCAAATCGTGCGAAATGCCAGCCAGAACCTCTACCCGCTCTTCTTCACTTCGCTCCAAATCCTTTACCATCTGGTTGAAGCTGCGACAGGCATCGCGCTCTTCAGCCGACCCGGTCTCGGGAAGCGGCTCCGGCGATTTCCCACTCGCCATCGTCCGTGCCGCTACTGCCAGCCGGGAAAGCGGCCTGTTAATCAAATCAGAAATGAACGCGGCACCCACCAGTGAAAGGAAAAAACCAGCCATACACCACCACAGCCACTGCCAACTGGATACCCGCTCAATACGGCTTTTGGGCAGGACAATCCAGTATCCGTCTTCACTGTCAATGGTAAAGCTGATCCAGAGTCCATCTATGCCATTGACTTGCCGTGAGATGCGGGTAGTCTTTCCCAAGCGCTTTTGCAGAACCGGCTCAAGCGAACGCATCAGTCCATCGCGTGAATGAACGGGTTGTACGCTGTCTTCCGGCTCGCGCACGTAGATGCGTATTCCCTCGTGACTGGCAAGATCGAACAGCAGTTCCTGCCGCGAATCCGATGCGGAGTGCATCAGCGCCGTGCGCGTAATGGTCACCACGGATGCCATCTGGTCCGCCATCTGCTGCACTTGCGGGTCGCTCGCGAAAAGGCGAAAACTGAATATCCAGGCCCCCATGCTGACGCTGATCAAAAACGCCAGCAACACAAACGTTCGCCAGAACAGCTTGCTCCGCCACCAGGGCGTTACAACCGATACCATCGCATAACGGGAATCCATGTGGAACCCCTTCTACCGCGCAACCGGTCGCCTGGAAGACATATCCCCCTTTTCGCCATCCGGAATGAAAACGTAGCCCAAACCCCAGACGGTCTGGATGTAAAAAGGGTGAGCCGGGTCCGGCTCAATCAGTTTGCGCAAACGGGAAATCTGCACATCCAGACTTCTGTCGAATACTTCGTACTCACGACCCCGGGCAAGACTCATCAGCTTGTCGCGGGAAAGCGGCTGCCTTGCGTGTTGCGCAAACGCTTTCATAACGGAAAACTCTCCCGTGGTCAATGGAACCACTTCCCCGGAACGTTTGAGCGTGCGTGTTCCCAAATCCAGCTCAAAGTCGCCGAAGCGAAACACTTGCGGGGTTTCTGTCGGAGAGCCCGGAAATTCATCGGGTTGCCGCCGCCGGAGTACCGCGCCGATTCGTGCCAGCAGTTCCCTGGGATTAAACGGTTTCGGCAGGTAGTCATCCGCCCCCATTTCCAGCCCGACAATCCGGTCCGTTTCTTCTCCTTTTGCTGTCAGCATGATAATCGGCGTCGTATCCCCCGCACCCCTCAAACGACGCGTGATGGAAAGGCCATCTTCCCCGGGCAGCATCAAATCCAGCACCAGCAGATCGAATCGCTCTCGCACCCACAGACGGTTCATGCTCCGCGCATCTTCCACCGTCGAAACCGTGAACCCTTGTTCCGCCAGGTAACGGCGCAGCAAATCGCGCAGTCGCGCATCATCATCCACGACCAGGATTTTCGCGCGCTTTTTCTGTTTCTCGATATTCTCGCCCATATTGACGCCCACTTCCGCCATGCCGCCAAAGTATTCCGTCATACTCCCCCGGGCAAGTGCGCACAGCGTACTGCTTCCCTCGCCACAAGCCACTTCCCGTTTGGGTACGGGACGATTTTACTCCAAAAAACACAAGATTTTTCCCCCGTCTTGAGGCACAATACCAGAATGGTCCGCCGTGCCTCCAACCAGGAGGATCGTGACCGCACTGTTTGAGGAGAAGCAATGACGCAAAAACATCGCCCCATCGTCACGATTACCGTGGAAGGTACCGTCGGCTCCGGCAAGTTCGCCCTGCTGAGGGTGATTCAGGATACACTGGCGCTGCATGGCGTGGAATTGCAGATCCCGCACAAGGGAGATGCGGATGGCATCGCCCAACTGAACGCGAAGGATGTCGCATCCATCCTCGCGGAGAGAAAACCGACCGTTCACCTTATCAAGAGTACTTCACTGGAAGGAATGAACGCCTACCACGACAAATTCGCAAAAAAATAGACTGCGGCTCAATGCGCGCAGCGCGGACCGGGCGGGTTGCGACCCGAGACGGTGGTTGCTGTGTGCGTTTTCGCGCTATGGGACGGATGCGAGTCGTTTTATGACGCGGTCAAGGTGGTATGTCCAGTGCGGGAAGGGGAACCCCATCTTCTGCGTCAGGTTGCGGGTGTCCAATCGGGAATTCAATGGTCGTCTTGCCGGAAGCGGGTATTCTTGGGTGCTGACCGGAACGATGTCGTCCGATCCGATCCTGAGCGGCATTTTCTTTTCCAGCGCCTTTTCAACAATGCGGCACGCCAGTCCGTACCAACTTGTTTCTCCCGCCGCTGTCAGATGGTACGTTCCTTCGGGGATCAGATCGGAAAAAAATCCGGCAATGGCAAGCGCCGTTACGTCCGCGAGCAATTCCGCCGCAGTGGGTGTACCAATCTGGTCACTGACAACCCGCAAACTGTCTTTTTCCCGCGCCAGCCGCAAAACAGTCTTGACGAAGTTGTTTCCATGGGAGGAATAAACCCAGCTAGTGCGAAAAATGAGGTGGTGGCACCCCTGCTGAAAAACCGCTTGCTCCCCTGCCCACTTTGATTCTCCATAAACATTGATGGGTGCGGGCACATCGGTTTCCACATAGGGAGCGTCCTTTGTCCCGTCAAACACATAGTCTGTGGAATAGTAAACCAGAAGCGATCCGTTGTAACGTGCATATTCCGCCATCGTCTGCGGGGCGAGGGCATTGACGCGAAACGCCGTCTCCCGGTCATCTTCTGCCTGATCTACACGTGTGTAGGCCGCCGGATTGACGATCACATCCGGCGCCACTGATGTCAGTACGCGCTTTAACTGCGCCGTATCGCGCAAATCGGCGTCCCCTCTGTCCAGAGCCGTCAATTTGCCCAGAGGAGAGAGCGTTCGCAGCAATTCCGTGCCCAATTGCCCGTTTTTCCCGAACAGCAAGATATTCATCGTATCCTGAAAAGCGGTGTCAGAAAATGTCGGCTGCCCGCAACGAAAGCCCGTCGGCATCCTTCGCGGAGAGAACGGGGCGGGCAATCCCGTGCCAGTCAATGGCGATATCCGGGTCGTTCCAGATAATGCCGCGCTCGGCTGATGGCGCGTAGTAATCCGTCACCTTGTAAAAAAAATCGGCCGAGTCGCTCAGCGTCAGGAACCCGTGGGCAAATCCTTCCGGTATCCACAACTGGCGCTGATTTTCTTCGGACAAGATGATACCCGTCCACTCGCCAAAAGTCGGCGAATCTTTCCGGATATCCACCGCCACATAGAACACTTAGCCACGCACCACCCTGACCAGCTTTCCCTGCGCAAAGGGCGGGAGCTGATAGTGCAATCCCCGCAGTACGTGACGCAGGGAACGGGAACTATTGTCCTGGACGAAATGGAGCGGGCGACCCAGTGCCTCCTGCATGCGCCGCTGGTTAAAACTCTCCGTCAGGAAACCCCTGTTATCCGCGAAAACACGGGGTTCAATCACCTTCACTTCGGGTATCCGGGTATCACTGACTTTCATGGCGCGCACCCTGTGACATCCCCCCGAACCGGCACGCCCCGGTCACCGCATTCCGCTTCCTCACCGGCAGCATCAGAAAAAAGGCCGTGAAGGAAACGCGAAACGTCGTCAACGCAACGCATCAGAACAGGGTTTCCTGTGGCGCCAACGCCTTATCCAGCGTCTCATGCATGCCCGTGATTTTCTGCTTGACCTCCGATAGTGTCAAATCAGACAAGGGACCACGGGGCGCTTTCATGGAGAGAAGTTCTGCCGCAATGTAAATGGACGCCATAATGGCGATTCGGTCGTTGCCCAACACTTTGCCGGCGTCCCTGATGGCACACATCTTGTCATCAAGGTACATCACCGCTTCCCGCAGCGAACGCTCCTCTTCTTCCTGGCACGCCAGCTTGAACGACTGTCCCATAATCGTGACCTCAACCTGGATCATTCACTTGCCTCCTCCCCTTTTGGCAAGACCGGATCCGGCAAGGCGCGGATCAGCCCCTCAACACGTTCTCTGGCCTGTTGCAAGCGTTCTTCCAGCATGCTGTTCGCATTTGCCAGCACCACATTGCGGGTGCGCAGTGCCGTATTCTCACGACGCAACGCAGAAGTCAGCTCCGCAAGCTGGCCTATTTTTTCAGCAAGCAAATCAAATTCGGAGGTCATATTTCAATGGTAACAGCGCTTTTCGCATCCTAACACAAGCGCGGAGAGGACTTGTTGCATGGACTCCCCGCATTGTGTACCATCCCTGTGACTCACACGGACAATTTGATTTTACATCCAACAGGCCGCCAACAGTTATTTTTTACGACGTCAGTCAGCTTGATTTCTGCAATATATCAACAAACTATTTCTGACAATTAACCTAAAAAGCGAACAAAAAACCCGCTTATCGGCGAATACCCTTCGCGCACCGCCATGACGCCTCCCGACACACCTTTTCCCTTTGTTATCGCCATTGACGGTCCCACAGCGTCGGGAAAGGGTACCGTCGCCAGAATCCTGGCGGAAAAACTGGGATTTCATTACCTGGATTCGGGTGCCCTGTACCGCCTTGTCGCTCTGATGAGCCTCCGTACCCGTACCGCGTTAGACGACGAGCAAGCGGTCGGTCACCTGGCATCCGTCCTGCCTTGCCGTTTTGAAGAGGCACGTGTCTTTCTTTCCGGCGAAGAAGTGAGCGACGACATACGAACGGAGGAGGTCGGGAACGCCGCCTCACGTATTGCGGAACTGCGACAGGTCAGGCACGCGCTGATCGAGCGCCAGCGCGCTTTCAGGCAAGCACCCGGACTGGTCGCCGATGGACGCGACATGGGAACCATTATCTTCCCCGACGCGCCGCTCAAGGTATTTTTAACCGCCAGCGTGGACATACGCACGGAAAGACGTTATAACCAGTTGATAGAAAAAGGGTTTTCTGCTAACATGTCCGTCCTTCGCCGCGATCTGAGCGAGAGGGATGAACGGGATGCCGCCAGACCGGTGGCGCCTCTCGTCCCTGCCAGAGACGCACTTGTTCTGGATACGACCCGTCTTCACGTAGCAGAAACCGTTGACCGTATCATGTCGTGGTACATTGCGTCGAAGAAATAATACCCCGCCCCTGGCGGGCTTGTTGTCTGTGCGGACTTGTCCGCGTTTTTATTAACCCTGACCGGTTTTTCCCTGACGGGCGAGCCGTTTTTTACTCTTTTATTTTATGTCCATTTCACCTTCTCAACCCGAACAGGAAAGTTTTGCTTCTCTTTTTGAAGAATCGCTCGCGCGCCATGATATGCGCTCCGGCGAGGTCATCTCTGCCGAAGTCGTCCGTTTTGACCACAATTTTGTCGTTGTCAACGCCGGTTTGAAATCGGAATCCTTTATCCCGATTGAAGAATTCAAAAACGATATCGGCGAACTGGAAGTCAGTGTGGGGGATTATGTTTCCGTCGCCATTGAATCGCTTGAAAACGGTTATGGCGATACCATTTTATCGCGTGACAAAGCCAAACGGCTGGCATCCTGGCTGTCACTCGAAAAAGCAATGGAGTCGGGAGAAGTCGTGACCGGCACAGTCAACGGAAAAGTCAAGGGAGGGCTGACCGTGATGACAAACGGCATCCGCGCATTCCTCCCCGGTTCGCTGGTTGATACCCGCCCGGTAAAGGATACGACCCCATACGAAGGGAAAACGCTGGAATTCAAGGTCATCAAGCTGGACCGCAAACGCAACAATGTCGTGTTGTCCCGCCGCGCCATCGTGGAAGCCTCCATGGGAGAGGAACGCCAGAAGCTGCTGGAAACCCTCAAGGAAGGAACTGTTGTCACCGGCGTTGTCAAGAATATCACCGATTACGGCGCATTTATTGACCTGGGTGGCATTGATGGACTGTTGCACATCACCGACCTGGCATGGCGGCGTGTGCGCCACCCCTCCGAAATGTTGACCGTCGGGCAGGAAATTACCGCCAAAGTGCTGAAGTACGACCAGGAGAAAAACCGTGTTTCTCTCGGGGTCAAACAATTGGGCGACGACCCCTGGTCAGGGCTGGCGCGCCGCTATCCGCAAGGAACCCGCCTGTTTGGCAAAGTCACCAATCTGACCGATTACGGCGCGTTCGTGGAAGTGGAACAGGGTATCGAAGGGCTGGTGCACGTTTCTGAAATGGATTGGACCAACAAGAATGTTGCGCCCAACAAGGTGGTCAAGCTTGGCGACGAAGTCGAAGTCATGGTGCTGGAAATTGACGAGGAACGCCGCCGCATCAGTCTGGGCATGAAGCAGTGCAAACCCAATCCGTGGTTTGAATTCGCCCAAACACACAAGAAGGGCGACAAGGTTGTCGGCGCCATCAAGTCCATTACCGACTTTGGCATCTTCATCGGGTTGCCCGGCGGTATTGACGGGCTGGTTCACCTGTCGGACATCTCGTGGACAGAGTCGGGAGAGACGGTCGTGCACCAGTTCAAGAAGGGCGACGAACTGGAAGCAGTGGTGCTTGCCATTGATGTGGACAGGGAACGGGTATCCCTGGGGGTCAAGCAACTGGAAGGCGACCCGCTCGGCAACTTTATCGCGTTGAACGACAAGGGCACCATTCTGACGGGTACAGTCAAGTCGGTCGAACCCAAGACAGCAGTCATCCAGCTAACAGATGAGGTTGACGGGTACCTGCGCGCGTCGGAAATCTCCCGTGATCGAGTCGAGGATGCGACAACACACCTGAAAGTCGGCGACAAGGTTGAGGTCATGATTATCAACATTGACAGAAAATCGCGGACCATCCAGCTTTCCATCAAGGCCAAAGATCAGGTGGAAACGCAGGAAGCCATGCAGAAAATGCAAAGTGAGGCAAGCACTGCATCCGGCATGACAAGCCTGGGGGCCCTTCTGAAAGCCAAGCTCGATAACAGCAAGTGATTCCATTCGTTGTACCGGTAACATGACAAAGTCTGAACTCATTGCCATGCTCGCGAACGGTCACCCGCAGCTGCACCCGCGGGACACCGAACTGTCAGTCAGGACTATCCTCCATGTGCTGACTTCCGCGCTGACGGAAAGCAAGCGCATTGAAATACGCCGATTTGGCAGTTTTGTCGTCAGGTTGCGACCGCCGAGAATCGGTCGCAACCCCCTTTCCGGTCAGGATGTGATGGTGCGCGAAAAAAAAGTGCCTCACTTCAGGGCAGGAAAGGAACTGCGGCAACGGGTTGATGTTTCAGGCAAGGACAGAGCCATCCGCTAGAGTGAGAAGGGCATCCTGCGGGTGCCCTTTTTCTCCAAAGGAGGAAAATAATGAAATGGATATCCAGACTGGGCAGTGTGTTGCTTTTCGTCGTTTTCTTTACACTGGCAATTAAAAACACGCAGGAAATCGAGTTGCGCTTCTTCCTGGGTGAAATACACAGTCCACTGGTATTGCTGCTTCTCGTCTTTTTCGTCGCGGGATGCGCGCTGGGCCTCATCAGCATGCTCCCTGCCTTTTTTCGCAACAAATGGGAAATTTCACAAAAAAACCGGCGTATCGCCGCGCTGGAACAGGAAAATGCCGCGCACGAGTCATCGCGCATGACCGTCGAAACCCGTGAAAATGCCGATGTTGCCTGACCTCTTTCTCCTCTCGTTGCCACAACATGGAATTTGAAATCTGGTGGCTGCTCGGCGCGCCCGCCTTCTTTGCCCTTGGCTGGGTTGCCGCGCGGATTGATATCAAACAGCTCGTTTCTGAATCGCGCAATCTGCCGCGCGGCTACTTCAAAGGGTTGAATTTTCTGCTAAACGAGCAGCCGGACAAGGCTATTGACGCCTTTATCGAAATCGTCAAGCTGGATTCGGAAACAGCAGACCTGCATTTCGCGCTGGGAAACCTCTTTCGCCGCAGGGGAGAAACCGAACGTGCCATACGCATGCACCAGAACCTCCTGCAACGTCCTGACCTACCGGAAGAGCAGCAGTTGCAGGCGCGCTACGAGTTGGGGCAGGATTTCCTAAAAGCCGGTCTGCTCGACAGGGCAGAAGAAGTGTTCACGGCACTGTTTCGCACACAATACGACACCCCTTCCCGCCGCGCTCTCCTGGAAATTTTCCAACGGGAAAAGGAATGGGGACAATCCATTCAGGCGGCGGAAGCCTTGCAAGAATCCGGGACAGGCGGCAAGCAGAAGGAAATAGCCCAGTTTTACTGTGAACTGGCGGAAAACGAGTTGACCAGCGCCAGCCCCGACAAGGCGCTCCCCTTGCTGGAAAAAGCCTTGCAAGTGGACAGAATGAATGTCCGCGCCACCATTCTTTCAGGAGACGCCCTGATTTCCCAGGGAAAGACAGAAGAGGCTGTTGCGGCATGGCGACGCATCGAAAAACAAAGCATGCCGCACATTGTGCTGGTTGCGCAACGGCTGATGGACGCTTACCAACAACTGGATCGCCTGCCGGAATGCTTTCGCCTGCTGCGCGCCTACCTTGGTCATACCCCGTCCATTGACCTGGTTGAGGTACTCTTTCAGGCGTTGGTCAAGCAACAGAATGCGGAAGCCGCCTACAACCTGGTGCTGGAAGAACTCAAGCGAACGCCAACACTCATCGGACTGGACAAACTGCTGGAAGCACGATTGCTCGTTGTGCCGCCCGAAATGCGCCAGGACCTGTCCATGGTCAAAGACCTTGTTCACCGCTACGCCATCAAGCTGGCGCACTATCGCTGCAGCCACTGCGGTTTTCAGGCAAGGCGCTTCTACTGGCAATGCCCGGGATGCCACCAGTGGGAAACATATCCACCCAGACGGACAGAAGAACTGAACGCGCCCTGAGGGTACGCAAAAGGGTTGTTTTCATGCGGCGGGAGCCGTGCGGGTTCAGCGCCCGCGCTGTCCGCCAGGAAAACCAAGACCTTACGGTAAAATTCATCGTAAGGTCTTTGGGCTACCCAACGCCAAGGAAGCATCTTGGGAAAACTCCGGGGCGTGGTTTTTGTGCGCTTTCACGCAATCTGAGAATTTCTCTCATGCGGATTGAGAACGAAAATAGCGGTTTCCCGAAAAAAGCCCGCGTTTTTTTCGCTGGCTTTCCTGTGTGCTGATTTCGGCATGAATTTTACTTGGTTTTCAGCAGATAATCCTCGGCAATCGGGCACACCACAAAACCCAAATATCAAAGGAGGTACTGTTAACGAGCAGAATTGTGGGCATAATCGAAGAGCTATTTACCATAATGGAGCAATAATAAATAAACAAAGTGACGGAAATTATTCGACAAAAGGCCATCTTGATGAAACCTCAATTGAAGAAAAGATTTCTCAAGACAATTCTTCTGCTCTCACTTCTACTTCTTGGATATGTATGCTTGAATCAGTATACGTATGGAGTCTCTGAGCAGGGTATGATCTCGTTGTGGCATCCTAAATGGGCATGCGGTGATTGTCCTGATATGTTGGTTATTGAAAGTAAAAATGATGAACTCGATAAATATATTGGGAATCATGTACATCTATATGTTCAAGGAAATTTTTGGAGCAAAAAATACAATTTTGATGAACGATACGGAGATAATGAATATAAATTAATTTGTATGGGGCGCTTTAAAAAAAGCATAAGAATGAAAATATACGAAGCAGACAGCATTATTGAGGCTTTTAATGCTCAAGGGGCTTTTTTTGATGCTGAAGTCTGCACTCCAATAAAGACTACTGCGCCAGATAGAAAAATTATTCAGTTGTTTTTGGACGCAGAAGTGAGATAACTCTCCAAGGATCATCCCCGCATACGCGGGGAACACCTGATCCGCATATCTTCCGCTAGAGGGTGTCGTCACAAGACCTTCATCCAGATAGCGATACATCGAATTTGTACAGCAGCCAGAAAAGAAGCAGCATTTTTGGCGTAGCGTGTCGCAATGCCGCGCCAGAACTT
>JAISAG010000054.1 GCA_031266815.1 Burkholderiaceae bacterium | reverse complement strand
TCACGGCCGGATCGTCCCTCACGGCGGCGACCCGCCGCTTCAGCAGCGCGTTCATCAGCGTGGATTTCCCGACATTGGGAATCCCCATAATCATCATACGCAAGGGTCTGTCAGCACTCCCCCGGGTGGGCACCACCTCGCGGCACCAGTCCGGAATTTTCATCACATCTGCCGGATTTTTCAGGCTGACCGCAACCGCAAGCGCATCATCATTGCCGCCCCACCACTCTATCCACTCCCGGGTGACGACCGGATCAGCGAGATCACTTTTGTTTAACAAGCGCAAACAGGGTTTCTGCCGGGACAAACGCAAGGCTTTCACCATGGGATTACAACTGGCTTGCGGCAGCCGCGCATCGAGTACCTCGATGACCATATCCACCCCGCCCATGGATTCCGCCGCCTTGCGGCGTGCAGCGTGCATATGCCCCGGGAACCACTGGACAGACATCAGGCATCCTTATCCAGGCGGGCCAACGCACGAATGTGGGCAGTGGCACTTTCGGCCAACCCGCGCAGACCATACCCTCCTTCGAGTGAACTGACAATGCGACCAGAAGAAAAGGTATCCGCCACGGCCATAATTTGTCGGGTTATCCAGGCATAGTCTTCCGCAAGCAAATTCATCCCCCCCAACGGGTCATCTGCATGGGCATCAAACCCTGCGGAGATGAAAATCATTTCGGGGCGGTGCGCGTACAGGGCAGGCAACCATTGCTCCCTCACCACACGGCGGATATCGTCTCCATCGGTGCCGGCGGGAACGGGCACATTTACCATGTGACTGCGCGGGCGCTCGTTCCCGGAGAAGGGATAAAGATACTCCTGGTAGTAACTGACCATCATGCAGCGCTTCTCTGCCGAAAAAATATCCTCTGTCCCGTTTCCGTGATGTACATCCAGATCCACAATGGCAACGCGATTCAGACCATGCACTTTCAGCGCACGCAAAGCCGCAATGGCGACACTGTTGAACACACCAAATCCCATCGCCTCGCCCATAGTGGAATGATGCCCAAGCGGACGCACGAGACAAAAAGCGTTACTGATCTCTCCCCGCAAAACGGCGTCAGTCGCTGCCACGTTGGCACCAACGGATCTGAGCGCGGCGTACCAGCTATACTCATTCAGCATGGTACCCCCGAGCGGATAATAGGCTCCCGGCGCGGGGATGTTGTTCTGTGCGTCCAGGATCATGTCCTGCGTGTGTGCGCGCACAATATCCTGTGGATCAGCTTCCGGTGCCTCCCTGAAATCCAGAAATGGGGACGTTCCCGTCTTTTCCAGTTGCGCCTGTATGACCGTAATCCGCTCCGGGCTGTCCGGATGCACATCCGCTGTCCTGTGTTTCAGACAATATGGATGAGTATATAACGCCGTCACTATTCACTCCTTTCTCACAAGCAGCATGCCCGCCCCATAATTTCCCGCCATTTTGCGCGCTATACGCTATACTCTCCCCTACTCGCGCCGCCGGAATAATAATGAAAAAACAACTGTCCTTGTGTATCCGTCTCGCCATCTTTGGCACACTTCTGATAATACACTGGATAGCACCCGCGGCGGAAAACTCCCCGCCCATCCGGCTCATCTGCGAACAACCCGTGACCGCTCGCCAAAACGCAAGCAATCCGCCGGAATTCGATGAGCAGTTGCAGCACTTCCGAACAGAAATCGCCGAAAAATACCGTATGGATCCCGCCGATCTGGATTGCGTATTCAGTCAGGTGCGCCGCCTTGACAGAGTCATTGACCTTATCAGGCCCGCCCCCTCTGGCAAGCGAAGAAACTGGTCGGCGTACCGCTCCCGAATGGTTACCTCCTCCCTGATCAGAAAAGGGAACCGATTTTGGAACCGGCACAAAAATGCGCTGGAAAGAGCAAGAAGAGTCTACGGCGTTCCTCCCGAAATTATTGTGGGCATTTTGGGCATAGAAACACGCTTTGGCAAAAACACAGGCGGATTTGGTGTTGTCAGTGCCCTGTCTACCCTGGCATTCGATTATCCCGAACACCCCCAGCGCAGCGCCCGCATGCGGCTTTTCAGGGAAGAATTGAAAAACGCGCTCCTGCTTTCCAGCAAAATGAAAGTAAACCCTCTCTCACTAAAGGGCTCCTACGCGGGTGCCATCGGCCTGCCGCAGTTTCTTCCTGGGAACATATTGAAATACGGTGTTGACTTCGATGGCGATGGTATCGTTGACCTGCAAAATTCGGTAACGGATGCCATTGGCAGTATTGCCCACTTTCTGGTGCAGCACGGTTGGTCAAAAAACACCGCTCTCGTCTTTCCTGCCACCCTGCACAGCGACTGCGTCCCTTCAGACAACACCGCCTTAAACAGAGGGCTGAAAGCGACCATTGGCAAAGAGTCCTTGCGATCCCTGTGCATTTCGAGCAAGGCAAAACTGCCGAGCGACACCCTGTTTGGGTTAGTTGATCTGGAAAATGGCGCGGGAAAAACAGAATACTGGCTGGCAACCGACAATTTTTTTGCCATTACACAGTACAACCGGAGTTATTTTTACGCCATGTCGGTCATTTCGTTGGGACGCGCAATTCGTTCATCACTCCGGTATCGCCCCGGCACATGAAAAAAATACGCCGTCCCGCCAGCACCTTTTCCCAGGAATCCCGTATGGGACGCGGTGTTCTCTGTCAACACACTTTTTCAGTAACAAAGGCTACAACGCGGGGGAGCATTGTGGTATCTTTGTCGCGTCAACCATGACCAGTGGAGGAACAACGGTATGATTGCGATGAAAGGAACGTCCGAAAATGTGATAAGGGAGGGAAAACCCGAAGTCCGCCACTACGACCCCAATAACCTGCTGGACACATTGATAAAACACCTTCAGGTGAAAAACGATGCCGCGTTGTCCCGTATGCTGGAGGTTGCTCCGCCAGTCATCAGCAAGATCCGCCACAACCGCCTCCCCGTCGGGGCATCCATCCTCATTCGCATGCACGAGGTCAGTCAGTTAAGCATCAAGGAGCTGCGGGACCTGATGGGCGACAGACGGGGCAAGTTCCGTATTAGCGACAAGCAGTTCAAACCGCCTCAGAGAAAATCGCAAGCAGAGTAGTGCGGCGGGCGGCATCATGCCGTTGCCAGCCACGTTTTTACGCTTTTATCCAGCAACACATCCACTTCATGGATGTGTTTGTCCTCAATAATCAGCGCGGGGACAAGGCGAATGACATCCGGGCCGGCAACCAGCAATAAAAGCCCGTTTTTTTCCGCCGCACTGCGGAATTCCCTTGCCTGACCGGCATACGCGGAGGTCAGTGCCAATCCAAGCATCAATCCTTTCCCCCTGACCACGCTGAAAACTGTGGGATATTTGGCAATCAGCTTTTCCAGCACAGCCCGAAGCGTGTCGCCTGCCTCTGTCACCCGCGCGAGAAAAGTCGGCGTGTTAATTATTTCCAGCACCTTGTACGCCACCGCCGCGGACAGAGGGCTCCCGCCATAAGTTGTCCCGTGCGAGCCAACGACCAGCGTCTGCGCCAGCGATTCCGTCGTCAGCATGGCGGCAATCGGAAAACCGTTCCCCAGCGCCTTTGCCGATGTGAGAATATCGGGAACAACGCCATATCCCATGTACGCGAACAACTGGCCTGTTCTGCCCATCCCGCTCTGGATTTCATCAAATATCAGCAGCGCGTTTTTTTCATCACACAGCCGCCTCAATTCCCGAAGGTAATCCACGTCTGCCGGGAACACCCCTCCCTCTCCCTGAATCGGCTCCACGATCACTGCGCAGACATCCTCACCCATGGCGGCACGAACGGACTGTATGTCGTTGTAGGGGATATGCGCAATCTGGGGGGGCAGAGGACCAAAACTGTCGGAATACTTCGCCTGCCCGCCAACAGAAACGGTAAACAACGTACGCCCGTGAAACGAATTAAGACAGGAGATGATCCGCGTCTTGCTTGTACCGTATCGGTCATGCGCCCATTTGCGTGCCAATTTGAGCGCCGCCTCATTGGCTTCCGCACCCGAATTGCAAAAGAATACCTTGTCTGCAAAAGTGGCTTCTGTCAGCACTTTTGCCAGACGAAGGACGGGCTCGTTGGTAAAATGGTTGCTGATGTGCCACAAGCGCCGCGCCTGATCATGCAAAACATCCACCAGTGCGGCATGCGCATGACCCAGAGCACAAACCGCGATCCCTCCCGTCATGTCCAGGTAACGACGTCCCGCCTGATCCCACAAATCAAGGCCTGATCCACGTACCGGAATGAAAGTACTGGGCGCATAGACAGGCACCATCAACTCATCAAAAGCATGGCGAGCCACTGCTGTTTCCATTCTCCCCTCCTGCGTCTGTAACGAAAA
Organism: Burkholderiaceae bacterium; assembly: GCA_031266815.1. Classification (GTDB taxonomy): domain Bacteria; phylum Pseudomonadota; class Gammaproteobacteria; order Burkholderiales; family Burkholderiaceae_D; genus Oxalobacter. The sequence continues at coordinate 3,635 of JAISAG010000054.1, read as the reverse complement.
CGGCTGTATCCCGTAACAACGAAACCCGCTGGCGGACACACCGCCGTATCTCCCATGCCATCATACTCTTTTCGGGCATATCACGGAATCGTTTCACCCGAATCCATCATGCATGCAAAGCATGATACCGTCGGGCAATCATTTGATATTCCTCATAAAATGGTGGAGAATAAACTATCCGCTAACCGCCGAAAATACATCCGTGACCGCCAACGCCCAAACAGATCAATCAAAACCGCCTGCACAATGAATATCGACTCTCCTCCAATTATCGCCATTGCCACTCCGCCTGGGCGGGGAGGAATCGGCATCATCCGCATATCGGGGAAAGACCTCTCACCACTGATTACCGCGCTTTTCGGGAAAAAGGGCACACGCAAAAAAGGGCAGCCGCCCCCATGGAAACCGACACCGCGCCACGCTTACTTCAAATCCTTCACGGACGAAAAGGGTCAAACCATTGACGAAGGGCTGGTGCTGTATTTTCAGGCGCCCCATTCCTACACAGGCGAAGATGTACTGGAGTTGCACGGTCATGGCGGCACAGCCGTCATGACCGTGCTACAAGACCGTTGCCTGCGCGCGGGAAAATCCATTGGACTGCGGTTGGCAGAGCCCGGCGAATTTACGTACAGAGCCTTTCTCAACGACAAAATGGATCTGGCACAAGCGGAGGCTGTCGCCGATCTGATCGAAGCATCAACCGAAGCGGCCGCACGATCCGCCTCCCGCTCCCTGTCAGGGCTTTTTTCTCGCGAGATAGGGGCGCTTGTCGAAAAAATCGTCCAGTTGCGGGTTCTGGTGGAGTCCGCGCTGGATTTCCCCGAAGAAGACATCGAGTTCATTGGCAAAATGGATGTTCACGGGAAACTGAACGAAATACGCACCCTGCTCAGCGAAATATTCACCCATTCCGCGCAAGGTGCAATCCTGCGCGAAGGAATCCATGTCGTGCTGGCAGGGCAAACCAATGTCGGCAAATCTTCCCTGCTGAATGCCCTTTCCGGAGCCGACACCGCCATCGTTACAGCCCTTGCTGGCACCACACGGGACAAGGTGACAGAAACCATTCAGATAAATGGACTTCCCGTCACCCTGATTGACACGGCCGGACTGAGAAGCAACCAGCAGGCCAGCGATGAAGTAGAGCGAATTGGTATTGAGCGGGCATGGGATGAAATCGGTCGCGCGGACATCATTCTGCACCTGTTGGACGCTGGTCACGGTCCTTCCCGTCACGACGAAAAAATCGCGGAGGCCTTTCCGCCAGACATTCCCGTCATTCAGGTTTGGAACAAAATTGACCTTTCCGGCCACCGCCCTTCCGTTGATAACATCATGGGAATAACGCAAGTTTATGTATCCACCACAGATGGGCGCGGGTTAGACCTGTTGAGAGAAGAACTGTTGCGCGTGGCGGGATGGCACCAGACGGGCGAGTCTGCCTACCTTGCGCGCGAACGACACCTGATCGCCATGCAGGTCGCCGCAGACCACATTGAGAACGCCTCCGGACATCTCGCCGAAGCAAACCCGCCACTGGACTTGCTGGCAGAAGAAATGAAGCTGGCACAAAACGTCATGAGCAGCATCACGGGCAGCTTTGCGCCGGACGACCTGTTGGGGGCGATCTTTGCCCGCTTCTGTATCGGAAAATAACCTGACAGGAAAACGCCCGGCACAGCGCAGCTCGCTGCACGGCTCGCTTCTTCCTCTCCGGCGGAGAACACATCGTTGCCCCATTGCAACGATTCAGAATATCGCTACAGAAACTAGCGAGATACAAAGCGGTACCGCACACGACGCCGAAGTCAATGCTAACACATACAACGCGGCGCACTCACAAAAATGGGTACGGATGAATCTGCCTGACGACACTTGAGGTGGCATCGCCAGCCTCGGACAAGCGCACACCGAGCGGCGTTCAGCAAATCGGAAAGGGGTTTTCCGGCAAGCCAATTGCCTCTTGACACAACGCGCTAAATGTTGCAACGGTGCAACATTTTCGGCAACCCACCACCAGCAATTGCCTCTTGACGCAACGATACTACCACGGCAATACAGGCCATTCAATATCGAACGGATAGCCCGATTGCTGATTAATCTCTCGAAGTGCCTGACGGTATGCAAGCATTGTCTCTGGAATTTCTTTGCCTGTCTCTGCAAAGCGCACGACATACCAATCCGTTTCCAGCAACAGTGCGTCACGTCTGGCGCAAATATGCTCCATCAGTCGTTCACGGGACGGAGGAAGAAAGCGCAATCCGTTCGCTTCATATTCGGTGATTGGCGTCAACCCGGGAGGAATGCGCACATCCTGCGAACCATCGGACGCATATGCAAACACCCGATTATCTGCGTCTTTATAGTACTTCATCTGGATCCGCTCCACTGAATATGGCCGCATCGAAGAAAAACAAGGGGCGCCGCTCCCGGCGGGTAACGGCTCGCCGTCATCGTCGACACACAAGCACTTCCAGAGGATACACAAAAACCTTGGTAAAATACAACACGAGGGGCCATTCGCGTCATGGGGTTGCTTGCGGGCATCCTTCGTGGAGCCCTCCACGCTTTTCAAAACAGCGGGTTTGTTTCCCTCCGAGGCGGGCGATTCCTTGCCAGCGATATTCTGAACCGTTATGATACGGGGGACGGTGGGTCACTGTTCTCTTGTGTTGCTCCGACTAGCGATATTCTGAACCGTTGCGATGCCGGGAATTTTTGTGGAAAAGCAAAGGAGCGCTTGCCTGCGTGGCAAGGAGAACGGCGGAAAGGTGCAAATCATGAAACGGATATTGGCCGTGGATGATGATCTGGCGACATTGTCTCAATTTCATGCACAGCTGGAAAATCACTACGACGTGTTACTCGCAAAATCAGGCGAGCAAGCACTGGAGATATGCCTCCAGGAACCTCCAGATCTAATACTGCTGGACGTAACCATGCCAGACATGGACGGTCTTGAGACAATCGCGGCCATCAAGAAAAAGTCCCTGTTGAACCCCATTCCGGTTATCTTCATCACGGCAAGCCCCGATGTTGCTGTGGAAGTGATGGCGCTCAAGTCGGGCGCCGTGGACTTCATCACAAAGCCGGTTGAGCAAGAGATTCTCTTGCATCGGGTTGATCTGCATCTGCGGCTGTCCGCATATCAGCAATATCTGGAAAAAACCGTCCGGGACCTGGAAGACAGCATCATCAACTCTTTTTCCTCCATGATTGAGTACCACAACGAGGACACGGGAGGACATGTCACACGCACTGCGCGTTATGTCTCCCTCCTGGGACGAGTTCTGCAAGAAAGAGAGGAATTTGCGACCGAGCTCCCTGATCACGTATTGGACCTGATTGCGCGTGCGGCACCCCTTCACGATGTCGGCAAAATAGGGGTTAGCGATGTGATTTTGCTAAAACCGGCCATGCTGGATGATGAAGAATTTGCCATCATGAAAACGCATACTTCCATCGGCGCGAGCATGTTGCAAAATATGCACGCCCGTACACCACAACACTATCTGAAATACGCCATTCTGATAGCGGAGTCGCACCACGAACGGCACGATGGGAAAGGTTACCCGAAGGGGCTGGAAGGAGATGACATCCCGTTGTGCGCGAGAATGATGGCTGTGGCGGAT
>JAISAG010000033.1 GCA_031266815.1 Burkholderiaceae bacterium | reverse complement strand
CTCTCTCAGCTTGGTGCGCCCCAAGCCAAATTTCCTGTATGTACCGCGCGGTCTGCCCGTCAACGCACACCGGTTACGCTGACGCGTCGGATTCGCGTTTCGCGGCAGAGCCTGCAACGCCAAACGCGCCTCGTAGCGTTCTTCGTCCGTTTTACCCTGATCGTCAATGATCGCCTTGAGCGCCGCGCGCTTCGCCGAGTATTTTTTCACCAGAAGCGCTCTCTTTTTTTCACGATTGATTAATGCCAGTTTTGCCATACTTCCTCAGTTTCTGAACGGGAATTTAAATGCAGCAAGAAGTGCCTTCGATTCGTCATCTGTCTTGGCGGTTGTCGTGATGCTGATGTTCAATCCGCGCAAAACGTCAATTTTGTCATACTCAACCTCGGGGAAGATGATCTGCTCACCAATACCAAGATTGTAGTTACCTCTGCCATCAAAAGAGCGGGCGGACACACCGCGAAAGTCCCTGACACGGGGCAATGCAATGCTCACCAGCCGGTCAAGGAATTCGTACATGCGCTCACCGCGCAGCGTGACCATACAACCGATAGGATAACCATCCCGAATTTTAAAACCGGCGATGGATTTCTTCGCCTTGGTGACAACAGGCCGCTGACCAGCAATTTTCTGCAGATCCTGCACGGCGTTGTCAACCACCTTTTTGTCGGCCACCGCCTCGGACAACCCCATATTCAGGGTAATCTTGGTGATACGGGGAACCTCCATTCTGGACCGATAAGAAAACTGCGCCATCATATCCGGCACAATCTTCTCCCTGTACAAATCTCTTAAACGCGCCATCGCTATTTCACTCCACCCACTGTTTCACCACTGGATTTATAGACACGAACCTTCTTCCCATCCACTACCTTGATGCCAACCCGATCAGGCTTTTTGGTCGCAAAATTAAAGAGCGCAAGGTTGGAAACGTGGATAGGCATTTCCTTGTCTTCAATACCGCCGGTTGCGCCACTTATCGGATTGGGCTTGATCGCTTTCTTGGCAACGTTAACACCTTTGACTACAACGTAGTCTCCAACCCGGCGCTCCACCCTGCCACGCTTTCCCTTGTCTTTCCCTGTCAGGACGACCACTTCATCATCTTTTCTGATTTTTTTCACGGATACTCCTCTACAGCACTTCCGGTGCAAGAGAGACAATCTTCATGAAGCGCTCCGTGCGCAATTCGCGTGTCACCGGACCAAATATACGCGTACCAATCGGCTCAAGCCGATTGTTCAACAGTACTGCCGCACTCCCATCAAACTTAATCAGGGAGCCATCCTGACGGCGCACACCTTTCGCGGTACGGACAACCACCGCATTGTAAATCTCCCCTTTTTTCACTCTGCCTCGCGGCGCAGCACTCTTGACCGTCACCCGGATAAGGTCACCAATCCCTGCGTAGCGACGCTTGGATCCCCCCAGCACCTTGATGCAGAGCACTTCCCTGGCACCCGTGTTGTCGGCCACTTTCAATCGGCTTTCACTTTGAATCATATTCCTCTTTCCCAACTTAACCCGCCAGATACAGTATCCGACGACCAGTCTTGGCTCCGTCATCCGGCGTCCGCCATCTGATTGGACAGTTTATTTAAGAAAACACTTCCACTGCTGCTGAATAACAGCACAGCTTTTCATTATCACATCAAAATAAAAGAATCGCAAGACCTTCACAGTTCCTGCGCAACTTGCAGCACACGCGAAACAACCCACGACTTCCGGCGTGACACGGGACGCCCTTCCTGTATTTCTACCGTATCGCCAACTTTTGCCTGGTTTTGCGCGTCATGTGCCAGATACTTTTTCGTGCGCCGCACAATCTTGCCGTACAACGGATGCTTGACACGCCGCTCAATCAACACAGAAACGGTTTTGTCCATCTTGTCGGAGACAACCCTGCCCGTCAGTGAACGCGTCAACCCGGACTTCACCTGATCATTCATTGCTTGTCACCCTTTTCGGTCAAAATTGTCTTCACACGCGCAATATCTCTCCTGACTTTCCGAAGCTGGGATGTATTCGTCAACTGCTGTGTCGCTTTTTGCATGCGCAAACCAAAGTGTGCCCTGAGCAGTCCATCCAGTTCCTGCTTCAACGCGACCTGATCCTTGTTACGAAGATCGGATGCTTTCATCATTATTCCTTTAACCAATCCGACGGGTTACAAAGATGGTCGGCAATGGCAGTTTTGCTGCGGCAAGGCGAAACGCCTCGCGGGCAAGCTCTTCATTGACGCCATCCATTTCATACAATACCTTGCCGGGACGAATCTCGGCGACGTAATACTCCGGATTACCCTTGCCGCTCCCCATACGCACCTCGGCCGGTTTTTCCGAAATGGGCTTGTCTGGAAAGACGCGAATCCAGATGCGTCCTCCGCGGCGAATGGAACGGGTCATCGCACGGCGTGCAGCTTCAATCTGACGCGCGGTCAGACGCCCTCTCCCCGTTGCCTTGAGCCCAAACTCACCGAAAGAAACGTGGGTGCCGCACTCATGCGAAATACCCGTATTACGCCCTTTCTGTTCTTTTCTGTATTTTCTGCGTTTTGGCTGCAACATGATCACTCTCCTGCAACTTCGGGCGCGACGGTTACAGACGCAGCATCAGCGCTGTCCGGCTTCTTTGCGCGAACGCGGTGCTTAACCCCGGCAGGCGAGGAAACCCCCTCATCCTTGCGAGGTTTTCCTGCCAGTTTCGCGTCATCCCGCCGCGCGCCGGCTCCTCGCCGCCTCTTCTCTTCATCCGCCGACCCTTCGACTTTGGAGACTTCATCACCCTCCAGGCGGTCTCCCTTGTAGACCCACACCTTAACGCCGATAATACCGTAGGTGGTCTGAGCTTCGCTGAAACCATAATCAATATCAGCGCGCAGGGTGTGCAGGGGAACCCGCCCCTCACGATACCATTCCGTGCGGGCAATCTCGATACCATTCAGTCTGCCGGACGACATGATCTTGATCCCCTGCGCCCCCAGCCGCATTGCATTCTGCATGGCGCGCCGCATTGCCCGACGAAACATGATACGTCGCTCAAGCTGTTGGGTAATGGAATCCGCGATCAACTGCGCGTGCATTTCCGGTTTGCGGATTTCTTCAATGTTGACATGGACCGGCACACCCATGATTTTCGTCAGGTCGGTCTTCAGTATTTCGATTTCCTCTCCCTTCCGACCGATAACAATACCGGGGCGGGAACTGAAAATGGTGAAGCGGGCGTTTTTCGCCGGACGCTCTATGACAACATGACCAACAGACGCCGCTTTCAGTTTTTTTCTCAGATATCTGCGTGCTTCCAGATCTTCCTTGAGCATACCCGCAAAATCACGGTTACCTGCGTACCAGCGCGAAGCCCAGTTGCGGGCAACCGCAAGGCGAAAGCCGGTCGGATGAATTTTTTGCCCCATCGTGCCCCCTAATCGCTAACAGTCACATAAATGTGACAGGTTTGTTTGGTAATACGGTCTCCGCGACCCTTTGCACGGGGACTGTAACGCTTGAGGAATTGCCCTCTTTCGACATAAATCGAAGAAACCGTCAGCGCATCAATGTCCGCGCCATCGTTGTGCTCGGCATTGGCAATGGCAGATTCCAGCACCTGCTTGATAAGGGTCGCCGCTTTTTTCTGTGTAAACGACAAAATATCCAGCGCCCGATCCACTTTCTTGCCGCGAATCATATCCGCTACAAGACGTCCCTTCTGCGCGGACAAGTGTACTCCTCGTAAAATCGCTCTCGTTTCCATAATTGCCAAGCCCTATTTTTTCACTTTTTTGTCGGCGGCGTGACCTCTGAACGTTCGGGTCAACGCGAACTCGCCCAGCTTGTGCCCGACCATGTTTTCGGATATGTACACCGGCACATGCTGACGACCGTTATGTACAGCGATGGTCAGACCAATGAAATCCGGCATGATCGTGGAACGGCGCGACCACGTCCGGATGGGCCTTTTGTCCTTGGTCCCCTGAGCAACTTCCACCTTTTTAATCAGATGGGCATCACAAAACGGACCCTTTTTCAGTGAACGAGTCATATTCCTGTCCTATTTCTTCTTGCTGCGACGTGAAACAATCATGGATGTCGTGCGTTTGTTGCTGCGTGTCTTGAAACCCTTGGTTTTCTGACCCCACGGCGAAACGGGATGCCGCCCCGCCGAGGTGCGCCCTTCTCCACCGCCATGCGGATGATCCACCGGGTTCATCGCAACACCGCGAACGGTCGGACGGATGCCGCGCCAGCGGGTAGCCCCCGCCTTGCCAATTTTGCGAAGCGCGTGCTCCGCGTTACCCACTTCGCCAACAGTCGCCCGGCACTCGACATGAACGCGGCGAACTTCGCCTGAGCGAAGGCGCACCTGCGCATACACGCCCTCACGCGCCATCAAAACAACTGCCGCGCCCGCCGTGCGCGCCATTTGCGCGCCTTTCCCCGGAAGCATCTCGACACAATGAATCGTTGTGCCAACCGGAATATTTCTAAGCGGCAAAGCGTTGCCTGCCTTGATCGGCGCTTCGGCGCCGCTCACGATCTGATCTCCCACTGCCAACCCTTTGGGCGCAATGATGTAACGGCGCTCGCCGTCAGCGTAACAAACCAGGGCAATATTTGCCGTGCGATTGGGATCATACTCAAGGCGCTCGACCTTGGCGGGAATCCCGTCCTTGTTACGCAAAAAATCAACGAGGCGATAATGCTGCTTGTGTCCGCCACCCATATGGCGAGTGGTGATATGCCCGTTATGATTGCGCCCGGCGCTTTTTGATTTCTTCGCAATCAGCCCCGGATGAGGGCGCCCGGTGTACAACTCGGGATTGACAACCTTGACCATCCCCCTGCGCCCGGGTGATGTCGGTTTTAGTTTGACGAGTGCCATATAATCAAGCTCCCCCGGTAAATTGAATTTCCTGCCCCGGTTTTAAGCAAACGAACGCGTGCTTAACGTGGTTCTTTCTGCCAACCGTCTTGCCAGAACGCTTTTGCTTGCCAGCCCGGTTCAATATCTGCACCGATTCCACTTCCACCTTGAAGAGAAATTCCACGGCAGCTTTCACCTCCGGCTTTGTCGCGTCCCTCATGACGCGGAATAATGCCTGATTATGCTTCTCGCCAACGAAAGTAGCTTTTTCCGAGATAACCGGCGCGAGAATGATCTTGGCGAGCCGCTCACTGCTCGTCTTCTTTGTCGTACTCATGCCAACATCTCCTCAATCCGGCCCAAAGCGGCGCGGGTAATCAGCACATCCTTGAAACGAATCAGCGTGACCGGATCTGCCTGATGGGGCTCCAGCACCCACACATTCGGCAAATTGCGGGAAGCCAGAAAAAGGTTCTCGCTAAAATCGTCCGTAATAAGCAGCACGGAATCAAAACCAAACGACTTCAGTTTCTGCACCAACATTTTTGTTTTTGGCGCAGGAAGAGACAGTTCATCTATGACGGTCAAACGCCCCTCACGCACCAATTGAGACAGTATGGCGCACACCCCCGCGCGATACATCTTCTTGTTCACCTTCTGGGTGTAGTTCTCATTTGCGGAATTGGGGAATGCCCGTCCGCCTCCCCGCCACAGCGGGGAAGAAGACATCCCCGCACGGGCGCGCCCGGTCCCTTTCTGGCGCCAAGGCTTTTTGGTGGTATGCGCCACAGTGCGGCGTGTCTTTTGCTGACTGTTGGCACCACGCGCATTTGCCTGGAAAGCAACAACAATCTGGTGAATAAGCGCCTCATTGTAGTCGCGCCCAAAAATGGTGTCCGGCACATCTACCTTCGTTGCGGACGCATCCGCACTGTTCAGGAACTTGAGCTCCATATTACGCCCCCCTCTTTAGCTTGACAGTCGGCTTGATGACCAGCTTGCCATTCTTCGCGCCGGGGACGGCGCCCTTCACCAGCAGCAACTGGCGTTCCTTGTCAATGCGGGCAATCTCCAGATTCTGCACCGTCCGGGTAACATCCCCTAGGTGCCCTGTCATTTTCTTTCCCTTGAAAACGCGTCCCGGATCCTGATTCATCCCGATGGAACCCGGAACATTGTGCGACACCGAATTACCGTGGCTGGCACGATTGGAGGAAAAGTGGTGCCGTTTAATGACACCCGCATACCCCTTGCCGATGGTGACGCCCTGCACATCAATTTTCTGCCCGACCGCAAAAAGATCTGTCGTCAATGCATCACCCGGCTTGATTCCCTCCAGCACGGCGGCATCCACGCGAAATTCCCTGAGAACTTCCCCTGCTTCCAGTTCCGCCTTGGCATAGTGACCCGCCAATGCCTTGTTTACCCTGGACGGACGGCGCTTGCCGAAAGCAACCTGGACGGCGGCGTAACCGTCTGTACCGCTCGTCTTGATCTGCGTAACCCGGTTGTTTGAGACATCCACCACGGTGACAGGGAGCGAATCCCCTTCGTCCGTAAAAACACGCGTCATACCAACCTTACGCCCAATAAGACCTAGGCTCATTTTTTCTCCATTCCCGCCTGCGATTGGGCGGACATTGTTATCATCATCGTGCATCGCACACCGGGTGCGGTCGGGCATTATAGCCCGCGTTTTTCTTTTGTACAACCAATTGTCAGCCAGCAGCGCCGGATTTACTGCAACTTGATTTCGACATCCACGCCAGCGGGCAAATCCAGCTTCATGAGCGCGTCAACCGTCCTGTCTGTCGGATCAATGATGTCCATCAACCGCTGATGCGTCCGGATCTCGAATTGGTCACGCGATGTCTTGTTAACGTGGGGAGAGCGCAATACATCAAAACGCTGAATGCGGGTCGGCAGCGGCACCGGTCCCTTGACAACGGCACCGGTACGCTTGGCAGTATCAATGATCTCCTGGGCGGACTGATCAATCAGCTTGTAGTCAAACGCCTTGAGACGAATACGAATTTTCTGGCTTTGCATGATTTTTCCAAAGAACGAACCCTGTGCGGAGATTCCCCGCGCAGGGCGTGTTTATCTATACCACTTACGTAATAATTTTGGAGACGACTCCGGCACCCACCGTCCTGCCTCCTTCGCGAATAGCAAAACGCAAGCCTTCTTCCATCGCAACCGGCGTTATCAGCTTCACCATCAGCGATACGTTATCTCCAGGCATTACCATCTCTTTACCTTCCGGCAATTCAACCGTGCCCGTCACATCCGTCGTCCTGAAATAAAACTGCGGACGATAGTTGTTGAAAAACGGCGTGTGACGACCCCCTTCTTCTTTCGACAAAACGTAAACTTCTCCAGAAAAATGCGCGTGCGGCTTAATGCTGCCAGGCTTGGACAATACCTGGCCCCGCTCTACTTCTTCCCGCTTCGTCCCCCTTAGCAAAATGCCTACGTTGTCTCCCGCTTCTCCCTGATCCAGCAACTTCCTGAACATCTCTACTCCCGTGCACGTCGTCTTCGTCGTCTCACGGATTCCAACTATCTCTATTTCTTCTCCTACCTTGATCGTCCCTCTCTCTACCCGGCCCGTCACAACTGTCCCGCGACCCGATATCGAAAATACGTCTTCCACCGGCATCAAAAATGCCCCATCCACCGCACGCTGTGGGGTAGGAATGTAGCTGTCCAGCGCGTCAGCCAGCGCAATAATCGACTGCTCTCCCAATTCCCCGCTGTCTCCTTCCAGGGCAAGTTTCGCACTCCCCTTTATTATCGGCGTATCGTCACCCGGAAACTCGTATCTCGACAGCAACTCTCTCACTTCCATTTCAACCAGTTCCAGCAACTCGCTGTCGTCAACCATGTCGCACTTGTTCAGGTATACAACAATGTACGGCACACCCACCTGACGCGCCAGAAGAATGTGTTCGCGTGTCTGAGGCATCGGACCGTCCGCCGCAGAACAGACCAGAATCGCTCCATCCATCTGTGCCGCGCCCGTTATCATGTTCTTGATGTAATCCGCATGGCCGGGACAGTCTACGTGCGCGTAGTGACGGTTCGCCGTCTCGTATTCCACGTGCGCCGTGTTGATCGTAATCCCTCTTGCCTTTTCTTCCGGCGCCGCATCTATCTGGTCGTACGCCTTTGCCTCTCCTCCATACTTCCTCGACAATACCGTCGCCAGCGCCGCCGTCAGCGTCGTCTTGCCGTGGTCAACGTGACCTATTGTCCCAACATTCACGTGCGGCTTCGTCCGCTCATATTTGCTCTTTGCCATTTGT
>JAISAG010000141.1 GCA_031266815.1 Burkholderiaceae bacterium | reverse complement strand
CCCGTACATAGCTATCGGTCAACCTGCCCGCAGGCGGGTTGTTTGTGCGCGTACCTCGCACACCACTGTGTATTGGAGCAAATATGTTGCGACAGATTTCTCTCGGTCTGTTCGTGGGTATGCTGGGCGCCATTAATCCCGCTTCGGGTACGTCGCTCTCGTTTCATGATGCCCTGGACATTGCAGTCAACAAATCGCCCAACCTGGTCTCAACGCAAGCCCTGATTCAGGCAGAGCGTTCTGGTATTGTGCCCGCCGGTGCATTGCCCGACCCGGAGGTTTTCTTCGGTATCGAGAATTACCCCGTATCAGGGCCGGACAGCGGACATATCAAGTCCGACAGTATGACAATGCAAAAGATTGGCTTTATGCAGAAAGTGCCCAACAGCACCAAGCGAAAAGCCCGGACGGGCGTTGCTCATGCCAAAACCGATGTCGCCGAGGCACTGCACCGGGCAGAACAATTGAGAATCAGGCGGGATACCGCGCTTGCATGGCTGAATCGCTACTATGTTGAGCAAAAAATAAGCCTCTTCAGCACACTGGACAATGAAAACCGGTTGCTGGAATCAGCCGTTCGTTCACGTGTGGCGGCCGGACGCGGTCAGGCGGCAGACCTTGTCATGCCCCGGCAGGAAGCGGTGCAGCTTGCCGACCAGCTTGACGAACTTTCCAGTGAACTTGCCAAGGCAAAAGCGGCTCTTCGGCGTCATGTTGGCATCCACGCGGATTTGCCGCTGGCAGGAAAACCGCCCGCGCTGAATGTTGACCCCGTTCAGTCACGGGAGAACATTTCGCTCCACCCTGAACTGCGTGTGATGGCCGCAGAAACCCGCAAAGCGGTGGCCATGATCCGGGAGGCCCAATCCATGAAGGAAGCCGATTGGGGTGTCGAACTGGCTTATCAAAAGCGCGATGACCGTTTTGGCAACATGGTGTCACTGCAATTCCGGTTCGAGCTGCCTGTTTCTCCTTCAACGCGCCAGGACCCCCTTATTTTGTCCAGACAAAAAGAGGTTTCCAAAATGGAAGCGACCCTGGAAGCCAGTACGCAGGATCGCGTAAACGAATTGGAAAATATGCTCGCCGACTATCATGCGCTTGACAGGCAGCTTGACCGGGCGTTGCAGGTCACCCTGCCGCTGGTCGAGCAAAAGGTGCAGCTACGGCATGCAAATTATCGAACTGGCAAGGGTGAATTGCCCGATGTGATTGCGGTGAGGCAGGAGCTGATCGCGCAGCGACTGAAAATCATCGCGCTTGAGGCACAACGCGCGATGACCGCCGCCCGAATTCACTTTTCCTATGAGGAGAATACCCGATGAATGCCCGTATATCCCGGACAGGTGAAACAAGCACTTTTTTTATCAAGGCGGCGGCGCTCGTCGTTATCGTTGCGCTGGCAGGTGGCGCGGGCGGCTACTGGATTGCCAGACATGCCGAATCCGGCAACGCCCCGTCCGCTTCATCCGCACCCGACAAGGCGCCGGACGGGCAGCGCAAGGTGCTGTACTGGTACGACCCCATGGTTCCCAATCAGCACTTTGACAAGCCGGGCAAGTCACCTTTCATGGACATGGCGCTCGTCCCCAGATACGCAGATGAAACGGACAGCGCCACCAGTGTCAAAATTGATTCGAGCATTACCCAGAATCTCGGGGTACGGACGACCCTTGTCGAACAGGGGAAACTGGTATCCGGAATTGACGCAGTGGCCAGTGTCCAGTTCAACAACCGGCAGGTCGCTATCGTGCATGCGCGCAGCAACGGCTTTGTCGAGCGCGTCTATGCGCGTGCGCCGGGCGATGTTATCAAGCGGGGAGCGCCTTTGGTGGATGTCTTGATGCCGGAATGGCTGGGCGCCCAAAGCGAGTTTGTCGAGATACTCAAAACAGGGTACAGCACACTCATACAGGCGGGACGCGACCGCCTGCGCGCGTTTGGCATGTCGGCCGACCTCATCCGACGTATTGAGCAAAGCCGAAAGCCGCAGACCCTTGTCACTATCTCTTCCCCGATATCCGGCCTCATACAGTCACTGGATGTCCGCACGGGCATGACGGTATCCGCCGGTGCGCCGCTTGCCCGAATCAACGGACTGGATACTGTCTGGGTCGAAGCGGCTATCCCGGAATCTTCTGCCGGACAAATCCGGACAGGGGGAAAGATGCGGGTTTCCCTCGCGGCCTATCCCGGGGAGCAGTTTAGCGGAAGGGTGCTGGCTGTCCTGCCGGAGGCCAATGCCGAAAGCCGTACGCTGCGCGTCAGGGGAGAATTGCCCAACCGAAAGGGGCGCATAAGACCCGGCATGTACGCCCAAATACACATGGATACCCCCGGCAGCACCCAGTCTGTTTTGCTTGTGCCGTCAGAGGCCATTATCAGAACGGGTTCACGAAACCTGGTTCTGCTCGCCCTGGAAGGGGGACGGTTTAAACCGGCAGAGGTCCGGCTCGGCAAGGAGTCCAACGGGAAAACAACCGTTCTGGAAGGACTCGCCGCTGGTCAGTCCATTGTTGTTTCAGGGCAATTCCTGATTGATTCGGAAGCCAACCTGAAGGGCGTTCTGGCAAGGCTCAACCCGCCGGACAAGCCAGCCGTCAAAACCGGGCTGAACACAGCAAGAGGCAAAGTTGAATCTCTTAAAGGCGACGAAATCATGATTTCCCATGAGGCCATTCCTTCTATCGGCTGGGGAGAAATGACGATGCTTTTCAAATTGTCCAACCCCGAATCGGGAGCATCGTTAAAACCCGGCGATCCGGTTGATTTTCAGTTCTACGAGAAAAACGGCGAGTTCGTTATTGTGCACATTAACAGGAGGACGCCATGATTGCCCGCCTGATTACGTGGTCCATCAAGAACCGTTTTCTGGTACTGGTGACGACCTTCTTCGCGGGCGCCATCGGCGTCTGGTCCGTACACACCACGCCCGTTGATGTCTTGCCCGATTTGTCCGATGTGCAGGTCATTATACGGACGACTTATGCGGGACAGGCGCCGCAGATTGTGGAGAATCAGGTTACTTATCCTTTAGCGACAACCATGCTTTCTGTTCCCGGCGCCAAAACGGTTCGCGGCTTTTCTTTCTTCGGCGACTCGTTTGTCTATGTCCTGTTCGAGGATGGTACCGATATCTACTGGGCGCGTTCAAGGGTGCTGGAATACCTGAACCAGGTGCAGGGGCGTTTGCCATCGGGTACCCGATCCTCGCTCGGCCCCGACGCCAGCGGCGTTGGCTGGATATACGAGTACGCGCTGGTTGACCGAAGCGGGCAGCATGACCTTTCCCAATTGAGGAGCCTCCAGGACTGGTTCCTGAAATACGAGCTAAAGACGCTTCCAAACGTTTCCGAGGTCGCGTCCATCGGCGGTATGGTCAGGCAGTACCAGGTTGTTGTTGACCCCGTCAAGCTGGTGGCTTACCAAATCAGCCTTGAGAAGGTTATTGCCGCTATCAGGGCGGCCAATCAGGAGATGGGAGGCGCAACACTCGAGATGGCGGAAACCGAATACATGGTACGTGCCAGCGGCTACCTGAAATCTATCGCCGACTTTCAGAGTATCCCCGTGGCGACCATGCCGGGAGGCGTTCCTGTCAGACTGGGAGATGTGGCCGTTATACAGGTGGGTCCCGAAATGCGGCGCGGCATCGCAGAATTAAATGGCCAGGGCGAAACGGTGGGAGGCGTCGTCA
>JAISAG010000051.1 GCA_031266815.1 Burkholderiaceae bacterium | reverse complement strand
CAGTAAAAATGTCGCCGCATTCAGCAATAAAAGGAGAACGACATGCCCCAGATTATCAACACCAATATTTCCTCGCTCAATTCGCAGCGGCACCTGAACAATTCGCAGTCCGCACTCTCGCAAGCCATGGAAAGGCTCTCATCCGGCAAGCGCATCAACAGCGCCAAGGACGATGCCGCCGGGCTGAACATTGCGGAAAAGATGACGACCCAGATTGGCGGGATGAACCAGGCCATCCGCAATGCCTACGACGGCGTCTCACTTGGTCAGACGGCAGAAGGCGCGCTGGCGACTTCCGGCGACATGCTCCAGCGTATTCGTGTGCTGGCCGTGCAGGCATCCAACGCAACCAATACTTCCGAAGACCGTCAGGCAATACAGGATGAAGTGTCGCAGTTGGCATCTGAGTTGAACCGCATTGCGCTGACGACTTCTTTTAACGGACAGAAACTGCTGGATGGCACGATGGGTGCGCAAAACTTCCAGGTGGGCGCCAACGCGGGAGAAATCATTACCGCCAACGGCATGAACTTCCAGACCAATCTGTATGGTGATCACCGCATCAAGGCGAATGGCGCGACTGTGAAACTTAGCGCTGCCGGCGATTTTGGTGATCGCCCAGCCACTGACTACACGGCGGAAGAAATCGTAATCAATGGTCCATTGGGGAAAGCGACCATCACAGCGGGGACCGAAACCACAACGGCAAGAGATCGAGCAATCTCCGTCAATGCCAAGACAGGGGATACCGGTGTTAAGGCACAGGCAAGGACGGAAGCGTTTTTCACTGCAACCGCAGACCATTCGCACACCTACCTGCTGCAATCCGATAACAGTACGGAAGTAACCATCGCTTTCGCGGTGGGGGAGCAAAATGCGGACGGTTATGCCCAGGCAATCAACGCGTTCAACGCCCAGTCTTCCAAAACCGGCGTCACCGCCGAATACGATGCGGCAAATGGTGGTATCAAGCTGGTCAATGCCAGCGGGAATGACATCCAGATAGCCAACTCCAGCACGGCAGCCGGCTCAGCAGGTACTGTAACCACCTACACGGCAGAGGGCACTTCGGCAGGGAGCACAGCACTTGCTCTCGCAGCGGCGAACGGGGATGTGACGACCGCTTTCGTCAAAGGCGTGCTTACCTTTGATGCGGAAAAATCGTATTCGATCACTGCCACGCTGACTGCCAACTCGGCTTTCGGTATTGTGGATAGCACTGCGATAGCGGCGGGGGCAGCAGTCGGTTCCTCCAAACTGCGTGCAGTGGCAGAACTGGATGTGACGACCTTTGACAAGGCACAGCTTGCTCTGGCGATTGTGGATTCGGCAATCGGGACTATCAACAAGGAACGTGCCCGCTACGGCGCCTTGCAGAGACGTTTCGAATCGACGATTGACAACTTGCGTGTCAGTTCGGAAAACACCAGCAACGCGCGTAGCCGGATACAGGATGCGGATTACGCGGAAGAAACCGCAGCACTCTCCCGCGCCACCATCCTGCAACAGGCGGGTACAGCCATGCTGGCTCAGGCGAACCAGATTCCGCAAACGGTTCTGTCGCTAATTCGCTAACGCAGCCACCCTCTCTCCCCACCTTAAACGGCGGGAAGAGAGGGAAAGCAGTGCAAGGCGTGGCAAAAAGCAGGCAACCCCGGTCGTGAAAGCGACCGGGGTGTCGGCATAAGGAGGAACGCCATGGAAATCAGGAACATCAATACCGGTATCCCATCCGGTATATCGGGCGGCGCAAAACCTGCGGCAGAAGCCGTACCGATTGTGCAGCCCGGTCAGGGGGTTGCCGCGCCGCAGATGACTCAAGCGGTGCCGCCGGTGGTGGGCAAGAAACAAGTGCAAGCAATGGTCAACAACCTGGCGGAATCACTGTCGAAAACAACGGCAGGCAACTTGCAATTTTCGGTGGATGATGAGTTGGGGAAAGTGGTGGTCAGAGTGATAGACAAGGAAACGCAGGAAGTTATCAAGCAGTTTCCGTCTGAAGACGCCATTGCACTGGCGAAGTCTCTGGCGCAGTTTGGGTCGTTGCACCGCACAACAGGCTAGACTGGGCGCGGTTGTTTTTCAGGGGGCGCACTCCCGTGGGGAATCCCCACGCCGGACGCGCCCGTTTCCGTTTGGGTGTTGCTTGTTCAACACATGCTTAATGCCGGTGTCTATTGGCTTCGTGACGCATATTGCCGGTCCTTTGCCTGGTGTGATGCCTGTGCCGAACAGGTCTCAGACGAACAGAAAGGCCGAACGCTTTGCCCGAGCAACCATGAATGCGGGCTTACGCTAAAATCCATACATACTCCCATGAGAGAATCGCCACTTTGGCTTTGCGGATAAACGAGAACGGCGTTTGTTCGCATTCGGCCCCCGGAAGAATGCTCCCGACTCAATGCTTACTTCAAAATGGGAAACCTATTGAAACTCAACAATTAGGCGCGGTAATTAACGATTTCTCTGGCATCAATTTCTCCGGCGGGTACCAGCTTGTAGTGCCGTTCTTCCACTACCTTGAGCAGGTCATCGTTGATTTTCAACTCGAACAAGGCAATCTGGTCACTACTGACGAACTGTGCTGAAATGGCCCGGCATCGCAACGTCGGATACTTCTGCGCGCACCAGGCAGCATCCTGGGCGGTCTGCACGACCGAAATTTGGTCGTTGCCGCCCTTGGCCTGTACGGGAATGACATAGTGGCACCCATACTTGTCAAGACCAACATACAGTTCGTCGATCTCGATCTGCCCGATGCCCTTGACACTTGTACGCAGGTGGTTCTGTAAGGAGAAGGTTGTCAGGCCGAGAAAAATGTCGATGAGGCGGTTATAGCGCACCTTCGCCAGCAATGCCTGTTCGTCATCAAGTGCATAGGCGTCAATGATCTCGGGCGTGTTGTCGGGAATGCGAATAACCGCAAGATTTGGGTTAGGAACGATGCGGTTCACTGTCGCCAAACGGAAACGGTATTTGGAGCGACCAACCAACTCAATAATCCACTCGCGCCCTTTGGGCTGCGTCGCCAACACTTTGGCAGGCATGGGAGTGCGGAAGCGGATTGAGTAGATCACATCGCCGAGATTGTCGGGCAGCGCGATGTCGAGTGCTTGGGCCGCTTCCTTGAGCGCTTTGCGCTCAAACGGAATTTCAGTCGTTCCCCTGGAATACCTGTCGAAGAAAATTTTCTCGATAAGCTGATGATAACGGCTCGGTGCCCTGGTGGAATCGTTCACGCGGTCACCAACTCATTTTCTTCGTGATGCCGAGATGCGTGGCGATCAACTGGACGGCTGCGTCGTGCAATGACGGTACTGGAAACACCGAACATCGCCGCCGCGTCCCTCATAGAAATTCCGATCAGGTTCTGGTCGCCAAGTGCCAGCACCTCGGCGGGTTTTTCTGGTTTTTTGCGCAAGGTTTTCATGATCTGCTCCCCGACAGCACGAGCCAGCAGTGGTGGGACACTGTTGCCGATCTGCCGGAATCCGTGCCACTTGGTTGTGTGGAAACGGAACCAGTCCGGATAGGAGTGCAGACGCGCTGCCTCCCGAACAGTGATAACGCGCGGCGCGGTCGGGTGGATTGGACGAGGCGACGTGAACGCACCGCGATCACTCGCAGTACCGGCACGCAGCGTATTGCAGATGCCGCCGAGGGCCAGCCTCTTGAATCGACTGACAGGTTCAACAGTATCGGGAGCTGTGGCAGCAAAGCGTTGGCGCGATAATTCGGTGTGTTCTGTCAGCAAAGAACTGGTAAGCAATGTAGGGTCAAACTGTCGGCGATAGCCAAAGTCGGTCAGATCGTTCTTTTCTCCTCGAAGATAGGCCGCGTAAATTGAAGGCTTGCCATATTTCGCCTTCGTCCAGTCGCGCTTCCACAACTCGGGGAAACTCTCCGCATCGGGTATGTCGCCAATAGCATCGCCTACGGTCGTGTGTCTGGTCGGCTCCGGGTAAGTCGGGAGAGGAAGCCCCTTGCGTGCACCCATGAGAATCAAGCGACGCCTGTCTTGCGGCACGCCATAGTCGGCTGCGCTGAGGATTTTGTAATCTGTCACCACATCGTAACCCCCATTCTGGAAGGCTTCGATGACCTCCTGCAAAAACCGGCGATGCTTGCCGACAGTGAGCCCCTTGACATTCTCAAATACGAAGTACTTGGGCTTTAATTCCATCACCACACGCACGTAGTGATGCACGAGTTGATTACGCGAATCGCCGAGGACGCGCTTCCCGATGAGAGAGAAGCCCTGGCACGGTGCGCCGCCAATCACGACATCGAGGTCGCTCTTTCCGATACCGGCGAGGCGACGCAGTTCGTTGCCAGTTACATCAACAACACTCTTGCAGACAGTAGCACACTTTGGGAAGTTGAACTTGTGCGTAGCGCAATGAATCGGGTCGATATCCACGGCAGCGACGATGTCGAAACCGGACTGCTCGAAACCGAGGCTGAACCCCCCGGCTCCAGCGAATAGGTCGATCCCGATGGGCCGTGTCATAACGGAGTGTCCTTGTCATTCATTGCGTGCGAATTGCGAACTGACAGCGTACTCAAAAACGACCACTTTGTCGATCATTTTTAGTCGGGATCAAGGATTCCTGAGTCGTGTTTCCATGGCATCAAGATCGCCCCCAACTCGTACTGCCAGACAATGGCAATGCGACAGCAGTATTTTTTCGCGGGCAAGGGCGCGGATGGGTGGGCGCCTGCACCCAATATTGAAGGTCGCAACAGACGAGCGGTTTTCCCGCACAGCACCCCTGTCCGGTTCACCGGAAAACAGTGGCCTGTCCGTCGTCATTTTTGGCGTTTTATGCGCCATATAAACACATATGGAGAAGAGCGACGATTGGCGCTTAGTGTTGCCAACAGATGCTTATCGCGATATTAGGCATGTCTGATTATTGACAATACGGCAGTAAAAATGTCGCCGCATTCAGCAATAAAAGGAGAACGACATGCCCCAGATTATCAACACCAATATTTCCTCGCTCAATTCGCAGCGGCAC
>JAISAG010000035.1 GCA_031266815.1 Burkholderiaceae bacterium | reverse complement strand
CCCGGATGGTTACCTCATCTTTCGCATTACTCGCGTGCTGGAGCCGGAAAAGACAAGCGACCGCGCCCGTGTGGCGATACAGACACAGTTGAAGCAAGCGGTAGCGCAGCAGGAAATGGGGGCATACATGCGTTTCCTCCGAAAAAAAGCGAAGGTAGAAGAGACTCCGGCGAACGTCAAGGAATCTGACGAGGGTAAAAAGCCGGACGACAATAACAATCAGCTCGCGCCCGCTGGCAAGTAAGGGTTCTTCGGCAGGAACCAAATATGGCGAAGATAACAGAAACCCCGTTTCTTAACGAATTGGGAGTTGAACTGATTCTCGCCGAAGGGGGTGTGGCGGAAACCCGCATGCTGGTGCAGCCGCAACACACGAATAGCTGGCATGTCGTGCATGGCGGCGTGATTATGACCATGCTGGATATCACGATGTCCCGTGCTGCCCGCTCTCTGGTTCCCGGAGAAACGAGCGGCGCGACGGTCGAAATGAAAACCAGTTTTTTCCAGCCGGGCGGCAAGACGGGAAGCCTGATGATAGGCAAGGGGCGGGTTTCGCATCGTTCCACAACACTTTACTACTGCGAGGCAGAAATTTGGAAAGCCGAGAGCCTGGTCGCCAAGGCAATGGGAACATTCAAAGTGTTTCGCCGTTCGGATATCGCGCGCCGCCTGAATGTGTAGCGTGCTTTTCCCTGTCCGGGAGAACAGTGCTTTCTCCCGCGCCCGTCCACTGGCGGTTGGTTGTGGAAACCGGGCTGAACGCCGCTCTCTTGGGGCGGGAATACCTGGTGCGTCCCACCAGGGTTAGGCCCGTCACCTGTTTGATTGCCTGTATTACATAAACGGCGCCCATGCAGGGCCACCAGCGTGCCCCCGCTTTTTCCATGAAGGAGAAGCGCTTTTGCCACTTTCCTGTGCGGCAGGGAGGCAGGTAGCAACCCAAAGTGCCTCTGTTTGTTTCCAGACCCAACAAGGACAGCCAGTCCTTGATGCGTGACAGCCCAATGAATCGGGCATACTCCGGCAGGAAAGGCACACCGCTCATTCGACCGAGCAACTGGCGCAGTCCCCACAAGCTGCCCGGGTTGAACCCGCTGATAATCAGCTTCCCTTCTGGAATAAGAACGCGATTGACTTCCCGTAGTACCTGATGCGGCGATTCAACCAGCTCAAGTATATGCGGCAGGATAATCAGGTCAACGCTGTGTGTGGCAAAAGGAAGATAATGAAAATCGTGTACGACAGAAACGATATCAACGGCGTTTTTGGACGCGGAAGGGGGTGTCCCGTTCCCTTCCTGCGGGTGCAAGCCGGTTTGCCAACGGTGTGTCATGCGGCTCTCCGCCAGTGCGTGGATGGAAGGTGTTCCCATCTGTACGGCGTGAAACCCAAAAATGTCCGCGACCAGCGCGCGAAAGAGGGGGTCTTCCCAATCCCGGACGTAGCGTCCCACGCCGGACGAAAACCATTCGTGCATGGTTATAATGGTGACCTTTGATGTCGGAGCAAAGTTTACCATGTCGGAAGCATCTCTTTCAGTCACCGCCCTGCCCGCATTTGCCGACAACTACATCTGGTTGGTGGATAACCGGACCTGCGCCATTGTCGTGGACCCGGGAGATTTTGCAACGGTTGATACGGCGTTGCGGCAACGGGCACTGACACTCTCCGCTATTGTACTGACACATCGGCACGAAGACCATATCGGTGGCGTGAAAAAACTCGTCAGCCAGTTCTCCGTCCCCGTTTATGGTCCGCAAAGCGATGAAATGCCCTTTGTGAGCCATCCCGTCTCAGAAAAAGCGCCGCTGGTCATTGCGTCGCTTCCTGTTTCTTTCACGGTTTTATCTGTGCCGGGACACACGCGGGAACACCTTGCCTACTATGCGCCTGACCAGCAGTGGTTGTTCTGTGGCGACATGCTTTTCGGAGCCGGGTGCGGCAGAATGTTCGAAGGTACCGCCGGGATGATGATCGCTTCACTGGCGCAGTTCAGCGCTTTGCCGGATGAAACCCGGGTATTCTCTGCTCATGAATACACCTTGTCCAACCTGAAATTTGCACAGGAAATTGAGCCGAATAATCAGGACATACGCCAGCGTATCGAAGTTGAGACAGCAAAGCGGGAAAAAAAGCAGCCGACACTGCCCTCGACAATCGGTCTGGAAAAGAAAACCAACCCTTTCTTGCGCCATGCGGAAGAAACCGTCATCAACCGGCTGTTGGCGTTAAACAAAATCGACAGCAAAGACAATGTCAGCGCGTTTGCGGCGATGCGCGAGTGGAAAAACGTATATCGTTAGAGGCAAGGCGCCGACAGGTTGTTCACCTTCCTCATCTCTGTTAAGCCGGAGTGGCGAGATACAACGGAAAGGAAGAAAATAGTCATGGATGACCGTTTTGACGGGTTTTCAGTCAGCCTGTTTCTTGACGACAGTGGGTCATGGGTGGCGCATTTACTTGAAAAGCCGGAAGTGTCTGCGTTTTCTGACACACCGGAAAACGCGCTGTCAGAGTTGGCAGATGCGTGGTGTGGCGTGAAAGAAGTGTGTAAAAAGCGCAACATCCCAATGCGCCAAGTCGCAAACATTATTCTGGAACATTCAATGTCAGGCTGGACAAGTCATTGCACAGGGCACCTGCTATTGAAGCGGCGCAAGAGGGTGTCTCATTAAATGCAATTGTGAGTAAGAAACTGGCAGAAACCGCAAAATTTTCCTGACATGTCAGGGTGACTGCCAAATTGCCGCAAGTAAAAATGCCCCCAACGAAAGCAGGGGCATCTTCCAAACACCCGCTCTGGAAGCGGGTTTTATGCGAAACATCCCGGCTTGCGATTGAAGGCGAGTGCCGGGGTGAAGTCTGTTAACGGCGAGACGGTGAGCACGCGAGACACACCTTACAGGTAGGCGAACGCGCAAGCGGCAATGCCGCCATGCACTTGCATTTACCGTTTCTATCGCGTTCTCCCCGGCTTTTTCGCCGGGATAATGTTGCGTCAAAGCAACATTATTTTACTTATTTCCCGTAAAAATGTTACTTGTGGGCAACATTTAACGTTTTCGTGCCGGTTAAAGCCAACACCTCGTGTTAGGGTCAATCCTGTGGGTTGAGAATGTTCCGACATGCCAGCCCCCTTGGGTCTCTTTCGAA
>JAISAG010000158.1 GCA_031266815.1 Burkholderiaceae bacterium | reverse complement strand
CTGAAGTTCTGGCGTAGCATTGCGACACGCTATGCCAAAAATGCCGCTTCTTTTCTGGCTGCCATACAAATTCGATGTATCGCTATCTGGATGAAGGTCTTGTGACGACACCCTCTAGCCCATGTGGATTTAGAATCTGTCCGCAGGGCATCCCGTTCCTTTGGCCAGGAAGTTTTTGGAAACCATGAATACGCTTTTGCGCTGCATACAGACAGCAGCAATCCCCACTGCCATCTTGTCGTGAGGATGACAGACAGGGATGGCAGGAGAATCAATCCCCGCAAAGGTGATTTGCAGCACTGGCGAGAGGTTTTTGCGGAGAAAATCCGAGAACAGGGATATGAGGCAGAAGCCACACCCAGATGGACAAGGGGCGTGACGCGCAAGAAGGAAAAATCCGCTGTTTGGCATATTGAATCGGCAGGGAAAACGAAAAAACCGCGTGTTTCAAAAGTACGGGCAAGCCGCATCAGGGAAGCCATCAACGAAATAACGGGAGACACTCCTTCTGGTTCTGCCCTCTGGGAAAGTGCGATCAATATAAAACAGGCAGAGGTGCGCCGAACCTGGCTACTGGCAGCGAAAAAACTGGAAAAACAGCCAGACTCGGAAAATGCCGGACTGTCCCGGCATATCCGGAAAATGGTTGCCGCTATGCCACCTGTTGAAACGGAGCGGAGTCGGACAAAGCAGGAACTGATGGAGCGTTTCGGGAAAAAGAAAGAGAAAGCCGCGGATTATGTGCCTGATGTGCAGAAAGGGCAGACTGTATACAGAGAAACTAAAGGAATCGCTGATTTAATGTTTTTTGGTCGCTGGCGCGTAGATTTTCCGGTATATTTTCTCCAGTCAAGGGAGGGGTTATGAATCAGTCTAGTTTTAGCGATATTGAATATAGTCTTCGTAAGCGGGTGACGAAACGGGAAGCGTTTCTGAAAGCAATGGATGAGTTCATTCCCTGGGACGAGTGGGTCGCCTACATTGAGCCTTACTATCCGGGCGGTCAACGTGGGCGTCCGCCTTTGGGCATTGAAAAGATGTTGCGCATGTATCTTTTGCAGTGTTGGTTCAACTTATCCGATGAGGGCATTGAGGATGCCATTTATGACAGCTATGCGCTTCGTTCATTCATGAAGATCAATTTTGTTGATGAACAGGTTCCAGATGCCACGACATTACTCAAGTTTCGGCATTTGCTGGAGGAACACGACATTGGCAAGGTATTTTTCCATGCGATTGTTGCTACGCTCGAAAGGTGCGGCTATATGATGCGCGGCGGCACCATAGTAGATGCAACGCTCATTCGGGCACCGAGTTCGACCAAGAATGCTGGCAAGCAACGTGACCCCGAAATGTGTCAGACCAAGAAGGGCAACGAGTATTACTTCGGGATGAAATGTCATATTGGAGTGGATGCGGGCAGTGGCTATGTCCATAGCCTGGAGACAACGCCTGCCAATACCCACGACATAACGGTAGCCTCCCGCCTTATCCGGGAAGACGATGAGGTTGTCTACGGTGATTCTGGCTATACCGGCATAGAGAAACGAGAAGAAATACGAAGTTCCCCGCACTTATCCGCAAAAGCATACCGCATTAATCGCCGCCCCAAGAGTGTCCAGCGCATGCCGCAAGGATGCATTGAGTGGGAAAAAGAGATTGAACGGCGCAAGTCGTCTGTACGCAGCAAGGTGGAGCATCCTTTTCTGATAATCAAACGCTATTTTGGTTTTGCCAGGACAGTCTACCGGGGTTTGGCAAAAAATACGCATCGGTTGTACACCTTGTTTGCCTGCAGCAACGTGCTGATGTGTGCACGAGCATGCAGATCGCTACGGCCTGCATGAGGACAGGTGTGCCCTTTTTCCCGGAAAAAGGGCAAGAAAATATCAGAAAAGTTATGCATCAAGATGGTACCGCCTACCCGTTTTAGCCCATCAGGGAGAAAAATGACACCGAAACATCAGATTAATCAGCGGTTCCTTAACAGTGTATGGGATGCCATTGAGGATAACAGGGAAACAGCCGGGAATATGAAACTTCGTTTGGAGTTGATGATCGCGTTGACAGAACGTATCGCCAAGGCAGGATTGAGTCAGAGCCAGGCCGCGCGTCTCCTCGGCGTAACGCAGCCCCGGATTTCAGACCTCATGCGCGGGAAAATCAACCTGTTCGCGCTTGATGCGCTGGTCAACATGGCAGTTGCCGCTGGTCTGCGCATTGAAATGCGCGTGCTGGAAGGGGAAGCTGCCTGATCGCGCAGCAGATGCGGTGTTCCTTGTTCATGGCAACTTGTTGATGTCGCTGGCAACCGGGCAATGCTTCAGTTCGTTGATGTGCAAGTGGTCGGATCGCTTGGTCGGCGTGTATGACCAGACGTTGAATGCGGTGGTCTGATTGATGAGATGAAGCCGTTCTTTGGCGTGAGTGGGTAGCTACCGATGAGGAAATTCCACGGAAATGGAGTATCGTTTGAACCATCAGGATATGGCGCATGAGCGTTGCCTCGGTCGCCGCTCAGATGCAGGCGCATGGTCTGCCAGTCACGCAATCAGGACGTAACCGTTTCGCGCGGATGAACACGCTTTGCTATTTCAGCGCGGGTAGGCAGGGTTTTCAAGTCATAGCTTGCCTGCATCGCAAGCCACGAAGCGGCATCACCTCCGAAATAGTGTGCCAGCCTCTCTGCGGTGTCCGCAGTAATAGCACGACGTTCCTTGACAATTTCATGGAGGCGCGTCGCCGGAACGGCCAAGGCAATCGACAAGGCATTCACGCTCATTCCGAGTGGCGCAAGAAAATCTTCGCGCAAAATTTCGCCGGGATGTACGGCTCGCATTCGGTTAATCGGACGGGTCATGGTTACTCCTCAGTGATAATCAACAATTTCAACATCAACAGGCCCCTGATCCGTCCAAACGAAGCATATACGAACTGTCCATTAATGCGGATGCTCCATTGCCCGTCGCGGTCGCCAGAGAGTTTTTCCAATCGGTTTCCATGAGGGGAGCGCAAGAAATTCAGCGTCTGTGCAGCATCAAGTTGGGTCAATTTACGCTCGGAGGCATCCTGGATGGACCGAAATCTCCGGGGAGATTTCCCCTCGAACAGTGCCTGTGTTTCTTTACATTTAAAAGAGCGGATCATGAACGACATGATATTACGTTTCACGTAATATGTTAAGCATTATACTTGACAACCACCCGTGATCACCCCCGCATGCGCGGGGAACACTTCCGTACTCGCTTGCAATCGAATTCACGGGTTTCATTCCTGCCCGGTACTCGCCTTCTATCGCAATCCAGTCGGGGGATTTTTTTGTGCTGTCCATGTCCCGAAAATGAAAAACCCGCCTCATGGACGGGTTGTGTTTGAGCATAAAAAAAAAGCCCTGTTTTAGCAGGTCAAGCAAGCCCAGTCTAGAGCATTTTTTGTTTAAGTATTGTCATATATAATAGGTTCGGAGGAGGGAAATCCCATGCGAGCCTATTCACAGGATTTGAGAGACCGGGTACTGAGAGCGCTGGAGCGTGGGGAGCGTCCCAGCGACATTGCCCGGCG
>JAISAG010000149.1 GCA_031266815.1 Burkholderiaceae bacterium | reverse complement strand
ATGCCTCATATCACGTGACGACACCCTCTAGCAGAGCCTCGTCGTGTTCGCGCGTCCTCTCCCAATCGTTGAAAAATTTTTCGTACATGCCGCGCTACTTAACTTCCAGCAATTCCACCTCAAAAATCAGTGTGCTGTTAGCCGGTATTTTGGAATGGGCACGATTCCCGTAAGCGGTATTAGAGGGACAAGTCAGTCTTGCCTTTCCGCCGACTCGCATGGTCTGCAATGCTTCCGTCCAGCAGGAAATGACGCGGTTTAACGGGAAAGTGGCGGGTTTACCGCGCGAATAGGAACTGTCGAATTCGCTTCCATCAAGCAAATTCCCGCGATAATTGACCGTTACCTGACTGGACGCGGTCGGACGCGCGCCGCTCCCTTCGCGTAATACCTGTACACTCACTCCAGAAGGCAATTTCCTCACCGGTGTTACCGACGTCTGTGCAAAAGACGCGAATGAAGCCAATCCCAGTAGGGCACAGACGCATACGGACAACGCCACTCGACCTGAACCTGACATAGTTTTTCCTCCCTGATTTATAACGCTCTCATCATGCCAATCATCTGCTTCCAGGCGAATAACACATGACCGGAATCAGTTCTGTTTTAATGCGTCGAAATACGCTTTCACACGAACTTCGGCATTGTGCCGCAAATCGAAGTAGTACAGTGGAATATCGTTTGTGTGGAAAACACCGCGCGGGAAATAGGCGCGCCACGACGGGTCGGAGCTGAATTTTTCTGTGTCCACTGTTGTACAGATAATGGTTCCTCTTTCGGGGTTGATGGTCGCATCAGCAAGCTGCTTTGCCACCGTGAATGTGCCATCATCCCTGACGATGATAGAACCCCTGCTTTTGCTTTTTGGCACGATTTCAGTCGTTCTTGTCCAGGAAACCGGGTTGATGGTAACGGCGCCGGGTTTGACAAAGGGACTTTTCCCCTCCACGTTGGGCGCTTCTGTGTTGTATGAAATAATCACACCCGTATCCGCTTCGCCCATAGCAGGTTTCAGATGCGGGTGTTTGTCGTAGCCGTCTTGCGTAAGCGGGTAGCCGATAGCGTAAGCCGCAATCATCCTGCTGTAGACACTCCTGTGTTTTTTCATGTAATCACCCAGAAGCCCGTGTATCATGATGGCGCCCTGCGAGTGACCCAGCAGGATAAATGGACGGCCCTTGTTATAGTGTGCGATATAGTATTCAAAAGCCGCCCTGATGTCGGTCAGGGGCACGCCTAAAAAGTACTTCATGGCGTCGTCGCCTTTCTCCGTCCGCTCCAGAGAGTAAGGCGCATCCAGTTGACGATAATACGGTGCGTATATGTTGCCAATCGTCCGAAATACCGAAGCGCGGGTCTTGAGGTCGAGAACGGCTCCCTGGCGCATTCCGGCATGGTCAATATCGGCAATCGGGTATGCGCCCTTGTCGCGCTCCCACGCGGTGGGATAAATGAAAAATACATCCACTGCCGTGTCTTTCCCATCTGGCAGGGATAGCCAGTTGCGGGAATCGGAATAATCCACCGGTTTGATGTTGTCACCCTGCACAGGCAACGCGTATTCCTCTGCGACCACATTGCCGCAGGCTCCTGTGATGAACAGGAAGCAGAAAATCGGTAAAAGCCATTTGTGCCGCAGACCCGCCATCCTGTTTTTCTCCCTAAACGGTTTACCTTGCTTCGTGCACTGCTGCCGTTTACGCCCGATAGCGCGAAAGCACCTCATCCTGCACCCAGCCACCCTCCTGAAGCAGGAAGTTTTTAACTGGAATTGGTTTTGACGAAGTAAACACTCCACATTCTATCTCAAAGTACAGCGGCCCTGGTCTTCGGACAATATTTTTCGGCAGCGTAAAAGTCTTCAAACCCCGTTACGTGGGCATTATCGTTGCCGATTTCCCCGGGGAAGGGCTGACTCAGTCTATTATTGATTGCAATTTCAGGTAACAGGCACGCCGCGCACCTGCTGCCTGTACCATACCGGACGCGTTGCCCGTTTCACGCCGCCGGAAAGTACAGCTTGCGCCCCTCCTGCTGAAAGACGCGAATTGCCTGCCCAAAGCATCGGGACAGGTTGTCTGCCGTCATCACGGCGTCACGCTCACCGGCAAGCCAGTTGCCGCCTTCTTCCAGCAACAGGGCGTGTGTCGCCGCGCCTTCCGGCAGGTTGAGGTCGTGCACAACCATCACAACGCTTCCCCCTTCGTTCCGGCAGTGGGCGGCAAGCAGCCGCATCAGGTTGATCTGGTGCGCCAAATCCAGTGCGCTGGCGGGTTCATCCAGCAAAAGAAGGGGAGTGGACTGGGCAAAGACAGTCGCCAGTGCCACTCTCTGCCGTTCTCCCCCCGACAGGGTTCTGACATCGCGGTCAGCAAGCGCATCTACCCCCAGTTTTTGCATGGCGGACAAGGCAGCTTGCCGGTCTGTATCAGATTCCCAGTAACGTCCGTCGTGATACGGATAGCGGCCCGCCAGCACAGCGTGCAGGACGGAATGCGAAAAAGCGTTTTGCCACAGTTGCGGCAGGTAGGCTCGTTCTTTTGCCAGTGCCATTCGGCTGTATCGGGAAAGCGGCTTGCCCCTCAGGGATATCTCGCCCGAATCCGGTTGCCGCAGACTGGCAAGCGTTCGGACAAGAGTCGTTTTCCCCGCGCCATTTTTTCCCAGTACCGCCCAGCACTCGCCGGGGAGAATGGACCAGTCCAGTCTGTCAATCAGTATGCGGTTGCCTGCCCGCAGAACAAGCGCGCTGGTGTGCCACATATCAGCCGCGCCTGACCTGGTACAACTGGAACAGAAAAAGTGGCACGCCGATGAGTGCTGTTACCGCACCCACCGGTAATTGTTGGGGTGCTGCGACCACGCGGGACAGCGTATCCGCCAGAACCAGAAAGCCGCCGCCCGCCAAAAGGGAGGCAGGGAAAAGCCATCGGTGGTCCGTGCCCAGTAACAGCCGGCAGGCATGGGGGGCAATCAGCCCGACAAACCCGATACTGCCCGTGTTGGCAACCGCACAGGCGGTCAGTGCGGCGCTGCAAGCGAACAAAGCCTTGCGCGTTAACGCAACGGGCACGCCCAGCGTCTGGGCGGATTCGGCGTGAAGCGCCAGCAAGTTGACTGGTCGCGCGATACGGAGCGCGTAAAGCAGTACCGCAAGCAGAACGCCAAAAGTAATGCCGCCAAAGCGCGTACCTTCCAAATCGCCAATCAGCCAGAAAAGCATCCCACGCAAATTGCCATCCGGTGCGATGGACAGCAGGATGGCGATAACGGCGCCGCAACCGCATGCCAGTACCACGCCCGTCAGCAGCAAAAGGGGGGAGGCAGAAGTATCCGGTTCCGATTCGCGGCAAACAAGGACATACAAGAGCAAGGCAATCAACAGCGCGCCTGCCAGTGCGCCCGCGCTGACCATCCACGCCGTACCTGCCAGAAAAAGAACCAACAGTGCGCCCACGCTCGCCCCGCCGGATATGCCCAGTACGTAAGGGTCTGCGAGTGGATTGCGCAGCAACGCCTGCATCATCACACCCGCCAGTGCGAGTGCGCCGCCCGTTGAAAAGGCGGTTAGCGCGCGGGAGAGACGCCACTGCAAAACGGTGCCGGCCAGTTCCGCCGGATTGTCGCTCAACGCTTGCATGATTGCAGCAGGCAATTGACGCCAGGACAAGGCAACACTGCCCGCCAGACAGGCAAGTCCCAAGCTGGCGACGGCGAACAGGAAGAGCCCAAGCAAACGCCAGAACGGACGTGGCGGGCGGGGCGCGGTATTCTGCGGGCAATCCATTCTCTCGCGGGCAGTCCCCCTGTTACATCTTCCAGTTCACGCCGACAAAGAGACGGCGGTCTGGCTGATTATAGCTGTAAACCGTTTCGTATTCGCGGTCAAACACATTCTCTACCCGCGCGAACAGAAACCACATCTTGTTGATTTCATAGCGCACATTCAGGTTAAGCAGGGCGTAAGACGCCAACTCCCTTCGCTGCCCAGAGACCAGGTCGGGACGGTGGCGGGCATAATACACATCTCCGCCGAGGAGCCATGCCCCCATTTTTCTGGAAACATCCAGCGACGCGGCCTGTTTGGCACGGCGCAGCAAGGCTTCCCCCGTTTCCCTGTCCTTGGGGTCTTGCCAGGTGGCGCTGCCTCGTACATCCACACCGAACAGGCGGGTGGACGCGGTCAGTTCAACCCCCTTGTTTTTCGCGCGGTTGATGTTGAAATACTGCCCGGTGTACGTCATCATGTTGTACACATAATCAATCATGTCCCGTGTGCGGGTATCAAAATAGACCAGCCTTGCCAGCGTCGCCCCGCTGGCATACTGGAAACCCGCTTCATAAGAGTGCGAGCGCTCTGCCGATAAACCCTTGTTGGGCTGTGTCCAGGCGTCCCCATGTACCTGGTACAACGTTGGCGCAAGGAAAGCGGTAGATGCGCTGGCGACCAGCTTCCATGAAGGCGTAATGTCGTAGGCATATCCCAGATAGCCCGTTGTATCCGAACCGGATTCTTCCACATGGTCGTAACGCGCGTTCACCTGCAAATGGTGCGCGCCCAAAGAGCCGTTTAATCCCGCATACACGCTTTCGTTGTTGCGGCTGGCGCTGCTTTGCACCACCCCCTGGTCTCGTCCGACCGCTTTTTCATGCGTGCCGTCCGTGCCCATCGTCAGTATCCAGTTCTCCGGCAGCGCCACTTCGTTGTGCCATTGCAGGAGGTTGGCCTCACTGCGGTATCCCGAGCGATAGTCGTTGAACGACAGGGTGTTACCCCGCGAATGCAGTTTCCTGCGTACTTCCGTGTTGGAAAACGTCAGCGTGGACAGCCAGTTGCCAGTGAAACGATTCTTGCTGAAAAGCGCCAGTGTTCTTTGCTTTGAGATGCCGCCCGCTTTTTCGGTTCGGTCGCTGCCGCTGTCATAGTCATATTTCGCGTCGAAGCCGTACAGGCGAATACCCGCTTCATGCCCCTTGATGTATTCATGAGACAGCGCGCCGCTGACGCTCACATCACGATAACCGTCGTTATCCGGATTGGCGTTGGGATTTTTGGATGGATTGATCGCTGAAAACCCGTCTGTCCGGGTGCGGCTCGCAGACAGTGAAAAGCGGGTGGCGTCCACCTTGCCCGACACGTTTGCGTTCAGCTTGCTGGAACGGTGCGTGCCGACTTCACCCGATGCGCTGACCGAGGGCGTTCCCTCACCCTGCCGCGTGAAAACCTGAATAACGCCGCCGATAGCGCCGGAGCCATAGATGGCAGACACATTGCCTCGCACAATCTCAATGCGCTCGACCTGATCCGGCGTGATATTCTGCAAGTCGAGCGGGATACCGGTACTGGTCATGTCCCGCACGGGTACGCCATCCAGCAGGAACAGGAACTGGTTCGTATTGGCGCCCCGCAGGAAGAGGGAAGTTGCCGACCCCTGCGGGCCGCTCTGGGCAAACTGGACACCCGCCTCGTTACGCAAAATGGAAACCAGATCCGGGGACTGCTTGCGACGGATGATTTCGGAAGTGATGACCGTGGTGCCGGGAATGGCGTCTGCCTGAGGTTGTGCGATGCGGGAAGCGGTGACGACCACAGGGGGCAGCATCTTCCCCTCATCGGATTGTGCCGTTGCGGATGGCAGGGGCAACAGCAAAAGGGTGGATACAACAAAAAGCGGCGTTAGCCGCGCAGAAAAGGACATGGCATACTCCCACAAACGGCAAGCGTCCCCGCAAGCCTTGTTCAACACGAGGACCTTTGCGATTGGCGGAAAGTTGCACCAACAAGCGTCCGGCAGAACAGCGCCGCGCATCGGTCCCTGTTTCTCTGGCCGGTCTCCGGGCTGCAAGTCGTTTGCGTCATTCGGCACAAACCCCTGTCACGCCTTCCCATGCCGGTCGGCACAGTGGCTGATGTAGTGACAGGGTGTCAAGGACACCTGCTTAC
>JAISAG010000085.1 GCA_031266815.1 Burkholderiaceae bacterium | reverse complement strand
CCCAGCCCCCCTGTGTTGGGCTCAATGGAGAAGGTGTCCCCCGTTTTGGGTTTGCCGGTAATGGTGAACGGATAGCTGCCGAAATCGAAAGTGGTATTTTCGGTATAAGGAATGCGTGTGCCCGCAGTAATAAGCGTGGAAGGGCCGCTCGGCGGGGTAACCCATACATCCGCTGATGCCACAAAAGCGGGAGGGGCAGGCGTTTCGCTGAATGTCAGGGTGCCGGATGTCGCAAAGCCTGTGCCAGTAACCGCCCCGGCAGAAATGACACCGGTACCCAGGTTGCCTGTTCCCGAGGTATTGGGACCCGTTGCCGTTCGCACCGGGGAGGCGGCGGCAATCTTGTTCGCGTCCGTAATCAGTGTGGACAAACCCGCGGCGGCGTTTGCCAATGGTCTGGAAACCAGCACATTTCCGGGCACGAGGCCAAGCGATTCGAACTGGATGCCGTCATCGTACAGGGAGCCGTCATCCCACACCTGACCCGCAGGAGGAAACTTGGCGGATGTGTCCGCCGCCAGAACTGTCAGTGACTTTCCATCAGACAGGCGGGTCATCTTGTAATCCCCGTTGCCAGCGACTTCAATGCGGTAGTCACTGGCGACCAGTTTGCTATAGTTGTTAATGTCAATGGTGGAGGTAACAGAGCCCGGTGGCGAGGCGCTTGTGTAGGATGTGGCGGAGAGCGGGACATTGAAAAAGTCCGTTCCCATATCCCCGTTCAAGTCCATACCGAGTTTGTGCTGGGCGTTAAAGTCCAGCGCCAGGGAAACAACGATGCGTCCTATCTCGTTTTCCACATTGTTGAGCGTCTGGTCGCGGAATTCGAGCAATCCCTTGACTGCGCCGCCGGAAAGCAGTTTGTCGGGAATCA
This sequence comes from Burkholderiaceae bacterium, assembly GCA_031266815.1. Taxonomy (GTDB): domain Bacteria; phylum Pseudomonadota; class Gammaproteobacteria; order Burkholderiales; family Burkholderiaceae_D; genus Oxalobacter. The sequence goes on along the minus strand of JAISAG010000085.1, from coordinate 2,175 downwards.
CAACGGCAATCCCGTTGTTCATATAGCCGATCTCGACCTTGCTGGGGTCGCTTGTCGACTGTCGCGCAAACATGTTGAAGCTGGTATTGTTGATGACCAGGGGCTGTCCGTTTCCGACATACACATCCAGCCCGTTAATACCGTTCTTCACCGTTCTGACACCAATCAGTTCGGAGAGCTTGCTGATCGCCAAATCACGCTGGTCGAGCAGGTCATTGGGCGCCGGGTCGCTTGTAGCAATCTGGGCGCGCGCAATCTCGTTGTTCAGGTTGGCGATTTCTTTTGCATACGTATTGATGAGGTCAACGCTGTGGGTTATCTCGTAATTGACGCCATTGCGTATTTCCGTCAGTTGTGCCGCAAACTCGTTGAAACGCCCGTTAAAGACACTGGTTTCCGAGAGCAGTGCCTCCCGCACGGCTAACGAGGTGGGTTCATCGGCAACTTCTTGCAGGGCGCTGAAAAAACTTTGCAGGGCAGGAGAGATTCCCGCTGTGTTGTCCGACAGCTTCTGGTTGATCTTGCTTATCTGGTTGTAATAGGCATCCAGCTGACTTTTGGAGGCCTGTGCCTGAACGGCCTGTCTTCCCAGGAATTCGTCATAAACACGCCGGACATCGTCAATCTGGGTGCCATGACCGATAAAGCCGAACCCCATATTCTGCCCGGACACATTGGATTGCAGCACAACCTGCCGGTTGTAACCCTCTACAGTGGCATTGGCGATATTGTGCCCGGTTACGCTGATGGCATAATTCGCCGCCAGCAGGGCGCTCTTCCCGATGGTATCAATTTTACTCATATTGGTTCCTCTCACCCGCTAGGGTATTCTACGACAGCTTCTGAAGCAACTTGAGGGGTGAACAGAAAAAAAGCTATACCTGTGCGACAGTATTGATGACGCGCATCAGTTTGGAGCCATACTCCGGGTCTGTCGCATACCCGGCATATTGCAGGCCGTAGGCGAAGCTCATGGGGTCGCGGGCGGAAACCACGTTCCGGTAGCGTGGATTTTCACGCATCAGGTTGGCGTAATCGCGGAAGGATTCGGCGTAGGAACGGTAAGCGCGAAATTTCTCCACCTTTTTGACCATACGTCCGTTTTCAAACTCTGTTGTCAGTACGTTTACCGTTTTTCCCGCCCAGTTGTGGTTTGCCTTGATACCAAAGAGATTGTAACTGGGCTTGCCATCTGCGCCGACCATCTGCTTTTTCCCCCAGCCCGTTTCCAGTGCGGCCTGTGCCAGCATGAACTGTGCCGGGATACCGGTTTCGCGGCTGGCGACAGAGGCGTGCCGCCGCATTTTGCTCGTAAAATTCCGGACGTGCGAAGGAACCGTATCGTCGGATCGTTTTGTCGCGGACACATTGGGCGGCGTGGCCGATAACGCGCCCGCACGGTCTTTGCGTGTTTTGGCGGCAGATGGTGCGGACATGCTCTCGTTTTGAAGGAGAGAAACGGATTGCCGACGGGTGTGATTGTCTGCGATGGTCTTGTACGAACTGATTCCGGAAGCAATCTGTCGCGGACTCAGCAAGTTCGAAACAGATTCCTTCGGTATCTGCCCCGTTGCGGCCATCTGTTGCAGTATCTGGTCTGCCATTCCCAGCCCCCGCTTGGCAAACGCCTGGCTCATTTCCTCATCCATAAGCGACGTGTAAAGACGGGTTTGGTCCGAATCGAACAGGCCATCCTTGGGGAGAGACGCGCGCATGCTTTTCAGTACCTGGTTGATAAAGAGCGCTTCAAACTGCGTTGCCACGGCTTTCATGGCTTGCGGGGAATTTCGGCGGGCAGCGGAACGCACGGTGTGCAGATTCCGGCTGTCGGCTATCGTCAAGTCAGGTGAGGGAGGAGAGTAGGGGTCCACTTTTTCCGCCTGTCCGGCTTTTTATACCGCCTAAATAATTTCCAGCTCTGCCCGAAGTGCGCCGGACGCCTTCATGGCTTGCAGGATTGCCAGCAAATCCTGCGGTGTCGCGCCCACCGAATTGAGCGCCTTGACGACATCGTTAAGCGAGGCAGCCTGGCTTAGCAAGACGACTTCTCCCTTCTTGACCTGCACCTGGGGAGGAGCGCCAGCTTGCGCTTGCGCCTGTGCTTGCTGAGCAGGCGTTGCCTTGTCCGGGTCAACCACAACGGAGAGTGTGCCATGCGAGATGGCGCACTTGTCC
>JAISAG010000161.1 GCA_031266815.1 Burkholderiaceae bacterium | reverse complement strand
GCAACGGTACAGGCGAATGTCGCACTCATCCGCTCGATTCCCTCTCAGTATTTCGTTGAGGTTTCCGGCGAAGTCTGGCGTGCGGTGCAAAACGGACACGATTTGGGAACACTGAGCAGGCAACTGCACGAACGGTATGCCGTGACCCGAAAGCGGGCGGCATTCATCGCGCGGGACCAGGCAAGCAAGGCAAATGCCGTCATGAAGGCAAGGCGATATGACGAACTGGGTATCACCGAAGCGAAATGGCGCCATTCCGGTGCAGGGAAGGAACCCTGACCCTCGCACGTTGCGGCAAACGGCCGGATTTACAACGTGAAGAAGGGATGTCTGATTGATGGAGAATACATCTTGCCCGGAGAAGAAATCAACTGCCGCTGTTCATCCCAACCCATTATTCCCGGGCTGGAACGATAGGAGCGTTGGAACATGAACCTTCACAATATTGTTCGCGGCGCCATAACCCGCGTCAATCCGGATATTCCTGTGACCTTGCTGCGCAGTACGGGTTACACCGTAGACGCAAACCGCAAGCAGATACCGCAGTACGAAACCCTGACCGGTATGGCGCAGGTGCAGGGGATTGACCCCAGGGACCTGGAACACGTCAACAACATGGGCATACAGGGCAACTTGCGCACGGTGTATCTGTATGACAACTGGTATGGCATGGTTAGGAGCGGGAAGCGGGGCGGTGACATTATCAGGTTCCCGATGGAGCCGGGTGGTGAAGACTGCGACTGGCTTGTCGTCACACAAAAAGAGATATTTCCCAACTGGTGTTCGGTGATCGTATGGTTGCAACAATAAGTCCCACACAAGAGCAGATTTACACAGCCCTGGGCAACTTTATCGTATCGCTCACCGGGGCGCAGGTCGTCCAGGGCTGGGCAAACCTCGTGCCTGCGCCGCAAGGCGGATACATCCTGATGGCGGTCTTAAGCCGCCGCAGACTTGCGACGAACGAAAGAATCTACATTCGCCCGGAAGACGACGACGATACCGGGCAGGTGCTGATGAAGGAATCCGTGCAGATCACCATTCAGATCGACTGCTTTGGCGAGCAATCCGCCGAATGGGCACAAATCCTCAGCACCGCACTGCGGGACGAGATGGCGTGTGATGCCCTGCAGCCGCTCATGCAGCCGCTGTATGCGGATGAGCCGCGCAATACACCGATTGTCAATGAGTCACAGCAGTACGAGCAGAGATGGATCGTGGAGGCGCATTTCCAGATAAATCCGGTGGTGGGTCTTGAGCAAGAGTTTTTCGGTACGGTTGGTGTCGAAGTAACAGACGCCACCACAATGTGAGCAGTCGTTTTTAACGTACAGACCGCCTCGTGCGGTCTTTTTTTATGAGGTAGAGCATGGCAACATCACTTAAAAGCATACCGGCGTCACAGCTGGTCAACATCACGCCGAACGTGATTGACACAGGAGGATCCCCGCTGTCTCTGAACAGCATTTTTCTGACAAACAATGACACCCTGCCGATAGGACAGGTGGTTCCGTTCCCGACTGCGCAAAGCGTATCGGACTACTTCGGCGCTACCTCGCAGGAAGCAGCGCTTGCGAATGTGTACTTCCTCGGCTTTGATAATTCCGACATCAAACCGGGTGCACTGTACTTCGCGCAGTATCCCTCCGCAGCAAAGGCGGCATGGATACGGAGCGGTTCGCTTTCTGGCATGACGCTCGCGCAGCTAAAGGCAATCCCTTCGGGGGCGATGTCGCTTTTGGTTGGCGGAACGCTGGCGACTTCCGACACCATCAATCTGTCTGCGGCAACCAGCTTCTCCAATGCGGCATCCATCATCAGTGCAGCGTTTTCAGGTGTCACGCTCACCGTCATATACGACAGCCAGTTGTCGGCATTCACCATAACGGGTCCGACAACGGGAGCGGCAGCCTCCATTGATTATGCAACGGGGGATATCGCTACCACGCTGAAGTTCACCCAGGAAACGGGTGCTGTACTCTCGCAGGGTGCAGATGTATCCGACCCGGCGACTTTCATGACAGCCGTTACCAAGGTGACGCAGAACTGGGCAACATTCATGACGTTGTGGGAACCGGACATTGACGAAAAAACCGAGTTCGCGCAGTGGACGAATGCACAGAACCAGCGTTATGCCTATGTGGCATGGGATTCGGATGTCTTGGCAACGCAGGCAAACAATACCACCTGCTTTGGCGTCAAGATGATCGAGTCCGAATACGATGGCGTCATTCCGGTCTATCCGGCAGCAGACAAGGCAGCCTTTGTTTGTGGTACCGCCGCCGCGATTGACTTTACGGCGCTCAACGGTCGGATTACCTTTGCCTGGAAGGGGCAATCGGGATTGACCCCGGATGTGACGGATGCCACTATCGCGCAGAATCTGGAGGCAAACGGGTACAACTTCTATGCGGCGTATGCCACAGCCAATGACCGCTTCATCAACCTGCAACCTGGACAGGTGCCCGGCAAATGGCGCTGGATTGACGAGTATATCAACCAGATATACCTGAACAGCCAGTTGCAGCTTGCGTTGATGACATTGCTTTCTGCCATCAAGTCTGTTCCGTTTAATGCAGAAGGCGATGCCCTCCTTTCTGCTGCGGCACAAGACCCGATCAACGAGGCGATAAATAACGGCACTATCCGCACGGGAGTCAATCTGTCCGAGCAGCAAAAGGCACAGGTTAATCGTGATGCGGGGCTGGATATTTCGCAGACGCTGATGAGCCAGGGGTATTACTTCCAGACGGTGGAGACCACCGCACAGCAGCGTGGGCTTCGCCACAAGGCATGCAAGTTCTGGTACACCTCCGGCGGGTCTGTACACACGATTGACGTCACATCCATTGACATTCTGTAAGGAGATTTAACATGGCAATACGAACCATTACCGCAGCAAACAGTGTGTACATGCTGGCTGTATCCCCCCTTTATCCGGTCCATCAACGCTTGCAGGGTTATCAGGCGGATGCCGCCTTTGCAACGGATGACCAGGAAACCGCCATTGTACAGATGGGGGTTGACGGCCATATGTCCCCCGGATTTGTGTTTGCCCCGACGGTGCAGACGATTTCTCTTAATGCGGACTCGACAAGCCTTGAGTTGTTCGATAACTGGTACACGGCGCAGAAGGTTGCGCGCGAGGTGCTGGTGGCTGAAGCGACAATCTCGATTCCCGCTATCGGCAAGAAATATGTCATGACCAAGGGCATCCTGACCCGTGCCAAACCGGTGCCCGATGCCCAGCGGGTACTGGCGGGAACGACATACCAGATTTCGTGGGAAAGCTGTTTCCCGTCCCCGATTTAATGGAGGCGCATCATGGCGAGAAAGCAGATAAGCGTCACCATTGAAAAGGAAGGGCGCGACAAGGGCAAAACATTCCAGATTGAGGAGATGAGCGCAGACAGTGCAGAGCGGTGGGCACTGCGCGCGCTCTTTGCGGCAATGAACGCAGGGGTCCAGATGTCAGACGACATGACGGACTCCGGTATGGCGGGCATTGCCTCACTCGGATGGGAGACCCTTTGCCGGGTGCCGTATGAGGTTGCCGAACCACTTCTTGACGAACTCATGGAGTGCGTCAAGATGGCAACCCCGTCCATGGTGCGCAATCTGGTTGAATCAGACATTGAGGAAGTATCAACCAGATTAAAACTCAAGATGGATGTCTTTAAGCTGCATGTCGAGTCTTTTACCGGCGGCGCGGACTAGACTTGCCGCCCACTATGGCAAGTGTCAGTCCGCGCCTCGCCAGTTATGTCAATGTGCCGCTTGTGGTGGCGATTGCGATTGCAAACAAAAAGGCGACATTGATTGAATTGCAGACGGTGTACGGTATTGAGGATTTATACGACATGATGGAGATGATTGCGGTGGAGTCTTACAACAGGGGTGTAATGGCAGAGGAGGCGAGGGATTATGGCGACCGTTATTGATTCGCTCGTCGTCGAGCTCGGGATGGACCCGAAGGATTTTATGTCTGCAGTCAAAAGCATAGAATCCAGCCTGAAAGGTATCGAGAAGTCCATCACAGGCACGAGCGCGACCACCCAAAAAGCCTCTGACAGTATGACAGAGGGCATGAAGAAGTCGGGCGCTGCGGCAAAGCGCGCGGCAGAAGACTACAAAAAGTTGGGCAAGGAAGTCAAAGACGCGCTGGGAGGTATCCGCAACCAGATGATAAGTCTTTTTGCACTCTTTACCGGAACACCCGCCATCAAGAACTTTGTGGTTGACACCATTGAGCAGAGTGCTGCACTGGGCAGGATGTCAAACAATCTGGGCATTGCCACAGAAAAACTGATGCAGTATCAGAAGGCAAGTCGCTTGGCGGGCGCGGCATCGGATGGCCTGCTCAATCAACTCAAAGCCAATCAAAAAGAGACGTCTGCCGTCAGGACGTTTGGCGGGAATAGCAACAACATGCGGGAAACCATCCTTGCAGCGTCAATGAGGCACATGAGCTTCATCCCGCAGCGGGACGCAAAGGACCCGGAGGTCTTGCTCAGAAAGCAGGCGGAAATCATTGGCGCGTGGTACAAGGAAGACCCGGGGCAGGCGCAGATGTGGGCAGAGAGGATGGGCATCAACCCGGGAGCGTTTGAGGCGATGAAGGGTGGTACCAAAAGGCTGGAGGAGTTGCTTGCAGCGGGGAAGAAGTATGCCAACGTTTCTGCACAGGATGCAAAGAATGCGGACAAATTGCGCATGATCTTTGATGACCTGAAGGATTCGTTCAGAAGTACGGCGGTGACCGTACTGCTCGCCCTGACACCGGCGATTAAGGCGGTTGCGGGTGTTTTTAAGGAGATTGAGGATGTCATTGTTGGCAGCCGTAACGACATCCGGAAGTGGGCGACCGATGTTTCCAAAGAAGTACTGAAATTCGTCAAGGCGTACCGGGAAGGCAAATTCGACCGCCAGATCGCCACCATCAAGGAACTGGCAGGAGCATTTCTGTCGCTGGCAAAGGCCATTGCGGCAGTCGCCGATGCACCGGGGCGGGTATGGGACTCGCTGGAAGCCTGGGGCAATTTAATGATGGGCAGAGGATTTAAATCCAACGCGGAAATCAGGAAGGAACAGGAGGAAGCAGAAAAAGCAGATGGAGGGGTTGCGCCGGATCGCGCAGAAAGACCCGTAGCCGTGAGGACGGGTGGTAGCACAGGCGGAGCAGTCGCTGTGAGGGCATCTGGCGTACAGACTGCTGAACCTTCAATATGGCAACCTGTGATCGACACTTGGAATCGCTTCTTCGGGGGCAACGAAGAACCCGCGCCCCGCAGTGCAGAAGCGGTACCGGCGAAACCGGTGCCGCCCACCAAGACAGTTGGTCGCGCAAAGACCGGCAAACCTCTCTCATTCAAGGAAGACATCGCGCTCCTTAGTCCGTTCCTGAATGAAGAAGAAAAAAAACTGTCGGGGGCCATATACCGAGCCGAGACTATCAACGATGTGGAAGGTAGAGGGTACAACGCTTTCAACCGCTGGGGGAGAGATAAGAGGGGAAAAATGGGGTACATCCCACACGTCGGAAATCTGACCGACATGACCGTAGGCGAGATAATGAGAAAGCAGTCCAGACAGGAAGTGTTTGCGGTAGGTCGGTATCAAGTCACTACCGAAACAATGAAAGAGGCTTTCGAAGCGCTAAACCTTTCCAAAAACCAGAAATTCAATGAAGAAACGCAAGACAAGATTTTTAAATATTTGGCAAACAGGCGTCCCAAACTGGAGGCGTACCTGCAAGGCTACTCGGATGACTTTTATGCGTTTCAGGAGGAGGTATCCAAAGAATGGCGTGGCGTTGCACACCCCAAAACCGGCAAGACGTATAAGAAGAATGATCGGCACAATCGTGCGAAGGTAAGCACAGAACAGTTCGAGGAGTACATGCTTCCCCGCAGCGAATCCGGCACACGTCCTGCCGTTAAGAAAGGGGTCTCATACAGACCACAGGATATCGACGCCCTCAGAACAGCGCAGTATGCAGAGGGAACAACAAACAGTTCAACAACAAGCGCCATCAACATTGATCAGGTGACGATCAACGCACCGTCCAGTGATCCAAAAGCCATCTGGAACGAGTTTGCCCTGAACATGGAAAGACAACGCCTCAAAGCGATGGCGCTGTCTGATCAGGCAAACAGGGGGCTATCGTGAAACAGAAATCCGAGGCTTCTTCCTCTTTTTGCATTGCCTCCACCACCCCTTCTTGGGGTCGCTTTTGTCGTAGCACCATCCTTTGCGGTTTAGTTCTTGCTCAACGCCAAGCATTCTACCGTGGAAT
>JAISAG010000154.1 GCA_031266815.1 Burkholderiaceae bacterium | reverse complement strand
ATTATAGGTGCACTGGTTTCTGTGCCGAAAAGGGTCCGGATTGGGTACGTAGGAAGGTGCCCCGTCGTCATTGAGTATGCGATGCGACAGGACACCCGTGGCTTCGGTAAACTGGCGGGAATAATTCAGTCGTTCCGTATCCAGATAGTCCGGTAAGGGACGGTAGATGGCAACAACCCCGTTTACCGTCAAGCGCTTGTTCCGATACACAATTTTGTCACCCGGAATGCCAATAACCCGCTTGATATAGTCCAGAGACGGATCGCGGGGAAACCGGAACACCATCACATCCCCCCGCTGGGGGCGATTGACGGGAACAAGCAACTTGTTGACTATCGGCAGGCGGATGCCGTACGTGTACTTGTTCACCAGAATCAAATCTCCCACTTCCAGCGTGGGAAGCATGGAACTGGAAGGAATCTTGAAAGGTTCGAACAGAAAAGAGCGCAAAAAAAACACCACCGCAATCACCGGGAAAAAACTGCCTGAATACTCAATCCAAAGGGGTTGCTTCAGTATTTTTTTTCTGATTTTTTCCCGCTCATCCAGCAGCGCCGGAGTGGCTTCTTCCTTTTCGTGGCGGGCATCCCATTCCACCATTACCTTATCTGACAGCGCCCGGCGCTGCTTTGCAAAACGAAACACATCAAGGAACCAGACAACTCCGGTCGCCAACATCAATACAAAGAGGATCAGGGCGAAGTTGCTCAGGATGGTCTGAAAATTCATTTATCGTCCACCCGTAATATGGCGAGAAAAGCTTCCTGGGGGACTTCCACCGAACCAACCTGCTTCATGCGTTTTTTTCCTGCTTTCTGCTTCTCGAGCAACTTGCGTTTTCGGGTAATATCCCCCCCGTAACACTTTGCCAGCACATTCTTTCTCAACGCCTTGATGTTCTCGCGGGAAATGATGGTAGACCCGATTGCCGCCTGAATGGCGACATCAAACATCTGGCGCGGTATCAACTGCCGCATTCTTTCGGCAACCGCCCGACCGCGGTGCTGCGCGCTCTGGCGATGCACGATAATGGCGAGAGCGTCCACTTTTTCGCCATTGATGAGCATATCTACCTTGACCACGTCGGACGTACGGTATTCCTTGAATGCGTATTCCATTGAGGCATATCCCCGCGAAATGGATTTCATCCGGTCAAAGAAGTCCAGCACAATTTCCGCCATGGGCATTTCGTACACCAGCCGCACCTGCTTGCCGTGGTAATGCATATCCACCTGCACACCCCGCTTCTGGTTGCACAGCGTCATAAGCGGTCCCACGAACTCCTGCGGAACATACAGGTTCACCGTTACTATCGGCTCCCGAATCTCCTCAATCGCACCCGGTGCAGGCATGTTGGCGGGATTGTCCACCCGAACCAGCGTTCCATTCTTGAGAAGCACTTCATACACCACCGTGGGTGCAGTGGTAATGAGATCCTGATCAAACTCGCGTTCCAGTCGCTCCTGCACAATTTCCATGTGCAATAACCCCAGAAATCCGCAACGAAAGCCAAACCCCAGGGCTTGCGATACTTCCGGCTCGTAATGCAGGGATGCGTCGTTGAGCTTCAATTTTTCCAGCGAATCACGCAAGGCGTCGTACTGGTTGGATTCGACCGGAAACAGCCCCGCAAACACCTGCGGTTGTATCTGTTTAAAACCCGGCAGCGGGACGGACGCCGGGTTGACTGCCAGCGTGAGGGTATCGCCTACCTGGGCGGACTGCAGCACCTTGATGCCGGCAATCACAAAGCCTACCTCCCCCGCCGAAAGCTGCTCCCGCTCCTGCGAGCGGGGGGAGAACACACCGACCCTTTCCACCTGATACTGCGCGCCCGTCGCCATCAATTGTATTTTGTCCCGGATGCGGATAACGCCATTTTTGACGCGCACCAACATGACAACCCCTACGTAGTTGTCGAACCACGAATCAATGATCAGCGCCTGCAAGGATGCCGTCACGCTCCCCTCTGGAGAGGGGACCCTGGCAATCAGCTCTTCCAGAATATCCTCGACACCCTCCCCTGTCTTGGCGGAACACAGCACCGCGTGGGAGGCATCCAGACCAATGACGTTTTCGATCTCCGCCTTGGCACCGTCGGGATCCGCCGAAGGCAAATCAATCTTGTTGAGTACCGGCAGCACCTCAATATTCAGATCCAGCGCAGTATAACAATTGGCAACCGTTTGCGCCTCCACCCCCTGCGAGGCGTCTACCACCAGCAGCGCCCCCTCGCACGCGGACAAGGAACGGCTGACTTCGTAACTGAAATCCACATGCCCCGGCGTATCAATCAGGTTGATGTTGTATAGCTGTCCGTCCTTCGCCCGATAGGAGAGCGCGGCAGTTTGCGCCTTGATGGTAATCCCGCGCTCGCGCTCCAGATCCATGGAATCCAGCACCTGCTCCGCCATCTCGCGATCAGACAGCCCGCCGCATAACTGGATGATACGGTCTGCCAGCGTGGATTTGCCGTGGTCAATATGCGCAATGATGGAGAAATTGCGGATATGGCTCATGGCTTTTGTTTGAGTCACAACGGCCTTCCTTTCGTATCCGGTTTTTCGGTTATGCGCCCTCGTGAGGCGATCCACCCGACTTTCCATTCTACCGTATTTTTGTATACGTGCATGGCGGAAAGCAATGTGCCGAATCAGGGCACGCCCCGCTCCGCAGAAGAAAGGGGTTCGCCCGGGGAGGGATACGATACGGAAACAATACACAATTCCTCCATCCCGGATGGCGTGCGCAATGTCACCGAATCCCCCTCTCGCGCCCGCGTCAGTGTGCGGGCAACCGGAGAAATCCAGCTTATTTTGCCCTGCTGGGGATCAATTTCATCCACACCCACAATCGTGACCGTATTTTGCTCGCCATTCTCGCGCACATACGCCACAGTCGCCCCGAAAAAAATCTGGTCATTGCCGTGGTGAGCCGACGGGTCCACCACCTCGGCAGATTCCATGCGCTTGATCAGGAAACGGATGCGGCGATCTATCTCCCGCAACCGCCGCTTGCCGTAGATGTAATCCCCGTTTTCCGAACGATCCCCATTGGAAGCCGCCCAGGAAACCGTATTGACCACATCGGGGCGTTCCGTATCCACCAGATGCAGCAATTCCGTTTTCATTCGCTGAAAGCCGGAAGGCGTCACATAGTTCTTGAAGCCCGCAGGCAACGCCACGGCATCTGCCACTGCCTCTTCTGCCGCATCGTCACTCTCCCGGACAAAGGCCTTGCTCATCGCCGTCAGTCCGTGTGCACCAGGGAAAGCGGCAACTGCGAAGTCTGCAAGTCTTCCTTCTCAACAGGGCGATTGCCGCGTTCATACTCCAGCCGGTTCAGGTAAGCCGGTGTCACATCTCCCGTCACGTAATTGCCGTCAAAACAGGATGCCTCAAAACGGGTCAGCGCCGGATTCACATCGGTAATCGCCTGCTTTAATGCGGACAAATCCTGGTAGATCAGGGCGTCTGCTGTCATGGCAAGACGCACTTCCTCGTCCGTTTTGCCATGCGCCACCAACTCGTTGCGTGTCGGCGTGTCAATGCCGTACACGTTGGGATACTTGACCGGCGGCGCCGCCGATGCAAACAGGACGCGCGCGGCACCCGCTTCCCGCGCCATTTGAACAATTTCGTAACCAGTCGTTCCCCGCACGATAGAATCGTCAACCAGCAATACGCGCTTGCCCCGGAATTCGGAAGAGATAGCATTGAGTTTTTGGCGCACGGAGCGCCTGCGAGCGGCATGACCCGGCATGATAAAGGTGCGCCCGATATAGCGGTTCTTGATAAACCCTTCCCGGTACGCGACCCCCAACTTCAAGGCAAGCTGAATCGCCGCCGGACGCGACGAGTCCGGAATGGGCATTACCACGTCAATCTCGCCGGAGCGCACTTCTTTCCGAATTTTGTCCGCAAGATATTCGCCCATCTTCAGGCGCGCGGCATAAACGGACGCCCCGTCAATCAGTGAATCAGGACGCGCCAGATAAACATACTCGAATATGCAGGGATTCAGGATCGGATTCTCGGCACACTGCTTGCTGTACAAATGACAATCGCTGTCAATGAAAATGGCTTCTCCCGGCATGACATCGCGCAAGAGACGAAAACCCAGCCCTTCCAGCGCAACCGATTCGCTGGCAATCATGTATTCCGTACCCGCATCCGTTTCGCAAGAACCGATACAAAGCGGACGAATGCCGTATGGGTCGCGGAACGCCAGAACGCCGCCGCTGGCGATATGCACTACAGCGGCATACGCACCGCGTACCCGCCGGTGCAGGACCGTCACCGCCGCAAACAGGGCGTCGGGGTCGAGCGAATAGCCCGTGGTGGCTTCCTCAATCGCGTGCGCCAGCACATTTAGCAATACTTCGGAATCGGAATTGGTATTGATGTGCCGCCGGTCATTCCTGAACATCTCAATAGTCAGCTGTTCGCAGTTGGTCAGGTTGCCATTGTGGGCAAAGGTCATCCCGAACGGCGCATTGACGTAAAAGGGCTGTGCTTCCTCCTCGCTGGTGGCAGAACCGGCGGTCGGATAACGGACATGGCCTATCCCCGCGTTTCCCGGCAAGGCGCGCATGTTCCGGGTACGAAACACGTCGCGCACCAGCCCATTTGCCTTGTACATGGCAAACCGGTTGTGAGTCGCTGTGGCGATGCCCGCAGCGTCCTGCCCGCGGTGTTGCAGCAAAAGCAGGGCATCATAAATCATCTGGTTGACAGGCGCCTGCGAAACAATTCCCACTATGCCACACATGCCGGACTCCTCGTCAGATAGGTTGAATCAGTGAAAGGTATATCGTATGCGCTCCGCCAGAACAGCAGGCAAAAAAGGAAGCACCTGCAAGGCCGCTTTCTCCGATACGCTCCGAAATCGGGCCTTTTCCCAAAATGCCTGTTGCGGAAGGGCCGTCAAACCGCACAGCAAAACAAAAACCAGCCAAATCAGCGCTCCCCGTGCCAACCCGAACAAACTGCCCAACAGGCGGTTGATGCCGGACAATCCTCCCGCGCCCAGCAGGGAATCCAGCGCCCGGGCAAGCAGCATGGTCGCCACCCGCGTCCCGATAAAGAGCACAACGTACGCCGTCATTACCCGAACGCTTGCGATGGGAATCGCAACGGGAAGCATGTCGGGGAGCAACCGCGCCAGCGCCTCGCCATAGATGTTGGCGACAACGAAAGCGGCAACCCAGCCAACCAGCGACACGAGCTCCCTGATCAGGCCGCGCGATACACCGATTATCATGGAACAAGCCAGCACAAACAGCAACCCATAATCAAACGCGGTCAAACAACCCCTCCTGCGCTATTTCAGCGCGGTACACGGCAGATTCATGTCTTTCAGTTTCGCGCACGCACCATCCCGCTCCCGCTTGCCAAGCAGGGGCCCCACCCGCACCCGGATACGAACACTGCCATCCTGGTATTCCGCTTTCTGGGTGTACGATTTCAATCCTGCCTTTTTCAGGCGCGCCTGCAACGCCTCAGCTTTCTCCTGCGAAGAGAAAGCCGCTACCTGAAAAGCATATTTTTCCGTATCCCTGGCGGGGGGAGGCGCGCTACGCTTTGCGGGCGGCTTCCCGGCAACCTTTCCCACCGTTGCAGGAGGCGGGCGCGATGCCGCGTCTGCCGCCGGTTTTTGCACAGGTGGCAAGGCCAGTCGCGCATCGGACGCGGGTTTGTCTGCTGCCGCTTTTCTGGTTTCGGCGCGAGGAGGAATGTCTATCAGAATGTCCCGCGACACCGGTTGCGGTTCCGCGTCAAAAATTATCGGCACAACCACCACCGCCGCCAACAAGAGGGCAATGGTTCCGACCAGCCGTCGGCGCGCACGCTTTTTTTCATGCAAAGCGACCGCATCCTCTTCCTCTTGCGTGGACAAGCGTCCCTGTCCCCCCGTCTTTTCCGAAGAAACCAATCCCGCAGCAACGGAACGCTCCCCCGCAGATTTCTGTCCGCGGTGACGAAAAAGGGAAAACAGACTCATGAACCATTCACCGTGCGAGTGAAGCGGTCTGATCGGCGGTAAGCCCCGCCACGACCCAGAACGACCCGAAGGTTACTATTCTATCATCTTTCCGTGCCCGTCTTTTTGCCATCGCCATGGCGGCACGCACATCACGAAAAAGGGAAATGCGGCTGTCGGCAACTCCGGCGGAAATCAGCTTTTCCCGCAGCAAGGGCGTCTGTGCCGCCCGGGCGACGGGCAAGTCGGTCAGATACCAGTACCCCACCTCGCCTCGCATCTGCGCCACCACCCCCTCAATGTCCTTGTCTGCCATCGCGCCAAAAACGGCATGCGTTTCGCGGCACGCGCCCAGCTCGCGAAGGTTGCTGGCCAGCACGGATGCGGCATGCGGATTGTGCGCAACATCCAGAATGACATCCGGTCTTTTTCCCAGCACCTGAAAACGCCCCGGCAGGTAAGCAGTTGCCAATCCTTTCTGGATGCTGGACTCCCCAACAGGCAGGACCGCACTGAGCGCATCAATGGCCATCAATGCGTTGCAAGCGTTCCTGACCTGGTTTTTCCCGCGCAGGGCAGGCAGAGGCAAACGATCAAAGCGCAGACGGCTGCCCTGATAATCCCAGCAATCGCAGCCGTGAACCACATGAAAATCGCGCCCGGCGACCCGCAAGTCCGCTCCGATATCGGCGGCGTGGTGCACTAAAGAGTGGGGCGGGTCTGCGTCTCCATACACCGCGATACGCCCCCGCCGAAAAATACCGGCTTTCTCGTACCCGATCAGTTCCCGCGTATCACCCAGGTAACTGACGTGGTCAATATCCACGTTGGTGACCACCGCCACATCGGCGGGAATCAGGTTGACCGCATCCAGCCGCCCTCCCAATCCCACTTCCAGGATCACGATATCCAGTTCCGCACGCGCCAGTATTTGCAGAATGGCAAGCGTTGTAAACTCGAAAAACGTCAGAGGAATGTGACCCCGTGCTTCTTCCACTGCACAAAAGCAACGGACAATCTCTTCATCCGAAACGGGATTTCCGTTTATGCGCAGGCGCTCGGAAAAGTGGTGAATATGGGGGGAGGTATACAGCCCCGTGCGATAACCCGCCTGTTGCCAGATAGCCTGCGCCATCGTACAGGTCGAGCCTTTCCCGTTTGTGCCGCCCACAGTCAGGACAGGACAGTCAAAGCGAATTTCCAGCCGCTCCATGACCGTTTTGACACGGTCAAGCCCCATTTCAATGTTTTTGGGGTGAAGGCGCTCGATGTTGGCAAGCCATGCCGCCAGGTCATCCCCGGCAGCGTGCTTTTCTTCCGGCACGGCGAGGCAAAGTGTATTCAAGGGGCTGCCCGGGAAGAAGAAGGCACAGGGCGATTTTGCAACAACGCCAGTATGCTCGCCAATTCACTACGTATCTGCCGTCTGTCCACAATGTGGTCAATGGCCCCCTTTTTTACGAGAAACTCTGCCCGCTGAAACCCTTCCGGCAATTTTTCCCTGACCGTGTTCTCAATCACCCGAGGACCGGCAAAACCAATCAGCGCCCGGGGTTCTGCCATCACCACGTCCCCCATGAACGCAAAAGAAGCGGAAACACCTCCCATGGTCGGGTCGGTCAGCACAGAGATGAAGGGAAGTCCCGCGCCAGACAACTGCGCCAATACGGATGTGGTTTTTGCCATCTGCATCAAAGAAAGCAATCCTTCCTGCATCCGCGCGCCGCCGCTTGCGGTAAAACAGATAAAGGGAACCCCTCTGTCAATCGCCGCTTTCACTCCGCGAACAAAGCGCTCGCCCACCACTGACCCCATGGACCCGCCCATGAATTCGAACTCGAAGCAGGCAACCACAACAGGGATCGTCTGGATATATCCCCCCATGACAATAAGTGCGTCGGTTTCGCTTGTCGCCTCCGTTGCCGCTTTCAGACGGTCAGGATATTTTTTGCTGTCCTTGAATCGGAGCACGTCTATCGGCAGGGCTTCCGCCCCGATTTCATCGCGCCCGTCCGCATCCAGCAATACATCCAGCCGTTCCCGCGCGCGGATGCGCATGTGATGACTGCACTGGGGGCAGACATGCGCGTTGGACTCCAGATCGGTACGGTACAGCACCACATCACACAAGGGACACTTGACCCACAAGCCCTCCGGCATCGCCACCTTGCGGGCATTCGTCGCGGGCGTCTGAATACGCGGTACCGGCAACTTGTTCAACCAGCTCATGAAGCTACCCCCACGCCGCTGTCCAGACCCTGCCGGACGACGGAAAGAAAATGCCGCGCCTGGGCGCCTGTCGGGTCACTCTCCAACGCCTGGATAATGCGACTGCCAATCACGACACCGTCTGCCATGCGGGAAACCGCCACGGCGGTTTCCGCATCCTGGATGCCAAACCCGACACCCAACGGCACCGTGACAGACTGCCGTATTGTCGCCATCATACCCGCCACCTCATCCTTGTCCAGAAGGGATGAACCCGTCACCCCCTTTAACGAAACACAGTAAACATAACCGCTTGCCAGCGCGGCAACCTTGCCGATACGCGCGGGCGAAGAAGTGGGCGCCAGCAGGAAAATGGTATCCATCCCTTGCGCGCGCATCAGGGAGGAAAACGTTCCGCACTCCTCCGGCGGATAATCCACCACCAGCACCCCGTCCACGCCGGATTCAGCGGCTTCCCTGACAAAATTATCCACCCCCATCCTTTCGACAGGGTTGGCGTACCCCATCAACACAACGGGGGTCTGGTCGTTGTTCTCGCGGAACGCCCGTACAAAACCGAGCACGTCACGCAACGAAACACCCTGCGCCAGCGCAACTTCCGATGCACGCTGTATTACGGGGCCGTCTGCCATCGGGTCGGAAAACGGCACGCCCAATTCGATGATATCCGCGCCGCCCTCCACCAGAACACGCATGAGCGCCGCTGTGGTATCCGCCCGCGGGTAGCCCGCCGTCATAAACGGAATCAACGCCTTTCTGCCCTGCGCCGCCAGCAGAGAAAAGGTATGCTGGATACGTGACATAGCCCCTGCCCCAAAAAAAGTTGGTCGGACAAAACCCGCCGCAGCCGGTATCCGTATCCGACAAGCACCCTCACAAGGCTCCCGACCCGAGGTCCACGGGGACGATTTTACCGCAAAGTGCCGGATTATTTGCCGTTTTTATCGCGCTCGCCCACCGGGTGCGCTACCACGTCAGCCCTGCCCGCTGCGCAACCGTGTGCATATCCTTGTCGCCTCTTCCTGACAAATTCACCAGGATGGACTGCGCCTTGCCGAGCGAAGGTGCCATCTTGACAGCGTGCGCAATGGCATGGCTGGATTCCAGCGCGGGAATAATACCCTCAATACGGCAGCAATCGTGGAAAGCGGACAGCGCTTCCTCGTCCGTCGCCGAAACATACTGCGCCAGGCCGTTATCTTTCAGCCAGGCATGTTCTGGTCCCACTCCCGGATAATCCAGTCCGGCGGATATTGAGTGGGCCTCCATGATCTGCCCGTGCACATCCTGAAGCAAATAGGTGCGGTTACCGTGCAACACCCCGGGGATTCCCGCCGTCAACGAAGCGGCATGCCGCCCGGTTTCCAGTCCGTCACCTGCCGCTTCCACCCCGATCAAGCGAACGTCATCGCGCCCGATGTAGGGGCAGAAAATCCCCATCGCGTTGGAACCGCCGCCAATGCACGCCAGCACATAATCCGGCTGGCGACCCGTCATCTCCGGCATCTGGACGACACACTCCTTCCCGATAACCGACTGAAAATCCCGCACCATCATGGGATAAGGGTGAGGTCCCGCCACCGTCCCGATGATGTAAAACGTTTCTTCAACGTGTGTCACCCAGTCGCGCATCGCTTCGTTTAAGGCATCCTTGAGTGTTTTCGATCCGGATTCCACTGCCACCACCGTGGCGCCCAGCAGCTTCATCCTGTACACATTCTGCGCCTGCCGACGGATATCCTCGCTGCCCATATAGACAACGCACTCCAGCCCGAATCGCGCACATATCGTCGCAGTTGCCACCCCGTGCTGCCCTGCTCCTGTTTCGGCAATAATCCGTTTCTTCCCCATGCGCCGTGCCAGCAACGCCTGCCCGATCACATTGTTTATCTTGTGCGCACCGGTATGGTTCAAATCCTCCCGCTTGAAATAGATCTGCGCGCCACCCAGCATGCCGGACCAGCGTCTGGCGTGGTATATCGGGCTGGGGCGCCCCACGTAGTACCGTAATTCATCGTTGAACTCCGCCAGAAAATCCGGCGCGTTTTTCGCTTGCGCGTAGGCTGTGCGCAACTCATCTAACGCGTGTATCAGGGTCTCCGATACAAAAACGCCGCCATAGATACCGAAGTGCCCCTGCGCATCAGGCCGGGCATAGTCGGCAGGTGCAGGGGATTGCCCCGCAGCCTGTTTGTCCGCTTTCATAAATACCCCCTATCTGACAAAAAACCCTCACGCGCGCAACGCCTGGTCTGCCCGCTTAACCGCGCAGACAAAATCGCGTATCTTCTCCGGGTCCTTGATCCCTTTCTCCCGCTCGACACCACTGCTGACATCCACCGCATAGGGGGAGAGACGGGTAATTGCCGTCCCCACATTCTGCGCGGTCAAGCCGCCGCTCAACACAACCCGCTGCGCCATCCCGGCGGACAGAACAGACCAGTCAAACACCTTGCCGGACCCGCCATAGCTTTCCGCAAACGTATCCAGCAGCAAAGCGGAGAGCCCCGCGGCACGATATTGTTCCTCGTATTGTATCAAATCCCGTTCCCGGAAATCAGGCCGCACGCGCAAGGCACGGATGAAAGGCAAATTGACTGCACTCGCCAGTCTTGCGCAATCCGCCGGGCTTTCATCCCCGTGAAACTGCAAGAGCGACAAGCGGCTCTTTTGCACCGCCTCCACCACCATTTCATGCCCCGCGTTGACAAACAATCCCACCGTCGCCACAAAGGGCGGCACATCCTGTATCAACGCCGCCGCCTGCGCGGGCGTGACATGGCGTGCGCTCCCCGCATAAAAAACAAAGCCCAGGGCGTCTGCGCCCGCACGCACCGCAGAGACAACATCCTCGCGGCGGGTTAATCCGCATATCTTTATCCGAGTTCTGCGCATGACTCAGCCATCCCTGTCAAAGAAAGGAAAGCGCCCCGTGCCGCCCTGCGGCAAACCCCATTTGTCGTCATAGCGGACGCGGGAGAGATACAAACCGTCCGGCATGAATGTCGGCGCGGACAAGCGCCGATCCTTCCCCGCCAGCAGTGCCGCCATCCACGAAGGGGGGTGATCCCCTTTTCCGATACGAACCAGTACGCCCATAATATTCCGAATCATGTGATGCAAAAAGGCATTGGCTTCAAACGTGAACACAAAAAGGCTTCCCTCCTGCCGGATATCAATAGCATGCACAATCTTTACCGGTGTTGCCGCCTGGCACTCCGCAGAACGAAACGCCGAAAAATCGTGTTCCCCCAGCAAGAACTGTACGGCAAAACGCATGGGTTCTGCCTGGAGGGGACGAAAAACCCACCCCGCCCGCTGCCGCAACAACGGAGAGCGCACTGGAGTGTTATACAGCAAATAGCGATACTGCCGCGTCAACGCGCTGGCACGGGCGTGAAAACCACCCTCCCCGCCTGGCACCTCGCATGCCCAGCGCACCGCGACCGAATCCGGCAAATAGGCGTTGACCCCGCGCACCCAGGATACTGCCGCCCGCTCCAGCACCGTATCCAGATGCACCACCTGCTCAAGCGCGTGGACCCCGGCATCTGTTCTGCCCGCGCAAACAGTGGCAATTCGTGTCTGTGTAAACGCATAAATCGCGGATTCCAGGCAATTCTGCACCGTACGCCCGTCCGGCTGCTTTTGCCACCCCCGCCAACTGCTGCCGTCATACTCCACACCCAGGGCCATCCGCATGGTGCTAACCCGCGCCTGAATTCAGCCTGTCCAGCGCCGCCTGTGCCCTGTCAACCAAATCCGCTGAGCCATCCCGTATGACCTCCCCAAGCCAGCGCCGTATGCCTTCCGTATCACCGCCTGTATCCATGTAAGCCAGCGCCGTCTCCAGTTTGACGGACAAATCCGCCTCGTCCACGTCAGCGGGCGAACTCGGGGATGGCGCATCGGGCGGGCTATTCAGGTCCAGACTGATATTGGACAAATCCAGTTTCAGGGGCGGCAATGTCTGTTGGTCGGGAACCACGCCATCACTTTTCTCTGCCGCTTCCTCCATCGCATTGGCGACAACCGGATTCTCCACAGCCAGGTTTTCTACTACCGGATTTTCCATTGTTGGCGCATCCGCCACCGCTTCGGGCATCTCCATCATAGGCTCGGGCACTGGCGCCGCCACAGGAGGAGGAAGCACCTCGCTCTCCGGCACACCCAGCACGACCGTGCGGGAAGGCAAAACATCCTCCACGGAAAGCGTCTCCGGCGGCGGCGCAGCGGGAACCGGATCAGGTACTGCCGCCACAACCGGTTTCACCCGCTTTTTTCTGCGCCATATCATGAAAAACAA
Organism: Burkholderiaceae bacterium; assembly: GCA_031266815.1. Classification (GTDB taxonomy): domain Bacteria; phylum Pseudomonadota; class Gammaproteobacteria; order Burkholderiales; family Burkholderiaceae_D; genus Oxalobacter. The sequence continues at coordinate 8,101 of JAISAG010000154.1, read as the reverse complement.
GGCGAGCAGCACAGCAACCAATACCCCGCCACCGATCTGCCAGATGAGATCGTGCCGGAAACGGTCTGCCATGCTGCGCCAATCCCATCGGCTTTGAGGCGTACTGGCGGATATCTCCCGCTTGTCGGGCACCGGCGGCGCTGATACAGCAGGCGGTACAGCGGGCGGTGACTGTGCAGCAGGCTTCGTCATTCCCGGCGGCGCTTCCGCGGGTTTGGGCGGCTCTGCACCAGGCGCAACAGGCGGACGTATCGTCGCCAGCAAGCCCTTTATCTCGCTCACACTCTTTTCCAACTCCTGAACGCGTTTATTGGTATCCTCCAACGCACGGCCCAGTGCAATTTTTTCCTCTGGAGACACTCCTGCCCTGGATTCACCCGCCTTTGCCCGGGACAGTTCCAGCCTGTCAGGCGATTGACTCGCAGGCGCTTGCGGCTCCTTAACCTGTGCGGTAATTTTCCCATCAGCGGACGATGCCCGTTTTTTTTCTGCGGACGTATCGGCGGACACCGGGACACGCGCCAGTTTCTGTGCATACGCATGGAAATGCGTTGCGTGCAGACGGACTTCCGTGCCCGCCTCCCGGTGAGGAATTGCCCCTGCCGCACCTGCGGACGGAATGGACAATACGGCCCCTTTCCTGAGCCAATTCATATTCTTGCGATAAAACGCCCCGGGGTTGTCGCGGTACAGCGCAACCAGCATCTGTTCCAGCGACACCTGCGGATAATCCTGCTCTGCGGCGATACCGGACAGCGTTTCTCCTGCCTTGACCACATGCGTTTTCTCCTGCGCGTCTGCCGTGCGTTCCGCATCGGAGCGAGATTCATCTGCGGAAGATGCCAGCGGCGCGGCGCGCCGCGCGCGCCATGCGGCGGGATCCAGCACAATCGCGTACTCCCGCCCCTTTCTCATATCTCCCGCAGACAACTCCAGCAGCACCACAAGGTAAGGCGCCTGGAAAGCCTGCGCCGTTCTGATCCGGATAACCGCGCGATCCTCCTGCTTTTCCAGCGACAGCTTCAGCGAGGTCAACCCCTCAGGATAGGCAATACCGGATTTTTGATATGCCACAATGGGTGCCAGACGCACCGTCAAATTTGTCATTTCTTCCGGTGAATCCGGAAGCAGGGTAACCTCCGCCAACAACGGCTCCCCCTGCGAAGACAAAACGGAAAGCCGACCAAAATCCACTGCCCGCGACAAGGGAGAGACCACGAAAAAAAGGAACAGGAAAAGCACCCTGAGCGCGAAAAAAAAACGTCTGACGTGATGAGTGATCGGCATGAGCGGGCGTAGCGAGCGGCAAAAGCCTCTGGAAATCTGTGTCGTGGTCAACCCAAGAGGCATTCTAACACCGGGCAGACGGGATACAAACCTCTCCCTGCGGAATGGTTGCGCCTCACCAACATCCGCCGAAAGGAAAGCTACAGGAAAAAGAAACACAGCCCTGCCACCAATGTTGGAATCGCCGCGAACAGCACGAGAAAAAGCGGGCGAACGGTCTGTTCCGCAAACCGATCTTTCAGAATGGAAAAACCGGCCAGGTTGGGGGCATTGGCAATCACGGTCAGGCCGCCTCCTGTCACCGCACCCGCTACCAGGGTGTATTTACCCTCGGGAGAAAGCCCATCCACCATGGAACCCAGATAGGTCAGCGCGGCATTATCGGTAATGGCGGTCAGCCCTGTGGCGCCCAAAAACAGCATCCCCGGCGTCATATCGGCAAGCAGCGCCTGCAACCACCACTTCTGCAACCCGCCCAGCACCACCAGTCCGGCAAGAAAAAAGGCAACCAGCAAGCCCTCGCGCAGCATCAGCGGCTGCGAATGCGCCTTGTATGCCTCCGTCAGCCCCAAAAAAAGCAGGAACAATCCCATGAACACCACGGGATGATGACTAAAGAAAACCGTCACCACCAGCACCGCCAGATAAATGCAAATGAGAGGCAGGGGAACCTCTGTCGGCGGCACGGTGCGACCCGGGTTATCCATCCGCAACAATACCCGCCTGAACATCCAGGTCGCCAGCAATGCATTGATAAATACAGCCACCACGGCTTTCCACCCAAAACGCGTAAGCATGAACGCCGTGTCCCACTCCCACACGCCTGCCACCATCAGCACAGGCGGCGCGGCGTAAGGCGTTAACACACCACCAATGGACACATTGACAAACAAAATGGCAATCGTCAGGTACTTCATGGATTCCGGCATATCCAGGGAAAAATAACGCTCCCGCAGCATGAGCGCCGACATGGTCATCGCAGCGGGCTCTGTCACAAAAGAACCCAGCAAGGGAATGGCAAAAAGAATCAGAAAGTAGTGGGAAATAGCGCCCGGCAAGGCAATCAACCGCGAAAGCCGGTTTATCAGCAAGCGTACGACCTGGCGGATGGGAGGCGTTCCCGTTATCACCAGAATGACAAAGACGAAAAGCGGTTCCGTAAAATTCTGGCTCCCCAGATATGCCAGCGCGCCATCGGTCCCCTCGAACACAGTCAGGCACAGCACCAGCAGGAATCCCCACAGACCGAACACGATTTCCACTTCGCCGAGCACCCTCCACAACAGGGACAAGCGTGTTTCCTGATGGGAAAGGCGGGTAAAGAAACTGGCTGAAAAAGTGTGCAACAGTGCCAGCGCGAAAAAGACGGCGGCAAGATACTCTATCCAGTGTGGTTGCGTCATGACAGTCGGACTGCGTCTGTAATGGCCTGTAAGCCGGGCATTGTAACCCGAATCGGCATGTACCCGTCATTGAACGGAGATGTGCGATCCCAGTGCACGGACATGCCGGAAATTGATTCCGTCGCAACAACCCATTACACTGCACCTACCGATACCCTCCACCATTTTGCTGACCGTCCATGCGCCATGCTTTCCGAATTTGAACTGATTTCCCGTTTTTTTACCCGTCCGGCACATTCCGCCATATTGGGAATAGGCGACGACTGCGCCCTGCTTGCTGCTTCTGCTGGCACCCAACTCGCCATTTCAACGGATATGCTGGTATCCGGCATTCACTTTTTTGCAGATACACCGCCTGAACCACTGGGACACAAATCGCTGGCGGTCAACCTCTCCGACCTTGCCGCAATGGGAGCAGCCCCTCGCGCTTTCACGCTGGCGCTCTCCCTGCCATCACCCTCTGCCGACTGGCTGACATCCTTTTCCGCAGGATTGTTCGCGCTGGCAGACCGGCACCACTGCGAGCTGATCGGGGGGGATACCACACGCGGCCCCCTCAACATCTGCATCACCGTGTTCGGGGAAGTCCCCGCCAACAAGGCACTGCGCCGGGACCAGGCGCAAGCGGGCGATGACATATGGGTATCCGGCACGCTGGGCGATGCCCGTCTGGCGCTGGAAGCCCTACAGGGGAAAATCCTGATCGCACCGGACACGCTGGCGCCTGCCTTGGCACGCCTGTACACGCCCACGCCACGGGTTGCACTGGGCATCGCCTTGCGGGATATCGCCCATTCCGCTATTGACCTTTCCGATGGATTAAAGGGCGACATCACCCACATCATGAACCGTTCACAACTGGGCGCCTGCATCATGATGGACGAACTGCCGCCGGGCACGCTTCTGTCGTCGCAACCCAGGGCATATCAGTACCACTGCATGCTGTCCGGCGGCGACGACTATGAACTGTGCTTTACCGCGCCCCCCTCCCGCCGGGCAGCGGTTGAGGCAGTGGCAAGGCAGACGGATACACCTCTTACCTGTATTGGCTATATGACACAACAACCTGGATTGCGCCTGATTGACGCAAACGGGAAAGAAACCTACCTTGCCGATACCTCATTTGACCACTTTGCCACCCCATGACCGTTCCGGACGCCACCACACCCGTTACGCCCACCTGGCGTATGATGTGTTCGCATCCCTGCCACATCATCTCACTGGGCTTCGGCAGCGGGCTGTCGCCCATCATGCCCGGCACAGCGGGCACCCTTTTGGGAAGCATCCTTTTCCACTATCTGACGCTTGCCCTGCCCACGGTATTCACCCAACTGACATGGGCAGTCATCACGGCAATCGGCTTCGTTCTGGGATGCTGGACCTGCCACCGGACGGGGATTGCGCTCCGTCATCCCGACCACGGCGCCATTGTGTGGGACGAAGTCATCGGCATCTGGCTGGTACTGCTGGCAGTCATGCCAGTCACCCTTTCCGATGAAATCATGGCTTTCGTCTTTTTCAGGCTCTTTGACATGACCAAACCACCTCCCATCCGCCAGATTGACGCCCGTGTCAAAGGGGGAGTGGGCGTCATGCTGGACGACATCGCCGCTGCCCTGTTCGCCATCCCTGTCCTGCTGGCGTGGAACTATGTCGTGCCATTCTTTTCCGGTCAACCCTCATGACACACGCACTGGCAGCAACACTGGGCGCGGCGCTGCTTCGTCACAAACACCTGCTGGTCACGGCAGAATCCTGCACGGGAGGCAGTGTTGCTCAAGCCATCACGGACACTCCGGGCGCATCGCAGTGGTTCGACTGCGGATTCGTGACCTATTCCAACCACTCCAAAACCCGCGTCCTGCGGGTGCCGGACATACTGATCAGCACGCATGGTGCCGTCAGTGAAGCCGTTGCAATGGCAATGGCGCGCGGCGCACTGCGGCAAAGCCAAGCCAGCATTGCCATTGCAACAACCGGCATCGCTGGCCCGGATGGCGGCACACCCACCAAACCGGTTGGCACCGTCTGGTTCGGACTGGCGACGAAAAAGAATGTCCGCGCCGCGCACTGCCTTTTCTCCGGGGACAGACAGGCCGTTCGGGAGCAAAGTGTCAGGCACGCCCTGCGGATGCTCCTGGAATTTGTGGAAAACGGGGGAGGGGCGCCGTTCGGGTGACAGAAAGGGGCCGTGGAGCATTCGCATCAATGCGCAATGGCGTGCTTCGAATGGCGTGATGGACACGCCGAAAACGCGGAAATAATTGACTATCACTAAAGGAAGGCATCATGGACATTAAAAACGGGATGCGCCCGATACATCCGGGAGAAATTTTGCGTGAAGAATTCCTCGTTCCGATGGGTATCAGCGCCAATGCGCTTGCCATTGCGCTGCATGTTCCTGCGCCCCGCATCAACGACATTGTGAGGGAGCGCCGGTCTGTGACGCCCGATACGGCATTGCGCCTTTCCCGCTACTTCGGAACCAGCACGGAATTCTGGTTGAACATCCAGCGGGATTTCGACATCAAAAGGTGCGACATCCGTGAGTTGGAAAGGATTGTGCCCAGGATGCAGTCTTAGGCGGAAACGGTGAATGCGAGCGCATCACTGCGTTGCGTCTTGCTCACTTCCTCGCCTACCCGTCAAGGTATGTCTCGCTCGTTCGCTGCGACGACGCCTTGTGCTGCATCCCGCATTCGCCGTTTCCCGTAGTAAGTTGCTTGCGTCGCTGTTTCTCGCGCTCTGCTTCATCCTGCCTCGCCGTTCCCTCGGGTTGCACCAGTCAGTTAACACAGCGACGCCCGTTCTGCGCTTGAGAAACGATAATGTTGGAAGTTACCCATGTCCAATATCGCCAAAACGCGGGAGGCGGGGCAAGGCGAAAGGAAGTGAGCGAGACGCAAATCAGGCAGAAACGGGCACAGCAATCAGCTTAACGCCCAATGCGGCGCAAACACGAGAAACCGTCTCGAAACGCGGTTGACTTTCCGGGCGCAGTGCCTTGTAAAGCGCTTCGCGGGAGATACCGGAAGCCCTGGCAATCTCCGTCATTCCGCGCGCACGCGCAACAGTGCCGAGCGCATGCGCGAGATATGCGGGATCATTTTCCTCCATAACGAGGGTCAAGTATTCCGCGATGGCTGCCCCGTCCGCAAGGTGCTCTGCCATGTCGAACAACGGCAATTCGGATATTTTAATTTTCCTGGATATCATTCAATCCTCCAGCGTTGCTGCCAGCCCAATGGCGCGAGAAACGTCCGCGCCTTGCGTGGATTTGTCGCCTCCTGCCAGCATGACTCGTATTTTCCCGTCTTGTGTAGTACATGCGCCAGCCAGAACCGAAAAATTCGCGCATTTCCCACACGTTTTCGCCGACAGACTTCACATCGCCGAGATTGCCGAACACCGCCCTGTCAAGCCGCGTCCGTAAGCGGCGGCGCGTCGTCTCGTCCTTGAGACCGGACAGCCAATCAGAAAATTCGGGAAGCAAGCGAACCGTGTACATGTTTCCAATTGTAATCGAATGATTACGAATATCAATGGATATCGTATGTATGAAGTGAAAAGCGTTCTCCAAGTGACGTTGGCCTCATTAGAGGATGTCGTCACAAGACCTTCATCCAGATAGCGATACATCGAATTTGTATGGCAGCCAGAAGCGACATTTTCGACGATACCACCACATTGACCACATTGCCCGGGCAACTCAAAGATGGCTCTATGCGTTCCATACTTTTGGGGAATTTGGGAGGAATTCTTCGTCGCCCCATCCGGGTTCCTGCGCCCGGATAGCTCTGTCTCACCAGCAGGAGCAAGGCACCGCGTTGCGGTTTGTCAACCGGCGCGTTACAATCGCCAGGACAGGAGGCCATGGATACTGTTCGAGGTATTGCCGATGACAGCGCCGCATTTCAGCGTTTCATGACGGTCATTAAAACAAACCATGCTGAACCCGAGGTGGTACGGGTTACTCACATTTTCGATGTGGATGTTTCCCGTTACCCTGACGGCGTGTGGTTCGCCCAATGCGACAGACTGAATATGATTCTTGACGATGAAACACTTGACGATCTTGTGAAACGCGCGACTGAAATTGCCACAGATATGGCGATTGAACTCAACATAGTCAGTCCCAACGAAACGATAGGAATCAATTTTATCCAACGCCAGTTAGTCAACACCGCCATGCACCCGCATTCAATGTCCCTAAAACGCTCGAAGCTGCCCCTGTGAGATGGCGAATGCGGGATGAAGCGCAAGGCGTCGTCGCAGCGAACGACCGAGACATACCTTGACGGGTAGGCGAGGAAGTGAGCGAGACGCAACACAGCGATTCGCCCGCATTCACCATCTCACTAAAAGCGGTAGGTGGCTTGGGCGTATCCGGTAATTCCCTTGCGCTGTCCCCCCATCGCTGTCGCGTTGGCGTTCACAGACCAACTCTTCGTCGCCCTCCACTCTATGCCCGCTTCAACCAAGGCGCTGTGGCCTTGTGTCTCGGGTTCGTGCGCTATCTTTGTCCCATCCAGCTTCGCGCGCTCCTTGCCGTCAAATTCGTACTCCCAGCCCACACCCACATGTGCGCGCAGGTTCTCTTCTACCCTGTGGCGGTAGCGCGTGCCAAGGCGGCTGCGCAAAGAGTCCGCACTGTCAAAAGACAGGCGTTCTTTTGCGCGGGTCGTGACGGTATCACTGTCCTGATGGGTCCAGAGGAGTTTGGCATAGGTGTCCACACTGGCGACCTTGGTTATGGGATAGTCAACTCCCACCCCCGCGTGCGCACCCCAGTAGTTGCCCTCGCTGTTGTAGTGCAAATCGGCAATACTCCCCTTGCCGTCAAAGTCGGTCTTGGCGCGCCCGGCGCGGACAGAGCCTTCCAGATAGAGACTGTTGGTGAAGGTATGTTTGGCAAAGGCACCAATGCCATAGTGCCAGGTATCGCCATCTCCCCACCCAAAGCGGCTGTAGCTGTCATAACTGCCAATCCCCCCTTCGGCAAAGACACCGGTAGTCAGTGTTCCCAGACGGGTGGCGGTGTCAAGGGCGCCGCCCAAGGCAAAGCTTGCACCGTTATTATTCACGCTGGAGCCGGTACGGGTTTTGATGGTGCTACCCTGTATAGAGACGAAGGAACGAAAACCGGCAGTCGTGGGAGTTTGGGAGGAGTGCTGCCAGTTGTCCAGCAGGGAGACCACATGGTCTGCGCCGCTGGTGAGTGCGGCAAGACGGGCTGAGGCGCCGTAAAGGTAGTTTTTGGCCTTGCCCTGATCAATCTGGTTTTGCGCTGGCCCTGTCCAGGTAGCGGTTAATAGCTTGTAATCGGTGCCGCTGGGGTTACTGGGGTCTTCCAGCGCGATGTCGAAGGTATAGATGGTTGCGCCATAGGTAGTTTGGGCAGTGGTCTTGTC
>JAISAG010000145.1 GCA_031266815.1 Burkholderiaceae bacterium | reverse complement strand
GCAGGCTGTTTGACGGCAACGCGAAAGCACTGGAACGTGCCGCTGTGGCGGTGGAAATGATACACGCCTATTCGCTGATTCACGATGATTTGCCTTGCATGGACGATGATGTGCTGCGTCGGGGGATGCCAACGGTGCATGTCCGTTTCGACGAGGCAACCGCGCTGCTTGCCGGTGACGCCCTTCAGTCTCAGGCGTTTTCGGTGTTGGCGGGGATAGAGGACGATTCGGTACGGGTGTTGCATATGGTGCAATGGCTTGCCGCTGCCAGCGGTTCCGTCGGCATGTGTGGCGGGCAGGCGATTGACCTTGATAGCGTGGGTACGGCATTGACGTTGATGCAGCTTGAACAGATGCATCGTATGAAGACAGGGGCACTGCTGGAAGCCGCTGTCTTCCTTGGCGCCTGGTGCGGGCGGTTTTCTGAAAGCGACGTTACACCGACACTTTCTTCTTACGCGCGGGCAGTTGGACTGGCGTTTCAGGTGGTGGACGACATACTGGATGCGACAGCCGATTCGATCATGCTGGGGAAGACGGCGGGCAAGGATGCGGCAGACAATAAACCGACCTATGTGTCCATGCTGGGACTGGACGCATCCAGAAAACTGGTCGGCGAATTGAGGGAGCAAGCATATGCGGCGCTTGCGCCGTTTGATGGAAAGGCGGATTACCTGCGGGGACTCGCCGACCTTATTGTACGCAGAGAAAACTGATGGCGCGGCTACTTGATACGATTCACGATCCGGCAGATTTACGGAAATTGTCGCGGGCACAGTTGGCTCCGCTTGCCAACGCGTTGCGCGATTTCATTGTCGAATCTGTTGCCAGAACAGGAGGACATTTGTCGTCCAATTTGGGGACAGTCGAGTTGACCATTGCGCTGCACTACGTTTTCAACACGCCTGCAGACAAATTGATTTGGGATGTCGGTCACCAGACCTATGCGCACAAGATTTTGACGGGCAGGCGTGAGAAGATGAAGACGCTTCGCCAGCTTGGGGGGATGTCCGGTTTTCCGAAGCGGGATGAAAGTCCGTACGACGCATTTGGCACGGCGCACTCTTCCACCTCCATCTCGGCGGCGCTGGGGATGGCGCTGGCGGCAAAAATCAAAAAAGAGAATGCCCATGCGATTGCCGTCATCGGAGATGGTGCCATGACGGGGGGAATGGCCTTTGAAGGATTGAACAACGCCGGGGTGTACGATGACATTCGCTTGCTGGTGATCCTCAACGATAATGACATGTCCATTTCTCCGCCGGTTGGTGCGTTAAATCGTCATCTTGCTCACTTGCTGTCCGGGAAATTCTATGCGGCAGCAAGGCATGTCGGCAAACTGTTACCGCCCCCTGTAAAGGAAATCGCCCGGCGTCTTGAGGAACATGCCAAAGGGATGATCGTTCCCGCCGCCCTGTTCGAGGAGTTTGGCTTTAATTACATTGGACCGATTGATGGGCACGATTTTGACGCGCTTGTTCCCACATTGCAGAATCTGAAACAGTTGGCGGGGCCACAGTTTTTGCATGTAGTTACCCGGAAAGGGAACGGGTACAAGCTGGCGGAAGCCGACCCTGTCCTCTACCACGGGTTGGGTAAATTCTGTCCGACAGAAGGGGTAAAGCCTGTGCCGTCTCCGACACCGACCTATGCCGAGGTGTTTGGTCAGTGGCTTTGCGACATGGCGGTGTACGACTCTCGCCTGCTGGGCATTACTCCCGCCATGAGAGAAGGCTCCGGCATGGTTCCTTTTTCCTCTCGTTTTTCTGATCGTTTTTTTGATGTGGGTATCGCGGAGCAACACGCCGTCACCTGTGCGGCGGGATTGGCGTGCGAGGGGTTCAAACCGGTCGTCGCCATTTATTCCACCTTTTTGCAACGCGCGTACGATCAACTTGTTCACGATGTCGCCATCCAGAATCTGGATGTCACCTTTGCTCTGGACCGCGCGGGTCTTGTCGGTGCGGATGGTGAAACGCACGCGGGCAATTATGACCTGGCGTATCTGCGTTGTATTCCGAACATACTACTGATGACCCCCTCCGACGAGGAGGAGTGTCGGCGCTTGCTGTCAACGGCATTTCAGCATCGGGGTCCTGCCGTTGTGCGTTATCCAAGGGGATGCGGGCCTGGTGCGGTTGTAACAGGAAGCCTTGATACGGTACTGATCGGCAAGGCGAAAAAGCGGCGGGAAGGCAAGGAGGTAGCCATTCTGGCGTTTGGAGCCATGCTGGGTTCTGCGTTGTCTGCGGCCGACATGCTGGACGCCAGTGTGGTAGATATGCGCTTTGTCAAGCCAATGGATACGGCAATGGTTCTGGATATGGCGCGTGAGCACCGGTTGCTGGTTACCGTGGAAGAAGGGACCGTCATGGGCGGAGCAGGGTCTGCTGTTGCCGAGGTACTGGCCGGGTCTGGCATCAGCAAGCCGCTGCTGATACTGGGATTGCCGGATCAGTTTATTCCGCATGGTGAAACGGGACAATTGCTCTTTCTGCACCGGTTGGATGCGGATGGCATTGCTGACCGCATTCGCCAGCGCTTTTCACAGATTGTTGCTGAATCGGGGGCCGGTAGTCCGTGAAATACCGGTGTGCGGTATCATGGCAGTTGTTGAGTGAGAGAGATGAGTTGATGCGGGCGGGACGATGAAGGTAACGACATGGTGGGAGCTCCTCCGGGAGCGGGTTTTGGCGCAGGCATGAATTCCGGCTTTCCCATTCCCGATGTGCAGAGTACGCCGGATACGCGCCGTATTGCCATTCAGCAGGTTGGCGTCAAGGGGGTGCGTTATCCTGTCCGCATTGTGGCAGATAGTGAGGCGCAATCCACGGTTGCCATCTGGAACATGTATGTGCAGTTGCCTGCCGAAAAAAAGGGGACGCACATGTCCCGTTTTGTGGAGTTGCTGGAAAGCACCGAGATGTCCGATCCGCTGGACATGAGTCGCTTGCGCAGCATTACTGCCAGTATGCTGCATCTGCTTTCCGCAACGGAAGGGAGGATTGAACTGGCATTTCCTTTTTTCGTCCTGAAAACGGCGCCTGCTTCGGGGACCCAAAGCCTGATGGACTACGATGTGGCGCTGTCATGCGAGATAAGGGACGGTGCTACCCGCGTCACGCAGAAAGTTACTGTTCCTGTTACCAGCCTGTGCCCCTGTTCCAGAGAAATTTCGGCATATGGGGCACACAATCAGCGTTCCCATATCACTGTTACGGTCACACTGCGCCGGGATTTTCCGATTAGAGAGTTAATTGCGCGCATAGAGGAGCAGGCATCCTGCGAACTGTATGCGCTCTTGAAACGGCCAGATGAAAAACTGGTCACGGAACGGGCATACGAAAATCCCAAGTTTGTGGAAGATCTTGTCCGCGATGTGGCGGTTGTCCTTAATGCCGATGACAGGATAATTGCCTATACGCTGGAAGCAGAAAATTTTGAGTCCATCCACAACCATTCCGCCTACGCGCGGGTTGAGCATCCCGTTCGAGTATCCCGTTAATTTTCTTCGTGTACCGGATTGCTTTCACGTTCCTGCGGTTGCCACAGCGTTTCTTCCTTGTTTGCCATCCGGTTGACCGCCCTGGCATAGATGAACAGCAGGTCGGACAAGCGGTTCATGTACCGGCGCAATGTATCGGAAGCCGGTTCTGTTGTGTACAAGATGGACAGGGAGCGCTCTGCTCGCCTGCAGACACTTCTGGCGAGATGCAGCAATGCGCCCTCATAAGACCCGCCGGGCAGGACAAACCCTCGCAACGGCAGAAGATTGGTGTCGTATTGCTCTGCCTGTACTTCAATCCATCGCACCTGATCTGCCTCGACAGGTTGTCTGGACGACTTTGCCAGTTCCGCACTGACAGTAAACAGTTCGTTCTGGATTCGCAACAGCCCTGTCTTGATATCTTCCGGTAGTGCCAGCGTTATCAAGAGGCCCAGGATGGAATTCAACTCATCAACGTGGCCGATGGAGTCTATTCGTGGACTGGCTTTGGAAATCCGGCTGCCGTCTGCAAGAGATGTCATTCCCTGGTCGCCGGTTTTGGTCATGATTCTGATGGTTTTTTTGAGCATCCTGCCTTCCCCTTTCCGTGGCGCGCGTGAAAAGACGCGATAGTGCGCGATACACAGTAAAATGGTCGAACCCCTGTTTGCGACATTGCCCTTTCGACCGACAAAACCATGTCACTTTCATCCACGACAAA
>JAISAG010000049.1 GCA_031266815.1 Burkholderiaceae bacterium | reverse complement strand
TGTCTCCACCGTTGCCCGCACGTCAGACATTGGAAGCGTTGCGCCAGAGAGGGTTGTGTCATGAATTGCGAGCGCCGCACTACCTCTTGCCTGGCGTGGGGGCGACGGGTCCCGTTCCTCGCCTGACAGCGTACGAAGATACCGGGGACGCCCTTTTCAAGGATTGGGACAAAAAGGAGGTCGATTCGGTAGAAGATGACCAGTCCATGTGGTTCGAGACAGAAAAAGGACTTGTCGTTCTCCTGGGCTGCTGTCATTCCGGTGTCGTCAATACTGTTAACTATGTGAAGCAGATCAGCGGGATGGCGCGTGTTCGCGGGGTGATAGGCGGCATGCATCTCTTGCGGGCGGGCAGAACCCGTATGGAAGAAACCCTCAGGACGATGGCGGCGTGGGACATGGCGTTTCTGATACCTTGCCACTGCACGGGAGACGGGGCAAAAGCGAAAATGCAGGCATTTCTGGGAAAAGAGGTTGTGACGATGGGTGCTGCCGGCACCGTGGTGGACTTGGGCGAAATACGGGGTAGTTGTTGAGTTTCAAGAGGTCGTTCCCGTAGTAGCTGCTTGCATCATCGTTTCTCAAGCGCAGAGCGAGCGAATCGCGGCGTTGCTTGACCGATACAACCCGAGGAAACGGCGATGCGGGAGGCAGGGTTGTCCGCTGACATCAACCGGAGTACCATTGGATACGCGCGCCGCACGTGCCGGATGTTCTCGTGTACCCTACACGGGCGACGGTGCCTCCCGGAGAACGGAATATGCAATTCCTGCTGATTATGGCGATTGTGGTAGTTATGGTGTGGCTTTTTTGGTCATAAGGGCTGGTTTTGCCGATAGGGGGCTTCCTCGTTGCGGCGCCCCGGCGGCGCTCACGATGCCAGTCTGGATATGTCTGCAACACGATTCATCATGCCGTGCAGTTCAGTCAGCAGGGCGATGCGGTTGTTTCTCAACTGATTGTCCTCCGACATGACCAGCACATGCGTGAAAAAGGCATCCACCTCATCGCGCAGCCGGGCAAGCACTTTCAGCGTTTCCGCGTAATTGCCCTGCGTCAGCAGGATATCGGCAGAAGGCTTGATATGGGATATTGCCGCGTACAACTGTTTCTCGGTCTCTTCCCGCAGGAGCGCGTGCTGGACGCTCCCGGCACGGATACTGGATTTTTTGAGGATATTGGTAATCCGTTTGTTGGCAGCGGTAAGTGATGCCGCTTCCGGCAGGGTGGCGAACTCCCTGACTGCATCCAGTCGCTCTATCAGGTCATCCAGGCGATCAGGATGCTGCGAGAGCACGGAGTCGATTTCATCCGGCTTGTACCCCCTGTCGCGCAGCAATCCCCTTAAGCGGTCCATAATGAAGGGGATTAGCCCGGAAGTAGGGTCCTGGAAGCTGGCATTGATGGCAAGTATGCCAACTGCCTTGTTTAGGAGGGCTCGCAGGGAAAGCGGGAGCTTTTTCTCGATCAGAATACGCAAAATCCCCAGCGTGTGCCGTCGTAACGCAAACGGGTCCCTGTCGCCGGTGGGTTGCAATCCGATTCCCCATATTCCCGTCAGCGCCTCCAGCTTGTCTGCAAGTGCGACGATGGTGCCGGTTTGCGAAGAGGGGAGAACATCACCTGCAAAGCGGGGGAGGTAATGCTCCATTGCCGTGAGCGCGACTTCCTCCGGTTCGCCGTCGTGGCGGGCGTAATAGGTTCCCATGATACCCTGCAACTCGGGGAATTCGCCGACCATGCCGGTCAGCAAGTCCGCCTTTGCCAGCATGGTGGCGCGCTCAACCAACGGAATATCGGCGTGCAGCATTTCCGCGATAGCGACGGCGAGTATGCGAACCCGCGCCATCCGTTGCGCAAGGGACCCGAGCTTGTTGTGATAAACTACTTGCGACAGGCCCGCCAGGCGCTCTTCCAGGCGTTTCTTCTTGTCCTGCTCGAAAAAGAAACGGGCATCCGACAGGCGGGGGCGGATGACCCTTTCGTTACCACTGATAATACGTTGCGGGTCGGAAGTCTCCATATTGGAAACCATCAGGAAGCGGGAGCACAGGTGACCGTTCGCGTCTGTCAGTGCAAAATACTTCTGGTTGGTCTGCATGGTCAGGATCAGGCATTCCTGGGGGACATCCAGAAAAACCGGGTCAAAATGGCACTCGTAAACTGTGGGCCACTCCACAAGCGCCGTGACCTCTTCCAGCAGGGATTCCGGCATCAGGACACGGTCGCGCTGCGCCTTGTCGTGCAGAATGGCGCGGATTCTGTCTTTTCGCGCGGGAAAACTGGCGATAACCTTTCCTTCCGTTTCCAGCGTTATCTCGTACGTATCGGCAGAAGGAATGACAATATCGTCCCTTGAAAGAAAACGGTGTCCCTGTGTCATCCGCCCGGCAGACAAGCCCAGTATGGCAACCGGGACAATGTCGCTGCCGTATAGGGCCAAAAGACGGTGAACGGGGCGGACGAACTGGACGGTTTCGCCATCCGGTCGCTGGTAAGACATCATTTTGGGAATGGGCATGGAAGTCACTGCCGCTGCCAGAGCGGCTTGCAGCCCATCCGCCAGCGAAGTACCCGGAGCCGTATAGCAATAGAAAAAACTTTCCGTTTTGCCATCCATCGCTTTTTCCATATCGGACAGCGTGATGCCGGAAAAGCCAAGCGATGCCAGTTTTTTTTCCAGCGGAGGAGTCGGATTGCCCTCGGCATCCAGTGCAACGGAAACAGGCAGTATCTTGACGCGGATGGGCTTGTCAGGCGAATTGGGCGCAACATGACTGATCAGTACGGCAAGTCGCCGGGGAGTGGCAAAGAGGGTCGTTTGGGCATTGTCCCCCAAAAAACCGGCCTGCTTTAGCGAATCTGAAATGGCGTTGGCAAACGATTCCGAGAGCAGGGAAAGCGCCCTGGGGGGCAGTTCTTCAGTGCAAAGTTCGACGAGCAAAGGCTTCATGGTATGTGTGCATTGGTCGTAAGGCAGACGGATTTTATGCAATCCCGTGTTCAGGGTGCGGTGCCATTCAGTCGGGGAAATCCCATCTTTTCACGGGATTCGTAGTACGACTGGGCAACTAGGCGGGAGAGATTGCGAATACGTCCGATATAGGCGGCGCGCTCCGTTACGGAGAGCGCTCCCCTGGCATCCAGCATATTGAAGCTGTGTGCCGCTTTCAGTATCATCTCGTAAGCGGGGATAGTCAGCGTTTCTTCCACAAGGCGTTTTGCTTCTGCCTCATAGCTGGAAAACAGGGAAAACAGAAGACGGGTATTCGCGCTCTCGAAATTGAAAGCTGATTGCTCCACCTCGTTCTGATGAAAGACATCGCCGTAGGTCAGCGCGCGGGCGGCGCCCCGATCATCCCATTTCGTCCACACCAGATCATATACGTTCTCGACACCCTGCAAATACATGGCGAGACGTTCCACGCCGTAAGTAATTTCACCCAGTATGGGTTTGCAGTCAATGCCGCCCACTTGCTGAAAGTAGGTAAACTGGGTTACTTCCATGCCGTTGAGCCACACTTCCCACCCGAGTCCCCACGCGCCCAGGGTGGGGTTTTCCCAATCGTCCTCCACGAAGCGGACGTCATTTTGCTTTAAGTCCAGCCCCAGCGCAGTGAGTGAGCCCAGGTAAATGTCCAGAATATTTTCCGGAGCCGGTTTCAAAACCACCTGGTACTGGTAGTAGTGCTGCATCCGGTTTGGATTTTCACCATAGCGACCATCCTTGGGGCGGCGCGATGGCTGCACATAAGCTGCCCGCCAGGGTTCGGGGCCGATGGCCTGCAAAAAGGTCCCGGGGTGCGAGGTTCCCGCGCCCACTTCCATGTCGTACGGCTGCAGGAGCGCACAACCATGTTGGCTCCAATAGTGTTGCAGTGTCAGGATAATCTGCTGGAATGTACTGGCTGTCATATCGTTCGATGTTGCGTAACAATAACTGCAGTGCGACGTCCACTCTCCATTCTAGCCCTTTTGGGTAAATGTTCCTACTCCGTTGGCGAAGAGGATGTCTGCGTATGATAAAGCGTAATGCGTGCCACCTCGTTTTGGGATCCGATAAATACAGGTACCCGCTGGTGCAAGGCATGAGGGACGATTTCCATCAAGCGTTTTTCCCCGTTTGTTGCTGCGCCGCCCGCCTGCTCCACGATAAATGCCATCGGATTTGCTTCGTACAGCAGGCGGATTCTGCCTTGCTGTGATGAGGCATTACGGGTGTCGGCAGGGTACATGAATGTACCGCCGCGATTCAGTATCCGGTGCAGGTCGGTGACCATGGAGCCAACCCAGCGCATGTTAAAATTTTTCCCCAGAGGACCCTCCGCGCCTGTCTGCATTTCACGGACATAGCGCTGCACGGGGGGGTACCAGAAACGGGCATTGGATGAATTGATAGCGTATTCCGCCGTATCTTCCGGAATGCGCATCTCGCGATGCGTCAATACCCATGATCCCATTTCGCGGTCAAGGGTAAATCCATTGACGCCGTGACCCGTTGTCAAAACCAGGAGGGTTTGCGGGCCGTACAGGGCGTAGCCCGCGGCAATCTGCCGTGATCCGGGTTGCAGAAAGTCGCTTTCTGTGGGGATGCCGGTGTGTTCGGGCAGCTTCAGAACGGAAAAGATAGTGCCGATGGAAACATTGACATCAATGTTGGTAGAGCCATCCAGCGGGTCGAACAGCAAGAGATATTTCCCTTTGGGGTAGTCGTTGGAGATGGGGTGAATAGTCTCCATTTCTTCCGACGCCATGGCGCCCAGGTATCCTCCCCACTCGTTGGAATCAAGAAGTATCTGGTTGGAGAGGACATCCAGCTTTTTCTGTACCTCTCCCTGCACATTCACATCCTGTGTTGTGCCCAGTATGTCGCCCAGTGCCCCTTTCCCGACAGCATTGCTGATGGTTTTGCATGCGCGTGCCACCACTTCAAGCAAAAGCCGCAATTCCTCGGGAATATTGTGGTGGAGACGGTGTGTTTCGATCAAGTGCTGTGTCAGGCTGACTTTTTTTCGCATGGTTTTTTCCAGTGGCGGGGGAAAGGATAATCAGACCGCCCGTATTTTTTCAATGACTTCCCGTGTGTCTCGCGAGAGCTTTCGGGTTGCGACCTGCTTTAACGCATCCCTTGCCAGTGATTTCAGTTGTGGAATGTAGCGGTGGCAGTTTGTCATGGCACGGGACAGGCGCGCGGCAATTTGGGGATTCAATCTGTCCAGTTGCAGCACATAGTCTGCCCAGAAAGCATACCCGCTACTGTCCCTGCCGTGGAATTGTGACATATTGTTGAGGCAAAAGGCAAAAATCAGGCTTCTGGCACGGTTTGGGTTTTTGAGCGTAAAGGCGGGGTGTTGCGTTAACTTTCGGACGGCATCCACGCTGGTCAGCGGCGAACTGGCCTGCAAGGAAAACCACTTGTCAACGAGGAGTGATTCGGTCTGATAGGTGTGGTAAAAGTGCTGCAGGCAGTGCTCGGCATAATCCCGGGATGCGGGTGTGTTGGCATACAGCAAGCCGGACAATGCAGCCATTCGGTCCGTCATGTTGCTTGCCTGCTCGTATTGCCTTAGGGCGAGTCGGGCAAAATCGGGGTTATCCAGTTCCAGCAGATAGGAGAGTGCCGTATTCCTCAGGCTGCGCTGTCCCGCGTCTTTTGGGGTGAAACGGTAATCCCCCGGCACATGGTTTTCGGTGTAGGCAGAAAGCCACTCTGCCTGCAGCGCGCCCGACAGGGTCGCACGGAAGCATTGCCTGACCTGGCAGACAGTCTGTGGGTCAATGACATCTACCGCCTCGGCGAGCATATTCTCCGTCGGCAGCGTGAATGCCAGTGCGCGAAAAGCCGGGTCGAGCGAGGCATCCCGCAATACAGCGCAAAACGCCTGGATAACGGCAGGTGCCGGGCGAATCATGGCGGTGGGACACGCCTCCATCCGCAGCAGATAATACATGGCAAGCCGCTGCCCTGCTTCCCATCGGTTGAAGGCGTCTGGGTCAAAAGAAAACAGGTGCACCAGGTCGTCAACACTCTGCTCTTGTTCCAGAATGACGGGAGCAGAGAAGTGGCGTAACGCAGAGACGACCGGTTTTTCCGGCACATGCGTAAACGTGAATGTCTGCGATTTTTTCGTGAGATCAAGCAGGATGGTTTGTACATCCGGATCCATCATGCGCGCGCCGGGTGTGGCACAGCGACAGGGGATGCTGCGTCCTCGCGAGTCGAGCAATCCAACCGATACGGGGATAACCAGGGGGTATTTTCGCGTCTGCCCCGGTGTTGGTGGGGTAGATTGGGATAGCGTAAGCGAAAGTGTTTTCGTGTGAGGGCGGTAGCGGGACGTGAGCCTGACACGAGGGGTACCCGCCTGGCTGTACCAACGTTCGAACCGGGAAAGATGACGCTGGTTGGCGTCCGCCATTGCCGTCATGAAATCCTTGCAGGTAACCGCCTGCCCGTCGTGTCGCTGGAAATAGAGGGCCATTCCCTTGCCGAAACCGGCCTCGCCCAGCAGAGTCTGGTACATGCGGACGACTTCCGCTCCCTTTTCGTAGACCGTTGCGGTATAAAAATTATTGATTTCCTCGTACGAGTCTGGACGTATGGGGTGCGCCATCGCACCGGCATCTTCGGGGAACTGTTGCTGGCGCAGCTGGCGGACATCCTCAATACGTTTGACGGCGGCACCGGTCTTGCTGCCCATCCGGTCTGCCGAAAATTCCTGGTCACGAAATACCGTGAGCCCTTCCTTTAGGGAAAGCTGGAACCAGTCCCGGCAAGTAACCCGGTTTCCCGTCCAGTTGTGGAAATACTCATGCCCGACAACCGATTCGATACCAGCATAGTCCGCATCGGTCGCCACGGTCGGATTGGCGAGGATGTAGCGGGCATTAAAGATATTGAGGCCCTTGTTCTCCATCGCTCCCATGTTGAAATCGCTGACCGCGACAATCATGAAGCGGTCGAGATCCAGTTCCAGCCCATAGCGCGCTTCGTCCCATCGGATGCTGTGCTGGAGTGAAGACATGGCGTGTGCCGTCTTGTCCAGGTTGCTTTCTTCCACCCATATCTGCAACAGAACCTGGCGACCAGACGCCAGCGTGAAGCGTTCCTCGTGGCAGACCAGTCTGCCAGCGACAATGGCGAAGAGGTACGATGGTTTTCGGAATGGATCTTCCCATCGGGCGTAGTGCCTTTTCCCGGGCAGCGGCCCCTGCTCGACCAGGTTGCCGTTGGACAGCAGCACGGGGTACTCTTCCTTGTTCGCGGTCAGAGTCACCGTGTAGGTCGCCATGACATCGGGACGGTCGGGGAAAAAGCTTATTTTCCTGAAACCCTCCGCTTCGCACTGTGTCAACAGATTGCCGCTGGAAAGATAGAGCCCGGAAAGGGCCGTATTCCTTTTCGGGCAAACACGGGTTTCCGTCTCAATGCGAGCCGTGTCGGCGGTGTGGGGGATGCGCAGCACCCCCTTTTTCAGGGAATACTCCCCCTTTTTCAGGAGCCGTCCATCCAGTTTGAGGGAAAGCAGCGTCAGATCATCCCCATACAGGACGATGCCCTTTGTGCGGGACACAGGGTTACGGACCAGCGCCAGCACCGTGTGCACCCTGGTGTTATCGGGATCCAGATCAAACGCCAGTTCGACGTGGTTCAGAAAAAAAGGCGGCGGAGTGTAGTTTTTTCTGTAAATACGGCGCGTGGTCGTCATGGAATCCCGGGTGTATCAGCCAAAAACGAGAAATCGCTTTCCAGGCGGAAAACGGTACGTCACTTCACCCGAAAATTCCCCTCATTGTTCCTGTCAAACCATTTCGGCGGTTTTCCCCTTCCGGACCATGTTTCTCCCGTATTGGGGTTTTGGTATTTTGGGGGAAGCGGGACACGGTTTCTGTCTCCCTTCTTTCCGCTAAATCCCAGGTCGGAGGGCGTAATACCGTATTCCGACATCATCGCTTTTACCTGCACAACGGCTGAGCTGAAATTTTTCTTTTTCAATTCTCTTGCCTGCTTCTGTAATTGTGCAATTTGTTCTTCAATTTGCTTGAGAGTTTGCATATTGGCCTCTGTAATAAAATGGCACCATCGAAAATAATCCGCCCTCGCATTATAGGAATAACGCTGGCGCATGTAAATGATTTGTATTGCGCTAATACATATTGCACTCCATTTCGGCGTGAGGGGGTGCAAATGCAACGATACAAACGAGGGTACGGCGTAAAGGGTTGGAATCGTGTTCAGTGCTATGCTGTTCGGATGGAAAACATCAGCACAGAGGCGCAACGTCGC
>JAISAG010000021.1 GCA_031266815.1 Burkholderiaceae bacterium | reverse complement strand
TCTGAATTCGTAGTGCAGGTGGGGACCTGTGCTGTAGCCCGTCGAGCCAACGTACCCAATGATGTCGCCCTGCTTGACCTTGTCGCCCTTCTTCATGTCTTTGGCAAACTTGCTCATGTGTCCGTACGCGGTAGAGTAGGCATTCCAGTGCTTGACAACGATGAGGTTGCCGTACCCGCCTTGCCAGCCGACAAAGTCAACGGTACCATCCGCCGCACTGTGGATGGGTGTGCCAGTCGGCGCGGCAAAGTCAATACCCCTGTGTTGTTTCCACAACCCCATGATAGGGTGTCTGCGCGTTGAAAAGCCGGACGAGATACGGGTGAACGTCAGGGGATACCGCAAAAACGCTTTCTTCTGCGATTTGCCGTTAAAACTGTAGTACCCGCCGGGTCGGTTGCCGATGCCCTCAAACCAGACCGCCTGATAGATGTTGTCGGCATTAACGAATTCTGCCGCCAGGATCCGGCCTGCCCGCACCAGAGCGCCGTTGCGCCAGAAGGTTTCGTACACGATGCTGAAACGATCACCGCTTCGCAAGTCTGAACTGAAATCAATGTTGGTGGCGAAGATGTCAACCAGCTTGTTCGTGATGATGTCGGGTATTTCCGCAATGTCTGTCGCGGCGAACAGGGACGAGTGGATGATACCGGAGCGCATCTCGACACGCCGCTCCACCGATGCGCTGGCATCGTTGGATGAAACAAACCCCTTCGCTTCGCGCGTGAGCACGATGTCGGCGGGCTGGTTGTCCTTGTCTATTGTGGAAGCATAAAGCCAGTACAGCTTGCCATTGTGATCTGTTTTGGTCTGCACGGTCTTGCCGACCTTTATCCGGAGTATATCTTTCGCAATACTGTCGGTACGGATAAAGGCGTACGCCTCGGCATCGTCGACACCCATTCTGGTCAGGATGGAGTGGAGCGTGTCTCCTGCCCGGATTTTTTCTTCACGCGTGAAAAACTGCTGGTCCCGGTTCAACAGGGCGATCTGTTCTTCCAGTGAGGGGAGCCGCATTTCTTCCGAAACGGATCGGATTCGGATACCTGTTGTGTCGGGCGGTGCGCCCGGCGCAATTGCTGCTGCGCCGATAGCGATAAAGGCAAGAGAGAGAGCCGTAACAGAAATGACGCGCGTTTTCTTTGTTGTGCCAAACAGTGTCGCGCCAATCTTCCGGGAAACATGCCACATGAAAATCATCCTGTCGTGTGCCGTTTGACAGCGCAATCAGTTAAAATCCCGTTGCAGCGCCTAATTCCGCTCTTTTTGCCGAGTCAGGGCGAATATTAACAGATGATTAAGTTTATTTTAAATACTTTGCAGTAATATAGATGAACAATGAAAACAAGGAATACGCTTTCCGCTGATTCAACCGCCACCCGGGATAGCCTGTCCGTTTCGTCTGCCGTGCGGGACGCGATGGTGATTATTTTGCGCGGTACGGCGGAGTTGCTGGTTGACACCGAACTGATGGGAAAGTTGGCACGCTCTGAAAAAAGTGGCAAGCCGTTGCGGATCAAGCTGGGACTTGATCCGACCGCGCCAGACCTGCATTTGGGGCATACGGTTGTGTTAAATAAAATGCGCCAGTTGCAGGATTTGGGGCACACAGTCATTTTCCTGATTGGTGACTTTACCGCGATGATTGGCGATCCGTCCGGACGCAATGTGACCCGTCCCACGCTCACCCGCGAGCAGATTGAAGAGAACGCCAAGACCTATTTCCGGCAGGCGAGTCTGGTGCTTGACCCGGAGAAAACGGAAATTCGTTATAACTCCGAGTGGAGTGACAAGATGAGTCCGCAGGACATCATACAGTTGTCCGCGCGTTATACGCTGGCGCGCATGATGGAGCGGGATGACTTTGCCGCCCGTTATCGCGGCGGTTTGCCCATTGCCATCCACGAATTGCTGTACCCCCTGATGCAGGGGTACGATTCGGTCATGTTGCACGCCGATGTGGAATTGGGCGGCACAGACCAGAAATTCAATTTGCTGGTAGGTCGCGAGTTGCAGCGGGTGTACCAACAGGAGCCGCAATGCGTCTTGACCATGCCGCTTCTGGAAGGTCTGGACGGCGTGGAAAAGATGTCCAAGTCGAAGAACAATGCAATTGGCATCAGCGAGGACCCCAACACATCGTTCGCAAAGATTATGAGCATATCGGACGCGGCGATGTGGCGTTACTATGACCTGTTATCGTTTCGCAGCGTGCAGGATATTGCTGGTTTGCGCAAAGCGGTGGCAGAAGGGGAAAATCCGCGCCATATCAAGGTATCGCTGGCAAAAGAGTTGGTGGCACGTTTTCATGGCGCGCAGGCGGCTGAACGGGCGCTGGACGATTTTACCCTGCGTGCGCGGGGAGGTATTCCCGACGATATTCCTGATGTGTCCTTGTCCGGCGCGCCGCTGGGGATTGGGCAGTTGCTCAAGCAGGCCGGGTTGCTTCCTTCCACATCGGAAGCACTGCGGATGGTTGACCAGGGCGGGATTCGCGTTGATGGCACCGTTGTGACAGACAGGGGGTTAAAGCTGGCTGCGGGCACATTTGTCCTGCAGGCGGGCAAGCGTAAATTCGCGCGGGTGACGCTGCGCTGAAACACGGCGTGTCCCTATGTGTGCTCCCGCTCCACCTGGGTAACGCCCGGTACATGGCGAACCCGCCGGAGAAGATTGTCCAGGTGGGTTTTGTCTTCTACCTGAATGGTGAATTGAAACTGGGTAAAGTGGT
Organism: Burkholderiaceae bacterium; assembly: GCA_031266815.1. Lineage (GTDB taxonomy): Bacteria > Pseudomonadota > Gammaproteobacteria > Burkholderiales > Burkholderiaceae_D > Oxalobacter. The sequence goes on along the minus strand of JAISAG010000021.1, from coordinate 315 downwards.
CGTCGGCTTTTGACATGGCGACATGGATGATGTTGGCGTCGGATTGGCTGATTTCGGTCGTCACGCGGGCGAGAATGCCTTTTTCTTCGTGCACCATGATGCGGATGCGACAGTCGAAGTTGCGGTTTAGCCCCTCTCCCCATGCGACATTGACCCATTTGTCCGGTTCCCTGGCGATGTGTCGGCTGGCATGGAGGCATTCGGTGTGGTGGATGACCAGTCCAGAGGTCATGTTCAACTCTCCTATGATTGCGTCTCCCGGGATGGGCAGACAACATGGCGCAAGCTGGACATTGATGCCTTCACTGCCGTAAA
>JAISAG010000017.1 GCA_031266815.1 Burkholderiaceae bacterium | reverse complement strand
GCCGGGACCTGCGCCTCGGGATAGCTGAAGGTGACGTTACGAAACTCAATATCACCAGCAAGGACAGGACGGTGGATATAACTTTTTCCGATGGGGCGTTCTTCCGGCAGCTGCATGATATCGTCAACGCCCTGCACCGCGGAACGCGCCTGGTAGTAGCGCGTAATCAGGCTGGCGACCTGGGAGAGCGGGGCGGTAATACGCCCCGTCAGCATGGAACTGGCGATAAGTCCCCCCATGGTCAGAGTCCGGTCCGCAATCAAAAAACAGCCGACGATGACGACGCCCGTGTAGGCAATCTGCTGGAGTAGCCCCGACTGGTTGATGATGGCGTTGGTCAGCAGCTTGGAGCGCAGACTCAGGTCACTTTGCTCGCTGATGATGTTTTCCCATTTCTTCTGGACAATGCCCTCGGCACTGACCGCCTTGACCGCGTCAATCCCTGTCAGGGTCTCAATGAGCGTTGCGTGTTTTTGCGAACCCAGACGTGAGCTTTTCTGGATAACGGCCTGCAAGGGGCGTTGCAGCACCAGCGCAATCAGGATGATGACCGGCATGATAACCAGCGGCACGAGAACCAGCGCACCGCCCAACCAGAAAATGACGACCAGGAAAAGAATAGTAAAGGGAAGGTCAATCAGCAAAATCATGGTGGCAGAGGTGATGAAATCCCGGAACATTTCGAATTCCTGCAGATTGCTCGCTAGACTGCCAACGGATTGCGGACGCACCGCCGTTTTCAGTCCCATGATTTTTTCGAAGATGGATGCCGACAAAATAACGTCAACCCGCTTTCCGGCAATGTCCAGAAAATAAGCGCGCAGGGTCTTCATGATCAGGTCGAACACGAAGATAATCAGGATACCGATAGCGAGCACCCAAAGCGTTTCAAACGCATTGTTGGGCACCACGCGATCATAGACGTTCATCGTAAAAAGCGGTGTGACCAGCGCAAACACATTGATGAGGAATGTCGCGATAATCACTTCGTAGTACAGTCTGGAGGACTGCCGGAACACGTCCCAGAACCAGTTGCGGGTTTTGGGAATGGTGTGATCGGGCGCACGCGGGTCGAAACGAAAGTCGGGACGGGAAAAGATGACGCTGCCGTCGTAAAATTCTTCCAGGTCCGCATTGGCTATCTGCATTTCCCCGCCATCGGATTCGGGCAGGATAATCGTCCAGATGTCTGCCGCGTCACGCGATTTGGCAATGCAGGCATTGCCGTTCCTGAGCAAAAGAACCGTCGGCAGGGTCATGGGGGATATGCGAAGCAGGTCGCGCTTGATTACGCGCGAGGTCAGCCCGGCGCGGGCGGAGGCGCGCCCGAACAGCGCGGGCGTCAGTCTGCCGTTTTCCAGCGGCAATCCCGCTGTCAGGGTCTGTATGGAAAAGGGACGGTTGAAAAGTTTGGTCAGAATCGCGAGACACCGGACAAGCGGGTCATCGGACAAAAGCGCATCATGGGGTATTTCCCATTTTTCATCGTCCTCTTCCTGGTAGGGCGCAACCGCTGCCTGTCCTGAACTAATTGGGGCTGGTTGATTCATATCACGTCGCCCGAAGGCGCTACATTAAAAGCGAGTGAGGCTCACCGCACCAGCGGTATCAGCGCCCGATACAGAGGCACACGACATCCCCCGCACACCCCGCACATTATAGTAGGGGAATATCGGACTCGACAAGAATATCGTTACCCTGCACCAAATTCTCGCGCCGTGTCTTCTTGCTGAGAATTTTTTCCTGTGCCGGAACGGGAAGGTCGGAAAAACGAATGATTCCTTTCAGTGTCAGCAAATCAATCAGGTCTTCCAGAATACGGATTTGCTGCAAATCCCTTGCCAGCAACTCGCCGTTGTGAGCCGCATCCTGTCCGTCACCCAGGCGAGTGAGAAACCGGAGGACTTCCGGAGAATCAAGCCCCAGCGGAACATCATTTTCTGCGTTGGGGAGCGCGGTCAACGCGACGATTTCCCCGTTTTCATCTCTGAGCGCGTAAGGCATGGCACCGTGCATCCCCGCAAAAGCGGTTAAAAGTGATTATCTGTGTGGCATATTACTCCGTTTTGGCGTCCGAAACAATGAATCCTTCGCCGCAACGCAAGGCGCACCCGGAAAGCGCGTTGCCGCTTATCCATCTGGCACCGCGTGCTGCGCCCTTTCACACAAAACGGTGCGGTCTGGTGACCACACCGTTCGCACCTGCTGACGACAAATCAGTCAATCGTCAGCATTTTCCTGGTTCCCCCTGTCTTCTTCGGCAAAACGAGGGAAAGAACACCATCGATATACCGGGCTTCCGCCTTGCTTTCATCCACATCCTGCGCCAATGAGAAGCTGCGGGACTGGTGCCCGTAGTAGCGCTCGCTGCGGATGACCTTTTCACCTTCCTTTTCTTCCGTATCTTTCTTGATCTCAAACTCAATGGTGACCTGACTGCCTTCAACACTGACCCGGATATCGTCTTTAGAAATGCCGGGCGCGTCAGCCTTGACCAGATAGGCAGTGTCCGTTTCGCTGACATCAATCTTGATCCGTGGCTCAACGACTTCCATGTTGCCCCAGGACGGCAGACGAAAGCTGTTGAAAATCTCGTCTATGTTCCGGAAAGGTTCAAAGCGGCTCAATTCACCAAAGGGATTGATTCGACGGATTGGGTTTGTCATGTTTTCCTCCTGTAAAAAATTGCCTGACCCCGCAAGGAAACAGCGTCCAACTAAAGGAGGCGGACACCCGCATACCTTGCGCATCTGAAAATAATATGGATGCCGTTCGCCCTTTTTTCAAGGGTGCCCGCACAAAATGGCGAGCGAAGCCGGCGACGGCAGACCAGCTCTGATTCGGGCGCCCACTCAATCATAAATGAGCGAAAAATATACAATAAAAACAATATCTTTCTGGCGCATGACGGTTTTTGTTGCAGACAAGCAATATACGAGTCAAAAACATTGCACGCTCTTTCAGCAAGCCATCAAGCGTTATAGCGGGTATTTTGAGGAATCTTCCATTTCGTTTTTATTCCGGTGATTTCCCGGCGGAACGAAGGTATTTTGTTGCAAGCAAAGCCAATGACCGACTTTACCGCAACGAGAACTTTCACCGGTTTGCGCGATAGTGAGCGCTTATTCGTAGCGCCAGCGCCTACTTTTTACGGAGGGTGATGGTGTATTCTCCTGCTTCCTCGGTTTGTCGAAGGAGTTCGTGACCAGTTTGTTGGGTGAAGAAGCGAAAGTCGCCCACTGCCGCAGGGTCTGTGGCCAATACGCGCAACACTTGACCGCTGTCCATCCCCGCCAGCGCTTTTTTTGCCCACAGGATGGGAATGGGACATTTCTGCTGGCGGGCGTCCACTTCCTTGTTGATACTCGCTTCTTCAGGCTCGGTCATGACGTCAGTTGCGCCCTGACCCAGGTAACAACGCTGTCCAACGCTTGCGGCAGCTTTGAGGGTTCATTTCCACCGGCCTGTGCCATGTCGGGACGCCCGCCCCCCTTGCCGCCAATCTGCCGGGCGACGTGGTTGACCATATCTCCCGCCCTGATTTTGTTTGTTACGTCAGAGGTCACGCCCGCTATCAGGCTTACTTTGTCGTCATTAACCGTCGCCAGCACGATGGCGGCGGTTTTCAGGCGGTCTTTCAGTTTGTCCATCACGTTGCGCAACCCCGCCGCGTCCATGCCATTCATGGTGACTGCCAGCACTTTGATGCCTTCTACATCCACCGCAGAGGAAAGCATGTCGCTGCCTTGCCCGAGCGCCGCTTTTTCCCGGGTTCGGGACAATTCTCTTTCCAGTGTCCGTCCCCGGTCCTGCATCTGAAGGATGCGCGGCACCAGTTCGTCCGGGGAGGTTTTTAACGCGGATGCGGCATCATTGATTTTGCGTGCGTTCGCTTGTACGTATTCCAGCGCAACCATTCCCGTGACGGCTTCCACACGGCGGACACCAGCGGCAACCCCTCCTTCCGAAGCAATTTTGAACAGCCCGATGTCACCCGTACGCGATACATGCGTGCCCCCGCACAGTTCACACGAAAAACCAATATTGAGTACACGCACACTGTCGCCGTATTTTTCGCCAAAAAGGGCGACCGCCCCGCTTGCGATGGCTTCGTCATAGGGTAAAACCCGTGCCAACACGGGCTGGTTGCCAACGATTTCTTCATTGACGATTTTCTCTATCTGCACGATTTCGTCGGGCGTGAGAGGCGCGTGGTGGCTGAAGTCAAACCGTGTTTTTTCCGCATCCACCAGCGACCCTCGCTGGGCAACATGCTCGCCCAGAACCTGGCGCAACGCCTTGTGCATGAGGTGGGTTGCCGAGTGGTTTCGCATGGTTTGCTGGCGCAGGGGAATACGAATGGTCGCTTGCAGGCGGTCCC
>JAISAG010000002.1 GCA_031266815.1 Burkholderiaceae bacterium | reverse complement strand
CATTCCGTGCCGAGGTGGAGCATGAGGACGTTGTCTTTTTCCGATACAGACGCTGCGGGCAGACAGGTATGGGGTGGCAGGCGAATAGACATGCGCTACAAAACCAGTGTCTGGCGGCTCTGGAAATGCCGCAACACACCGGTAACCGGATCGTCAAAAGACAGTGTTTTCGACAACAGTTGCAGCGGATTGGCAAAGGCGCCCGACCCCGAATTGACTTCACTGTTTATGGGATGCAGCACGGGGTAGATGCGGTCGTTTTTTACGGGAATGCCCAGCGACGCCATTTGCACCCGCAACTGGTGCTTTCTTCCCGTCAGCGGAAACAGCGCATAGCGTGCCCTATCTCCCCGGATTTCTTCCGTAAAAATGAGGGTTCGCGCGTTGGGCGTACCCTCAACCACGCGCATCTGCATAAACATATCGCTTTTTTCCAGGCAGGTTTCGCACAGCAGGGCCGGGGGTATACTGCCGTGCCACGGCGCAATGGCTTCGTACCGTTTTTGCACCTTTTTCTCGCGAAAGAGTGCCTGGTAGCTGTTGCGCGTGTGCGGCTGAACAGCAAAAACAACCAGTCCCGCTGTTTCGCGGTCAATGCGATGGATGGGAGACAGGGTGTCAATTCCCAGACGCCGTTTGAGACGAACCAGCAGGGTTTCCTTCAGGTAGGCGCCCGAAGGCGTAACAGGAAGAAAGTGCGGTTTGTCCGCCACAACCAGCCATTCGTCCTGGTACAGCACCGTCTCGACAAAGGGAATAACCGGTTCATTTTCCAGATAACGGTAGTAATACAAAATGTCCCCCGGACGATAGGGGGAACCGGGCAGAACCGGTTTGGACATTTTGTCCAATACCCCACCACCCGCCATCCGCTCAAGCCATTTTTCTCTTGAGAGCGCGGGAAAACGCTCGGAAAGAAAATCCTCGTATGTCTCCCAATGCCCGACCGGCAAAAAGGTACAACTGGGACTGATGCCCTGTCTGGCTGGCGGACGAAACGGGTGCGAAGGACGACTCATGTATCGGGGCGCTTGTGCATTCCTTGAGCGACATTATACCCGCCTCTCCTCCCGTCCGGGCAATAATGCACCGCAACTACAAAGTATCTCCCGTTTTGTGTAAGATATACTCAATGGCATATCGCTCACGCTGTGCGCTTACAAACCCGCTTTGGCAAGAAAGGATGTTATGGCTCCCAAGAATGCGTTTTACGCACAATCCGGTGGTGTAACAGCAGTAATCAACGCTTCCGCATGCGGCGTCATCGAAACGGCACGTCAATATCCCGACAAAATCGGTACGCTGTACGCCGGGCTGAATGGTATCGTGGGCGCGTTAAACGAAGAGTTGATTGATACCAGCACGGAACCCGACAAGACTATCTCGCAGCTGCGTCATACCCCGTCCGGCGCATTTGGTTCGTGCCGCCTAAAGTTGTCCGACCCCGACACCGACAGGAAGGATTTTGACCGATTGCTGGCTGTTTTCAAGGCGCATGACATCGGATATTTCTTTTACAACGGAGGTGGCGACTCTGCGGATACGTGCTTTAAGGTCGCCAGGATGTCCGAATTGATGGGATACCCGGTCCAGGCGGTGCACGTCCCCAAGACGATAGATAATGACTTGCCGATAACCGACAATTGTCCCGGATTCGGTTCTGTGGCGAAGTATGTCGCCATCTCGACGTTGGAGGCATCCCTCGACGTGCGCGCCATGTCAAGAACCTCGACGCGTATCTTCGTATTCGAAGTGATGGGGCGACATGCCGGGTGGATAGCTGCTGCGGGCGGATTGGCGGCAGATTACGGTCTTCCCGTTGTCATTCTCTTTCCCGAAATCCCCTTTGATGAAAAGGCCTTTCTGGACAGGGTGGATGCCAATGTCAAACAGTTCGGCTTTTGTTCCATCGTCGTTTCCGAAGGGTGCCGATACCCTGATGGAACCTTTATCTCGGATCAGGGGGCAAAAGACGCCTTTGGGCACGCGCATCTGGGCGGCGCGGCACCTATTATCGCCAATATGATTCGCTCCCGCCTAGGACACCCTTTCCACTGGGCAGTGGCAAATTACCTGCAACGGGCGGCACGCCACATTGCTTCTGCCGTAGATGTCAAACAGGCGTACGAACTGGGGTGCGCGGCGGTCAATCTGGCGCTGGCAGGGCGCAATTCGGTCATGCCAGCCATTGATCGCACTGCTGACGCACCCTACGCATACCGTATCGGCACGGCGGAACTCAAGGATGTCGCCAATGTAGAAAAAGTGATGCCGCTTCACTTTATCAGCGAGGACGGCTACGGTATCACGGAATCGTGCCGCCGCTACCTGCTCCCGCTGATACAGGGCGAAGACTACCCGCCTTACACGAGCGGCATGCCAACCTATGTCACGCTGAAAAACACGCTCGTCAAGCAAAAACTGCCCCCGTTCGCGCGGTAACAACAGGGATTTTCGCCCACAGGCGGCTGCAATGCCGCCCGTGGGCGAAACCCCGTCAGGCAGGATTATGCGGAGTAATACATTTCAAATTCCAGCGGGTGCGTGCTCATTTGCAAACGACGAACCTCTTGTATTTTCAGTTCGATGTACGCATCAATCAGGGTATTACTGAACACACCGCCTCTTGTCAGGAAGTCACGGTCCTTGTCAAGCGCTTCCAGCGCCTGTTCCAGGTCGGAGCAAACGGTCGGAATCAGCGCATCTTCCTCTGGAGGCAGGTGATACAGGTCTTTTGACGCCGCCTCACCCGGGTGTATCTTGTTTTGTACCCCGTCCAAACCCGCCATGAGCAGTGACGAAAAGCACAGATAAGGATTGGAAAGCGGGTCGGGAAAACGTGCCTCAATGCGGCGCGCTTTCGGATTGCTGACGTACGGGATGCGTATGGACGCAGAACGATTCCTTGCCGAATAGGCCAGTTTGACAGGCGCTTCGAAACCGGGTACCAGACGCTTGTATGAGTTGGTGGTGGGATTCGTGATGGCGTTCAGCGCCCGCGCATGCTTGATGATACCGCCAATGTAGTGCAGGGCGAAATCCGACAGCCCTGCATAACCGTCACCCGCAAACAGGTTCTGCCCCCCCTTCCAGACGGACTGGTGAACATGCATGCCGGAACCATTATCCCCCACAATGGGCTTCGGCATGAAGGTTGCCGTTTTGCCGTAGGCGTGCGCCACATTCCAGATGACGTACTTCAGATTCTGCGTCCAGTCGGCGCGTTCTACCAGCGTCGAGAAGCGGGTTCCGATTTCATTTTGCCCGGATCCGCCCACTTCGTGGTGGTGCACTTCCACGGGAATCCCGAATTGCTCAAGTATCAGAGACACTTCTGAACGTAAATCCTGAAAGCTGTCTACCGGCGGAACGGGGAAATAGCCTCCTTTCACGCCAGGACGGTGCCCTGGATTACTTCCGTCCATCTTGGACGAATGGGACCACGAGCCTTCTTCAGACCCAATTTTGAAGAAACAGCCCGACATTTCGTTTCCCCAACGAACGCTGTCGAAAATAAAAAATTCCGGCTCGGGCCCGAAATATGCCGTATCTCCCAAGCCGGACGATTTCAAATATGCTTCCGCCCGCCTTGCGAGAGAGCGGGGATCCCGTTCGTATCCCTTGCCATCGGAAGGTTCGATAACGTCGCACTGCATGAACAGCGTTACCTCTTCCATAAAGGGGTCTATGTTTGCCGTGCCCGGATCGGGGAAGAGCAGCATGTCGGAGGCCTCGATCCCTTTCCAACCGGCAATGGAGGATCCATCAAACGCGTGACCTGATTCAAACTTGCCTTCATCGAAATGGGATACCGGCACGCTGACATGCTGTTCCTTTCCTTTTGTGTCGGTAAACCGCAGGTCAACAAACTTGACTTCCTTTTCTTTAATCATTGCCAGGACTTCCGCAGACGTCTTTGCCATATCAATCTCCTCCACTTGTCAACATTGGAAAGGGCGCAGCCAGGAAGTCCCTGAATGACAACCCAATTTACTTTACACCACCATGACGCAATTCGCACCATTCTCCGCGCACAGCCGGACACGACCGAATGAATTCGTAGTATATCAATA
>JAISAG010000135.1 GCA_031266815.1 Burkholderiaceae bacterium | reverse complement strand
AACTGGCAACACGGTGGGTCTGGATGTCAACACCAGCAAACGCTACAAAACCATCGCCATTTCCCAGTTGACGCCTTACTGGACGGAAGACGGGGTGAGCCGTCGCTACGAAATATTCTATCGTACCCTGCGTCCGCCACTGGTTGATGATGACCACGATTATCGCGTCAACACGCTGGGCGGCAGCGTGAAGTTCGGGGTGCCTTTCACAGAACTGGACAGGGTGTTCTTTGGTATCGGGGTGGAAGCCAACAAGGTGGAAACCTACTCGGACAGTCCTTGGCGCTACAAGCAGTTTGTGGCGGACAACGGTGGTCCGAAGGCCAACGCGAACCCGTACCACGGTGGAAACGCCACGGCGCTGGGTATCCCCCTGACGGTTGCCTGGCAGCGTGACAGCAGGGACAGCGCATTGGTGCCGACCGATGGGCGCCTCCAGCGCGCTAACCTGGAGCTCTCACTCCTGGGCGACATGCGCTACTATCGTGCCACCTATCAGCATCAGTACTATTTCCCACTCTTTTTAGACGGGACATTGATGTTGAACGGCGAAATGGATTACGGGCATGGCTTCGGTGACAAGACCTATCCGGTTTTCAAGAATTTCTACGCGGGGGGTATCGGTTCTGTCCGCGGCTTTGAAAGCTCCTCTTTGGGCAGAAAAGAAGAAAGCTACTACGGTCGTGAGTACGTGGGCGGCGCGAAGCGGGTAATTGGCAATATCGAACTGCAATTCCCCATTCCGGGGGCGGACCGCACCTTGCGCTGGTTCACCTTCGTGGATGCCGGTAACGTTTTTGCGGAAGAGGAAACCATCAAGGTCGGCGAGTTGCGGTACTCCACGGGTTTTGGTGTAAGCTGGGTTTCCCCGATGGGGCCATTGCGGCTCAGCATGGGTTATCCGCTTAACGCCAAGTCCGGCGATCAGCGCGAAGTATTCCAGTTTACGCTGGGGACAGGATTTTAGCGCGCGATTGGCGTAGAATGCGGTATCGGTTCGTTTTTAATGGAGAAAGCAGTGGACAGTTTGCTAAAGTGTCTGGACATCAGGAAAGTGGCGGTTGTGCTCGTTTGTGTCGGAGTTTCCGCGCTGGCGTATGCCGATGGCATCAAAATCGGGTTCGTCAGGACGGACCGTATCATGCGTGAGGCGCGACCGGCCAAGGCGGCCACTTCCCGTCTGGACTCGGAATTTACCCGGCGCGAAATGGAGATGCGCGATACGCAGTCACGCATAAAAAGCATGACCGCTGCGCTGGAGAAGGATATGCCAGTATTGGCGGAGTCCGAGCGCATCAAGCGCCAGCGGGAGTTGGCCGATTACGGTCAGGAATTCCAGAGCAAGAGCCGCCGTTTCCGTGAAGATTACATGCAGCGCAGCAACGAGGAGCGGAGCAAGGTGTATGAGCGGGTGGACAAGGTGATCCAGAAGATCGCCGCGGCGGAGAAGTTCGATTTAATTCTCCAGGACGCAGTGTACGTGTCGCCAAGCATTGATATTACCGAAAAAGTGCTGAAAGCACTGGACAAGTAGTCAAGACGCAACGGGGCGAGCCGCATGTTCATCCGCCTTGCCGACCTGGTGGCGCGTTTTGGCGGGCAGTTAAAAGGCGACCCCCGGACGCAAGTGTCCGGTTTTGCCCCGCTGGATGAAGCGGGAGAAGGGCACGCCACTTTTCTGACCAATCCCCGTCTTCGCCGTCAGGCAGATGCCTGCCGTGCCGCGGTGCTGATATTGTCTCCGTCCGATGACGACAGGGTGAGCGCCTATGCGGGCGCGCGGATTGTCACCCCCAATCCCTATGCGTATTTCGCTTACGCCGCGCAGTATTTCCAGCAGTTGCACGCAGCGCCGCATGTGCCGGGCATACATCCCAGCGCCTGTGTGGATGATACCGCTCGTGTGGCGGGCAGCGCCAGAATCGGTCCGCATGTCACGGTGGAGGCCCATGCGGAAATCGGCGAAAATTGCGTGATTGACGCAGGTTGCTTTATCGGGAAAAACGCCAGAATTGGTGCGGAAACTCGTTTACAGGCGCGGGTGGTTTTTCACGCGGGTTGTGTCATTGGCGCGCGGGGAGAAATACGGTCCGGCGCAGTGATCGGTTCGGAAGGATTCGGTTTTGCCAATGACAAAGGCGTCTGGGTCAAAATACCCCAGACGGGTGGTGTGGTGATTGGTGACGACGTGCAGATTGGCGCCAATACCACGATTGATAGGGGGACATTGTCCGATACGATAATTGAGGATGGTGTCAAGCTGGACAACCAGATACAGATCGGACACAACTGTCGCGTCGGGGCGCATTCCGCCATGGCGGGCTGTGTGGGTGTGGCAGGCAGTGCGATATTCGGCAGACATGTCACCATAGGGGGCGCCGCGATGATCGGCGGACACCTGACCATTGCGGACGGCGTACATGTTTCTGCTTCCAGTGTTGTGCAAAGTTCCATTCCCGAGAAAGGCGCTTACACGGGTTTTTATCCGCTGGAAAAGCACACGGACTGGGAAAAAACCGCTGTTGTGCTCCGTAATTTGACCGCACTGCGTCAACGCGTGAAAGAATTGGAAAAGACGATTCGACTATTGACAGAAACGGGAAAGTAAAAGATGACTCTGAAGGACAAGAAGGTATTGCATATCAACGATATACGCAAATTGCTCCCCCATCGTTACCCCATGTTGCTTGTTGACCGTGTGCTGGATTGGGAGGCGGGAAAAAAGATTGTCGCTATCAAGAATGTCACCGCAAACGAAGAATTTTTTAACGGGCATTTCCCGCATCATCCCGTCATGCCCGGTGTACTCATTGTGGAAGCGTTGGCACAGACCGCTGCCATTTTCGCTTTCATGTCTGCTGGCGCCAAGCTGACGGATGACGCGGTCGTTTATTTCGCCACCATTGACAGCGCCCGCTTCAAGCGGCCGATTGAGCCGGGTGACCAACTGGTGATGGAAGCGGAACTGATTCGCAGCTCTCGTGGCATGTGGAAGTTTCGGACAACGGGGAAGGTGGATGGGCAGGTGGCGGTTGAGGCCGAATTGATGTGCGCCATTCGCAGTGCATCGGGCTCTCCCGTCCAGCGCGCGGAGTAGCCATGTCGAAGATTCACGGTACCGCCGTTATTGCGCCGGGGGCAGAACTGGACAGTTCCGTCGAGGTGGGGCCCTACACGATTATCGGCCCGCGCGTCCAGATCGGCGCGGGTACCCGTATCGGTCCGCATGTGGTAATCAGCGGCGGGACGACCATTGGAGAAAATAACCGCATATACCAGTTCACTTCTATCGGTGAAGTCCCGCAGGACAAGAAATACGGCGGGGAGGAGACCCGTCTGGAAATAGGGAACGGCAACACCATACGGGAGTTCTGCACTCTGAACCTGGGGACAGTGCAGGATGCGGGGGTGACGCGCATTGCGGACGACAACTGGATTATGGCGTATGTACATGTCGCGCACGATTGCCAGATCGGCAGCCACACCATTTTTGCCAACGGGATTCAACTGGCGGGGCATGTTCATATTGCCGACTGGGTGATTTTGGGCGGGATGACAACTATCCACCAGTTTTGTCGGATCGGTGCGCACGCCATGACCGGTGCGGCAACCCGCCTTTCCCAGGATATTCCCCCTTTCGTGCTGGTGTCCGGCAGTCCTGCCACGGCGTATGGTATCAACGCGGAGGGTTTGCGGCGCAGGGGATTTACGCCGGAGCAGATTGCCGCTATTCGCAAGGCATATCGTACGCTTTATAAGTCGGAGATGTCGCTGGAAGACGCCAAGGCGGCGCTGGCTCAGGATGAATCGTCCGCCGCGTCTGCGGGGGCGGCGGAATATGTCCATCTGTTCCGCTCGTTTCTGGATACGGCAACCCGCGGAATTGTCCGCTAAGGGGCGAGGCCCCTGTCACTGCACGGACGAGGGTGGTGCGCAGTTGCTCTTGTATCCGCCGGTTCACGATTGTCGTTGTAACGGACGGGAGGGCGCAGTGCGACCGAAAATTATTTGCCACATGACCAGTTCCATTGACGGACGGTTGCTTGTTGACCGCTGGTTGCGCTCCGAAATTGAACGGGAACAGGTGGGCGCGACTTATGACCGTCTTGCCGCAAGACTGGGCGCCGATGGCTGGATGGTCGGGCGCACGACAATGGCGGACTTTGCCTCGGGGACGCCGCGGTCTTTTTCCGGGGCATTTCCTGATTTGCGCAAGCCTTTTGTGGGCAATCGCAGCGGACGCAGTGTTGCTGTAGCCATTGACCTGCACGGGAAGCTGCATTACGGGCAGGATAATGTGCTGGGTGATCATGTCATTGCCGTTCTGGGGCAGGATGTTTCGGATGCGTATCTTGCAGAGCTGCGTCACGACGGGGTTTCCTATCTTTTGGTTCCCGCGCGGGACGAAGGAGGCGCTGGCTCCCCGGAGAGCGCTTTGCACGATGCAATGGCTGTTCTGGGAGAGACTTTTGGTATCAGGACCTTGATGCTGCAGGGCGGCGGCATTACCAATGGCGCTTTCCTGAAAGCGGGCCTCATTGATGAAATCAGCCTGGTTGTTTATCCGGGCATTGACGGGCTGGCGGGTGTTCCCTGTATTTTTGAGTATCACGGGGAGCCGGCAGAACGTCCCGCCGAGGGGCAATCTCTGCGGCATATGAGCACAGAAACGCTGGATGGCGGCAGCGTATGGCTCCGTTATCGGGTTGAGAGAGCCGCAGCAAAACGCTAAAAAGCCATCGCCCCCAGGACAGGGATTCCGTCAGCGATTGTTCAAACTGCGCCCTACCGTCCTTTGATGGTTGGGCGCAGTTTACGACCACCGCCCGCTCGCGTGACCGCCTGCACAGCGCAACCGGTTTCATCCCTTCCCGCTGTCGTACGGATGCTGGCTTGCTGCCGCTGTCATTCGATATTTTCCTGTGTCATTAAACTGTCATATTTTATCCATATGATGGCTCCTGTCCTTCTTCTCCGCGAAGGGGCAAGAGGAGACAGAAGCGTTCGATTGATGTGCTTTGACAGGAGAGAAATGATGCGATGTTTTTCAGAAAAACTGTTCGTGCTGCTTGCTTCTGCCACGCTGTGCGTGTCTGCGTTGGCAGCAGAGATAACAGGTGCAGGAGCGACTTTCCCCTATCCGCTGTACGCGAAATGGGCGTCGTTATACCAAAAGGAGAGTGGACACAAACTGAACTACCAGTCTATCGGGTCGGGAGGCGGCATCAAACAGATCAAAGCGGGTACCGTGGATTTCGGCGCGTCCGACATGCCCTTGAAATCGGCCGATTTGTCTGCTTCCGGGTTGGTGCAGTTTCCCGCCATTTTGGGCGGGGTTGTGCCTATCGTGAATCTGGAAGGAATCAAGTCTGGCGAGTTGCGCTTGTCCGGCGCGGTGATTGCGGACATCTACCTGGGGAAAATCAACAAATGGAATGCCCGCGAGATTGTTGCCTTAAATCCTGGCATCCGTTTACCTGACCTGGCGATTACGGTCGTTCACCGGGCAGACAGTTCCGGCAGTTCCTTTTTGTGGACGGATTTTCTGTCCAAGGTCAGTCCCGCTTTCAAGACGCAGGTCGGGGCGGGTACGACGGTCAAGTGGCCGACAGGTGTTGGTGGCAAGGGAAATGAAGGGGTTGCGGCAAATGTGGGGCGTATCGGCGGCGCAATCGGTTATGTTGAGTACGCTTATGCCAAGAAAGGCGGTATAGCGCATGCCCAGTTACAAAACAAAACGGGAAGATTCGTGCAACCCAACAGGGATTCCTTTATGGCCGCGGCGGCAGGTGCGCCCTGGAGCAGCACACCCGGATTCGGCGTTGTGTTGACCAATGGCAAGGGCTGGCCCATCACGGGCGCGTCTTTCATCCTGATGAAGACGGTGCAGGCGGATTCGGCAAAAGGGAAGGAAGTGTTGCGCTTTTTCGACTGGTCGTTTAAAAACGGCGCCGCCGCCGCAGAGGAACTGGATTACGTGATGTTACCCAAGTCTGTTTTGGATCAGGTGCGGCAAGTGTGGCGCGCGAATATCAAGGGTTCGTCCGGCAAGTCAGTGTGGCAGTAAGCGGGTGACACGACGGGAAACGGCGTAGCGGGCACTTTGCGGGGGAGAGGCATCATGTCATTGGTGTTGTGTCATCAAGACAACAAGGCAGGTCGGTCCGTTCATTCTTTTTATCGGACACGCTGGCAGGACAGCGCCTTTTATGCCCTGACCCTGCTGTCCGCCACACTGGTTCTGCTGGTTTTGGCGGGCATGATGCTTTCTTTGCTGTGGTACGCCATTCCCGCGTTCGTGGAATTCGGTCCGGGTTTTCTGTCCAGGGTGGAATGGGATCCGGTCAATGACGAATTCGGCGCCTTAATAGCGATATTCGGCACATTGGTGACATCGTGCATTGCCATGCTGTTGGCGGTGCCGGTTTCTTTCGGGATTGCCCTGTTCATTACGGAGTTGTGCCCGATATCTCTGCGTCGACCGCTGGGGGTCGCCATAGAAGTGCTTGCCGCTATTCCCAGCATTGTTTTCGGGATGTGGGGGCTGTTTGTGCTGGCGCCAATTTTATCCGACCACGTGCAACCCTTTTTGAGTGCAACGCTGGGAAGGCTGCCCGGGATTGGCTTTTTGTTTAACGGACCCATGATGGGAATCGGCTTGCTGACAGCGGGAATCGTGCTGGCGGTTATGGTGATTCCCTTCATTTCCTCGGTCATGCGCGATGCTTTTAAGACCGTACCGCCTGTCCTGAAAGAGGCGGCTTATGCGGTGGGGTGTACCCGATGGGAAGTGATGTGCCGAATCGTTCTGCCGCACACGCGCAGTGGTGTTTCCGGCGGCATCATGCTGGGCTTGGGCAGGGCGCTGGGCGAGACAATGGCTGTGACGTTCGTTATCGGCAACACGCATCGGCTGACAGCCTCGCTCTTCGCGCCGGGCAATAGTATTACATCCACGCTGGCGAACGAGTTTACAGAAGCGACTTCACGTTTGCACACCTCTTCCTTGTTTGCATTGGGGTTGATCCTGTTTGGCATGACGTTTGTGGTATTGCTGATTGCACGGTTTTTCCTGATGAAGATGGCAAAGCGGGAGGGAAACGGATGATTCCGGCACAAAACAGTACGCGCTACCAGTGGCGCTTGTGGAAGCATCGTGCGGGCATGGCGATGTCCGTGCTGGCCATGTCTGCTGGCATTGCTTTTCTTGTCTGGATAGGGGCAACCCTGTGCGTTCGGGGAATCGTTGCGCTCAATTGGGCACTGTTTTCGCAAATAACGCCTGCACCAGGCAGCGAGGGAGGCGGACTGCTGAACGCGATATGCGGCAGCGTGATGATGGTACTGGTTTCAACCGCCATTGTTACCCCGGTAGGGATTCTTGCCGGGGTTTTTCTGTCGGAATATGCCGAAACCAGCCGTCTGGCAAGTGTGACCCGTTTTGTGGTGGATATGATGCTTTCCGCGCCATCCATCGTAACGGGTTTGTTTGTCTATGCGATTTATGTCGCGCATGTGCAGCATTTTTCGGGTTGGGCGGGCAGTCTGGCATTGTCACTGATTGCTTTGCCGGTGGTTGTGCGAACGACAGACCACTTTCTGGCACTGGTGCCTGTCAGCTTGCGCGAAGCGGCCTATGCGCTCGGTGCGCCCCGTTGGCGGGTTGCCTTGCTGGTGCGCTTGCGTGCGGTCAGGGCAGGTGTATTGACAGGATTGATGCTGGCAGTGGCACGAATTTCGGGGGAGACGGCGCCGCTTCTTTTTACCGCGCTGAGCAACGCGTTTTTCTCGCTGAACATGAACAAGCCCATGTCGAATTTGCCGGTTGTCATTTACCAGTTTGCTATGAGTCCGTACGAGAACTGGCAAACGCTGGCATGGGGAGGTGCTTTTTTGATTGTGGTCGGTGTGTTGGTGCTTAACGTACTGTCGGGCGCACTGTTTTCGGAAAGCGAAAAGAACAGATAGGACGCGTGCAGCGTCTTTTCAGGAAGGATGGGATATGTTGGTAGATACATTTTCAGGGGTCAGCACTTTTTCTCCTCTCGTCAACATGGCGGTGTCGCACGCTGGTCACGCCGATACCGGCAGTGCGGTGGAGGCAGGGGATATACAAGTGATTGGGCTGAATTTCTTTTATGGTCATTTTCATGCCCTCAAGGAGGTGAGTCTGCCCATTCACGGCGGGAAAATTACGGCGTTCATCGGTCCGTCCGGTTGTGGCAAATCAACGTTGCTGCGGACATTCAACCGGATGTATGACTTGTATCCCGGGCAGCGGGCGGAAGGACAGGTGTTGTTTCAGGGAGAGAATCTGTTAAACGGGGGCGGGGATGTCAATACATTGCGTTCGCGGGTTGGCATGGTATTTCAGAAGCCGACACCTTTTCCCATGACGATTTACGAAAATGTGGCGTTCGGAGTACGGTTGCATGAAAAGTTGACGAAAAGCGAGATGGACGACAGGGTGCGATGGGCTTTGAAGAAAGCGGCGTTGTGGGGCGAGGTGAGCGACAAACTGAACAAAAGCGGGTTGTCCTTGTCGGGCGGTCAGCAACAGCGGTTGTGTATTGCGCGCTGCATTGCCGTTCAGCCGGAAGTGCTGTTGCTGGACGAGCCGACTTCTGCGCTGGACCCTGTTTCCACTGCCAGGATAGAAGATTTGCTTGCAGAGTTGCGCGGCGAGTACACGATTGTGATTGTAACGCACAACATGCAGCAGGCGGCGCGTTGCTCACACTTTACGGCATACCTGTATGACGGCGAATTGGTCGAGTTTGGCGAGACGGGGCAGATTTTCATGAACCCGGCAAAGCAGGAGACGCGCGACTACATTACAGGGCGTTTCGGTTAGATGTGGAGGATTGTCATGACGGGCGGAGCGGGACATTCATCAAAGCAGTATGACGCGGAATTGGGTGGTGTTCAGGCGAAAGTGCTGGAGATGGGAAAGCTGGTTGAGATGCAGTTTCGGGACGCGGTTCACGCCTTTTGTGAGCGCGATGGCGATGTGGCAAACCGGGTGATTTTGCGCGACGGGACGGTCAATCGTCTGGAGGTGGCCTTAGATGAGGCGTGCATTCGGCTGATCGTGCGGCGGCAGCCAACGGCGGATGATTTGCGGACGACGGTCGCCGCCTTGAAAGTTTCTACCGACCTAGAACGTATCGGCGATGAAATTACAAAGATAGCGCGTTCCGTAAAAGACTTGCAAGCGGATGGAACACGACTGGATAACTATGATTTGTTTATTCACAGTATGGCGGATACGGCGGCCGTGATGCTGCATGACGCGTTGTCCGCATACGAGCGGATGGACAAGGTGCAAGCTGTTCACGTGATTGCCATGGACGATGTGCTGGATTCCGTCTTTAATGAAATGATGCGCAGCCTGGTGGAGTTCATGGCGGTCGAATCGGCTTCTACCGCGTCCGCGCTGAATATATTGTGGGTCGCCAAGGCGATGGAGCGCATTGGCGATCACGCGACCAATATCGGGGAGCACGTGGTTTACGGTGTGTCGGGAATTGACATTCGCCATACCGATTTTGTGCAGCGCCAAAGCGCGGTGCCTGCACGTGACGCGGGAAGGGAATAGCGACCGCCGCCTTTCCCGTTTCCATTTGTACGCTTCCTGCTTATACTGGCTGTATGTTCCGGCGCGAGAGGGATGCTATGTCACCCGGCAAGACGCATGTTCTGGTAGTAGAAGACGAACCCGCCATCATGGCACTGGTCGTTTGCGCCATTGAAATGGCGGGGTGGCAGGCGTTGCAGGCGGAAACGGCACAGCAGGCGTGGCGGATACTGGAGAAAAACCCGCCGGATGGGGTGGTGCTGGACTGGATGTTGCCGGACGAGAGCGGCTTGCACTTGCTGGGGCGTATTCGCAGCGACCCGGACAAAAAAGTGCTGCCTGTGGTGATGCTCACAGCGCGCGGGCAGGAGGAAGACAAGGTAAGCGGGCTGGACAAAGGCGCTGACGACTATATCACCAAGCCCTTTTCTCCCAGAGAACTCATTGCCCGCCTCAACGCTGTTCTGCGTCGTCGCGCGCCGGAGCGGGCAAAGGGACAGGTTCGGTTTGCAGGCATCGTCCTAGATGTGGAGAGACATGTCGTCGAACTGGATGGACATATCCTGGAAATGAGCAAGACGGAGTTCGGTTTGCTCCGTTTTTTTCTGTCCAATCCGGACCGGGTTTTTTCGCGGGCGCAACTGCTGGATAAAATCTGGCGGGATCAACTGGAAATGGAGGAAAGGACGGTGGACGTGTATGTACTGCGCTTGCGCAAGGCATTAAAACACCAGGGGGGATTGTTAAAGACAGTCAGAGGGGTCGGTTACATGCTGTCCGACAAGGCAGATCCTTCATGACACCACGCAGTCGTTTTTGGGTGCCGGTGGTGCTGGCGCCGGTGCTGTTGTGGGTTGTTGCGCTCGCGTTGTGGCACGTTTTCGGCGCCCTTGTCGGGTTGCTGGCGGGTCTGGCGTCGGCCACAGCCTGGCTTGGCGTGCACTTGTACTGTCTGTCGAGGCTGCGTGTCTGGCTGAGTGAACCGGAACGGACACGCCCGTCGAGCGCGTGGGGCGCGTGGGCGGAAGTGTATGCGCGCTTGTACCATATCCAGCAGAATGAATCCAGAAGCCGGAGTGAACTCGCAGATGGTCTGGCGCGCTTTAAGCAGACCGTGAGCCTGTTGCCGGACGGCGTTGTGATGATTGGCGGCGGCTTGTCACTGGAATGGTGCA
>JAISAG010000126.1 GCA_031266815.1 Burkholderiaceae bacterium | reverse complement strand
CTCACCGCTTGCTTTCAGGGCGTGAACGATGCGATTGTGACGGCAATAGCGAAAGACAAACCGTATTACGCCGTGTTCCGCGACAACAGCTTCGCTTCCGACAGCACACGTGTGAACTTCGAGCAGATATTCAGGACGTACAGCCCTTCAACGCAAAAAAGGGTGCTGTAGTGGACGGTGATAACGTACCGGGCAAGGATGAAAGGAACCGGTTGCCGACCACCCCATCCGAAACGCAAGTCTATGAAGCCATACGCATCGCCCTTGCTGAAGCGCGGACAAGGGTGGTCGTTACCGTCAATACAGCCATGGTTGGCGTGTACCATGAAATCGGACAGCGAATTGCTGAGGCCACCGGCGAACGTGCCGAGTACGGGCGCAGCCTGCTTGCGTACCTGTCTGAACGGCTGACGGCAGAATTTGGCAAAGGCTTCACGGAGCGTAATCTGCGCGCAATGCGTCAGTTTTATGAAATATTTCCAATTCGGCACGCACTGCGTGCCGAATTGGGTTGGTCGCATTACCGTCTGCTCATGCGGGTGGAAAAACCGGAGCGCCGCGCATTCTATCTGAAAGAGAGCGCGGACTGCGGGTGGACATCGCGCCAGTTGGAACGGCAAATAAACGCTTTTTACTACGAACGACTGCTTGCCACACAAAAGGAACAGCGCCCCGAAATCGCAGGCGAGGTTTTCAGGCTTGAACCAAAAAAGGATGCAGACCATATCCTCAAAGACCCGTACATCCTGGAATTTCTCGACCTGAAAGAAAACACCAAATACAGCGAAAGCCAACTGGAGCAAGGTCTGATAGACAAGTTGCAGGAGTTTTTGCTTGAGCTGGGCAAGGGCTTCTCTTTCGTATCGCGGCAAAAGCGGATCACCACGGAACACGGCGAGCATTACTACATCGACCTCGTGTTCTACAACTATATCCTGAAATGCTTTGTCGTCATTGATCTCAAAGCGGGCAAACTGACCTATCAGGATGTAGGGCAAATCGACTTTTATGTCCGGCTGTTCGATGAAAAAATAAGACGGGACGACGATAACCCGACCATCGGTCTTGTCCTTGTCACAGACAAGGATGAAAGTATTGTGAAATACTCTGTGCTTGCCGACAAGGAAAACCTGTTCGCGTCCCAATACCGGTTATACCTGCCGACCGAAGAAGCGCTCAAGGCCGCGTTGGAGCGCGAGCGCGAACGCATTGAGCAACAGATTGCAAGGCATGAGGGTAAGACCGATGAAATTTAATTTCAAGATTCAACCGTTCCAGACAGAAGCGGTGGATAGTGTTGTGCGCGTGTTCGCCGGACAGCCGAAGCAAGACCTTGTCCGCTACCGCCGCGATGTGGGCAGGTACGAAAAACCCGTCCTGCCGCCAGACTTGTTCCCAAAGTCGGCGGACGATGAGGACGATACGGGTTACCGCAATGCGGCGGTAGCGCTGGATGATGCGCAGCTTTTGAGGAACATCCGCCAAATACAGGCAGAGCGCAATATCAGGCTGTCGCCGGAACTTGTGAAAAAGTTTGGCGCGGTAAGCCTTGATGTGGAGATGGAGACGGGCACGGGCAAGACCTACGTTTATATCAAAACCATGTTCGCGCTTCACGAGCGTTACGGCTGGAGCAAGTACATTGTGGTGGTGCCGTCCGTCGCCATCCGCGAGGGGGTAAAAAAGTCCTTTGAAATCACGCAGGAACATTTCATGTCGTACAAGATCAAGGCGCGGTTTTTCGTTTACAACTCCAAAAACCTGCATCAGCTTGATGACTTTTCAAGCGGCTCCGGCATAAACGTGATGATTATCAACATTCAGGCGTTCAACATAACGCTGAACGAGGATAAAAATGTTGCAGGCAGGCGCGGTAACGAGGATGCCCGCATCATCTACTCCAAACGCGACGAATTCGGCTCCCGCCGTCCCATTGACGTTATCAAGGCAAATCGCCCGATTATCATTCTTGACGAGCCGCAGAAGATGGGCGGTGCGGCAACACAGAACGCCCTGAAGAACAACTTCAATCCGCTGTTTTCGCTGAATTATTCGGCAACGCACAAGACATCGCACAACCTTGTTTATGTGCTTGACGCGCTTGAGGCTTTCCAAAAAAAGCTCGTCAAGAAAATAGAAGTCAAGGGCTTTGAAATCAGGAACTTGCGCGGCACGGACAAATACATCTACCTTTCCGAAATTGTCATTGCACCGAACAAACCACCCCGCGCCCGCCTGGAGTTCGAGGTACAGTTGGCGCGCGGCACAATAAAACGCCAGACGCGTTTGCTCGGGGCGAGCGACAGTCTGTTTTTCGCCTCAAACGAGCTGGAGCAGTATAAAGGCTTGTCGGTTTCAGACGTTGACCCCCTCAGCAAAACCGTGACCTTCTCCAATGGCGACGCCCTTGCTGCGGGCGTTGCATCCGGCGACGTGAATGAAAGTGACATCCGGCGCATCCAGATACGCGAAACAATACAGTCCCATTTCGAGAAAGAGGAACAGCTTTTTGCAAGCGGCATCAAGTGCCTGTCCCTCTTCTTCATTGATGAAGTAGCGAAATACCGCAGGTATGACGATGACGGAAACGAATTGCCCGGCGAGTACGGCGAAATCTTCGAACAGGAGTACGCCGCCATATTGAACGAACATCTGACGCTCTTCCCAACGGAATATCAGGACTACCTGCGGCGCATTGAACCGTCTGCAACGCACCGGGGCTATTTCTCCATTGACAAACGAGGTCGGGCGATTGACAGTATCATCAAGCGTGGAAACGAGTTTTCGGACGATGTATCCGCATACGACCTGATACTCAAAAACAAGGAACGGCTGTTGTCATTCGATGAGCCGACACGTTTCATTTTCTCCCACTCCGCACTCCGCGAAGGGTGGGACAACCCGAACGTGTTTCAGATTTGCACGCTGAAGCATTCCGACAATGCCACCACCAAGCGGCAAGAGGTCGGGCGGGGCTTGCGCCTCTGCGTCAATCAGGCGGGCGACAGGCAAGACATGGATGTGTGCGGCGAAACCGGTGTCCATGACGTGAACAGATTAACCGTCATCGCAAGCGAGAGCTATGCAAACTTCGTGTCCGACTTGCAGCGGAAAATCCATGAGGACTTGTACGAAAGACCGGAAAAGGCGGATGTGGCGTATTTCACAGGCAAGAGTGTATTGGTCGGGGATGACGTGCGCACGCTCACCGTTGCAGAAGCCACTGCGATTTACAACTACCTCGTCCGCAATGATTATGTGGATGACAACGGCGGCGTGACCGTTGCTTATCGCGCCGCCGCTGAAGCGAACCGTTTCGCGCCGATGAAGCCGGAGCTTGCCTTGTTTGCAGAAACTGTTCACAAACTCGTGCAAGCCATCTTCGACCCAAGCGTACTGAAAGACATGATGAAAGACGGGCACGACACAAAGGTCAAGGACAATCCGCTCAACGAGAATTTCAAAAAGCAGGAATTCCAGGACCTGTGGAACCGAATCAATCGGCGGTACGCCTACACGGTCGAATTCGACAGCCCGGAGCTTGTCGAAAAATCCGCCGCCGCACTCAATGCCGACCTCCATGTCACACGCCTCTCGTACACGCTCACAGAGGGCATTCAGACGGGAGCGGAATTCGATGTGGAGCGCACCCGGACGCGGACGCTGGAATATGCGGCAGGAAGCGCTGTGACGTACGACCTCATCGGCAAAATAGCGGAGAAAACAGGGCTGACGCGCCAGACGGCTGCCGCCATCCTCAAAAGACTGGATTCCGGAAAGCGCAGAATGTTCAGCCTGAACCCGGAGGAGTTCATTCAGCGCGTTGCCGATGAAATCGACAGGCAAAAAGCGGCTGTCATCGTGGAACATATCTCCTATCAGCCGAGTGCGGAAGAACCCTACACGCAGGATATTTTCAATGTGAGCAAGTCTTCTCAGGAGTACGCCAGCGCCTTTCAGGCGAAAAAGGCGATACAGGACTATGTTTTCACGGACGGGACCGCAGAAGAGAGTGTGGAACGCCGGTTCGCCAAAGATATAGAGGCCGCCGACGAGGTAGTCGTCTATGCGAAGCTGCCACGGGGCGCGAAGGGGTTTTATATTCCGACGCCTGTCGGCAATTACTCACCGGACTGGGCAATAGCTTTCAGGCGCGGTTCTGTGAAGCATATCTTCTTTATCGCCGAAACCAAAGGCACAATGGACAGCCTGCAACTGAGACCCATTGAGCAGGCGAAGATTATTTGCGCAAAGAAACTGTTTAATGAAATATCAACTGCGGATGTGAAGTACCACGACGTTGACAGCTATCAGCGCTTGCTTGATGTTATGCAGACGTTGTGAGGTGCCTGATTGGGGACGGATATTGGGCGATCTGTTGGGTAGCGCAACACCTTTCGGTCCATATCCCGCAGAAAGACAACGAGCATAACGTCCAGGCATGTAACAGGCCGTGTTGCAGCAACGACTGTCAACGGCTTGTGCGCGGCGTATCGTCCGCCGACGATATTATGCATGCACGCGCCCGCCCTCTCCCGTCAGGACATTTTTCCAAAACCGCCGCAAACCGGTATAGAATGCGGAAAACGCAGAAAATCAGGACTTTTTGCCATGCTTTCCTCCCCAAGGCGTATTGCTTCTTTCACCCTCGCGGGTTGTATCATCCTGCTTTCTGCCTGCGATACTCAAAAGTCCTCTTCCACCACAGAACATATCGCGGCCCAGGCGCATCCCGCTGCCAGGGCGCGTTCCGGAACGAAGCAAGCTCCTTCGGCAGCCACAGGGGGCTACCGTGACGAAGCAAGGCAATTACTCCGGCAAGGGAAAGAACGCGAAGCCTTTACCGTCATGGAAAAAGCGGCCGATGCGGGCGACGCGGAAATGCAGTATCTCGTCGGTCAGACGTATTACTGGGGTGACGGCCCCGTTGCGCGGCAAATTGATACCGCCCTCCGCTGGATGAGAAAGGCCGCCGAGCAGGGGCACATAGAGGCGCAGTTTAACCTGTCTGTGGCGCTGACCAACGGAGAGGGGATTGCGCCTGACCAACAGGAAGCTCTTGTCTGGCTGAAAAAGTCTGCAGAACAGGGATTGCCCGCTGCCCAGTACAACCTGGCGGAATACTACTTTCAGGGACTGGGGGTGACGCAAGACTATCAGGAGGCCAGGAACTGGTATCTCAAGGCCGCAGAGCAAGGTGAATCGAGAGCGCAATGCATGATGGGCATGCTGTATCGTGATGGGCTGGGTATCGTGCAGGACATGCAGACAGCGGCGCGCTGGTTTGAAAAAGCCGCAGCGGCGGGTGACTCTTACGCCCAGTATTACCTGGGACAACTCTATGCCGACGGACAAGGCGTTCGCCAAAACGAGGGGAGCGCGCTGGGCTGGATTCGCGAAGCTGCCCGGCAAGGAAACCATCTGGCGGAATCCTGGCTGGCGCGCCACGCCCGGCAGCACCATGTTGCGCGGGAAATGTTCCCCGTAGATCATGCCATACAGCTGCTGGCGCAGGAGCAGTACGACAAGGCTATCCCCATGCTGACCGATATGGCGGAAAAGGGAGTGGCGCGCGCGCAATCCGTATTGGGCTTTGCCTACATGGAGGGCGTGGGAGTGGAAAAGGACCCCATATCCGGCTTTCGCTGGCTGATGCGTGCCGCACAGCAAAACTTTGCCTACGCCCAATACCAGTTGGGTATTGCCTACCTGAAAGGAAACGGGGTTAATCCGAACCGGAAATCCGCACGGGAATGGCTGGCACGCGCTGCCGAACAGGGTAATCTCCCCGCACAGCTTGCCGTATCGGCACTGGACAAGGGAGAGGATGAAAAAGCCATGAACCCGCCCGGCGACCTGATTCCTGACGGGCAGGAAAGCATGACAGGTTAAAATGCGGGAGCGAAAGGGACGGCGGCAGTCTTTAGGACGATTGCCGGGCTGACCCCCGCTGGCTGGGCGGGATAAATCGGCAAACGGCGTCGGATGGGTCACTTGGGGGACGGCGCTTTCCGGCACAATCGGTACGGACAGTACCGGCACGGCGCACGACACACAGACCTTGTCTCAAGGCATTTTCACTGCCATACTTGCACTGCTGTGTGAACCGGTTTGCCGACTCGCCGCGTTGCACACACTGGTCTCTGCTGCGCCTTGACGCCTCCCTTTCGGGAAGAAGTGCGTAACGCCCGCCGCAGGCAAAGCAGACCGC